>CAZTPJ010000007.1:885-72354 GCA_964614515.1 uncultured Phycisphaeraceae bacterium | reverse complement strand
TCGATCCATCTCCGGCTCATCGCGAACCGTGGAGATGGTGCGCGACGGCTTGTTGAGCATGATGTAGACGCGGCGCTCGGGCGCGGCGATCACGTCGCCGTCGACTTCGATGCGATCTTCCGCCGGATCGACCCACGCGGGAAGCGTGGACACGCGGCGTCCGTTGACCCTGACGCGCCCATCCGCGATGAGTTGCTCGCACGCCCTGCGCGAGGCGACGCCGGCGTCGGCAAGAACTCGCTGGAGTCGCTCGCCGCGAGAGGCGTCAGTCAGAGAATCCCCTGAACGTGCGTTGGGCATACTGGAGTGTAGGGGATGCGCAAGGGCTGCCGAGGCCAGCGCGATTGCCGCGCGGGCTACGCCACAAAGCACGCGAACGTCGATGGATGCGGGGGAGTCGGCACGCCCGGAAGGGCGAGCCAAGGCGGAGTCGCCACGCAGTGGCGAGGTACCCGAGGGGCATTCGCCACGGAGTGGCGAGGCAGGCAGACGCGAAAGGAGCGGGGTTCATGGCGACGGATCAGCGTGGGACACTTGCGAGTTCGGGTGAGGACGTCTTCCTGTCGCCGCGAGTCGTTGACCAGACGACGTTCGATGACTTCGCCCAACAGTTGCGATCGCTGATTGCACGCGCGGTTGAGGCGGGCTGCGTGCTCGATGCGCGCATGACGGCCGTGGCCGAGGCCGAGCAGCGCCAACAGACGTGTCAGCGTGCGATCACCGAGGAAGCGGCGCGGGCCGCCGAAAGTCTGCGGCGCATTCAGGCAACCGCCGAAGAGATCACCCAAACCGAGTCGCGCATCGCCCTGCTCGTTGGTTCAGTCGGCGAAACCGCCGAACGCGCCCGCGCAGCGCTGAGCGCACAGGTGGACTCCGCGCGAACCGCGCTGGCCGAAGTCGCCGCCGAAGCACGCGACGCCGCGGATGGGCTGTTCAAAGGCCTTGATGAAGCGGCGCACGCGGCCGTGGATCGAATCAAGTCCGCGAGGGCGGGCATCGACGATCAACTGGCCGTCGCGGGCGAACGTGCCGCCGGGCTGGTCGAACTGCTGCGATCGCAGGCGCGTGAGGCGACGTCCTCGATCGAAGAGCGCGTGCGCAACGAGTCCGCCGCGCTCGATGCCA
The DNA here is from genome assembly GCA_964614515.1 of uncultured Phycisphaeraceae bacterium. GTDB lineage: Bacteria > Planctomycetota > Phycisphaerae > Phycisphaerales > UBA1924 > CAZTPJ01. The sequence goes on along the minus strand of CAZTPJ010000007.1, from coordinate 71,229 downwards.
CGGCCTCGGCCGCGGCACAATCCGTGGATCGGGCGATGGCTCGCGTGAACGAAGCCCTCGCCAGCGCGGCCGCGCTCCGCGAACACGTCGATGCCGCGCGGGCCGAGGCCGCGTCAACCCGCGAAGGCATTCACCAGGCCACCACGGCGTGGCGTGATGATGCGGCGCACGCTGAGCACCGATTCGCACAGGTTGAAGATCGCATCTCGCAGGCGCGAGCCTCGCTCGAAGCGGAACTGTCGCGCGCGGAACAACTGGCCGCGAATCGCGCGAACGTCACCGCGCCCGTCGGTGATGTTGAAGTCAAGGGCGAGACGGCGGCGATCGCGCCGGAACTCCTGCGCCTCGCCTCGGCCGTCGAAACGGCGTTGGCGAAGAACGCCAACGACGGCCGTGCCAAACGAAGAAAGATGACTACCGAATCGCCCGTCAAGACCCGCGCCCCGCGCGCGAGCAAGTCGACAACTCGCAAGGCGGCGTGATTCGCCCCACTAAGGCGGTCGCGCAAGCGATCAACTCGGATCCCGCTCGCCCGGCTGGCGGAGTCCATGTACGCCGCCACTCCGTCGCGGCGTGAAGTCACCCCCGCGCCGGACCCAGCAAACTCTCCGCATCATCCTGCAACAACTCGACGATGCGGGCCAGCGCCAGCGCGGCCGTGGCGCCATCCACCACGCGATGATCGCACGCCAGCGACAGCGGCAGCAGCAGCCCCACGGCGAAGGCCGGGCCGCCGGATGTCTGGCGAACGACGGGCGCCTGCCGCGCCCGACCCACCGCCAGAATCCCCGCCTCGGGATAGTTGATCACCGGCGTGGCGAATCGCCCCGCGTGTGAACCGACGTTGCTGATCGTGAACGTCGAACCGAGCAGCTGCTCGCGCGGAATCGAGCGATCGCGCGCCGACTTGGCCACGCGGGCGATCTCTCGCCCGATCTCCAGCACGCCCAGCGCATCGCAGTCGCGGATCACCGGGACCATCAGGCCCGTGTCGGTGTCGGTGGCGATGCCAAGATGCACCGCGCGATGCTGGATGATGAACGAATCGCCCTCGGAACCATCGGCCGGCTCATCCAACGTCGCGTTCATCGCGCGGAACCGCGAATCGGTCAACACGCGGCACACGGCCGAGGCGACGAAGGGAAGCAGCGAGACTTTCTCGCCGCTGGCGGCCGCGAGTTTCTTCCGCATCGCATCGAGCGCGGCGACATCCGCCTCATCCATGACGTTGAAGTGAACGGAGCGGTCCATGCTTTCGCGCAGGCGATTGGCGATGGTTCGGCGCACACCGCGGAAGGGGATTCGCTGCGTCTCAGGGCCGTCGATGGCGGGTGGCGTGCGTCGGGCGGGGGCTTCGGTCGTGGTGGTCCGAGCGGCGGGCTTTGACTCGGCGTGCCGCGCCTGGGTCGGTCGCGAAGTTGTCTCTCGACGCGGGGCGGCGGGTGAGGTCTCCCCGCCCTTCGAGGCCGTGCGCACATCCGCCTCGGTCACGCGACCGCCGATTCCCGTGCCTTGCACGGCGTTGATATCGACGCCGAGGTCGCGTGCGATGCGTCGCACGGCCGGGGTCGCCAGCGCCTTGGCCGGCGCGTTGTTCATGATCCCGACGACGGTTCCAGCATCTTCGCGTTGTTCGCTGTCGGGGGGGGGTGCTTCGGCATCCGCGTGAGACTGGCCGTTGTCTTTGGCCTCGGCCTTGGGGGTACTTCGGCTCGGTGATTTGGCGCCTTCGCCGCCGACATAGGTGACGAGGGCGTTGCCGACGTGGAGGATTTCGCCTTCGCTGCCGTGCAGTTCGGCTATGACGCCGGCGCGTGGGCTGGGAACCTCGACGAGGGCTTTGTCGGTTTCCATCTCGGCGAGGATGTCGTGTTCGGCGACGGTGTCACCGACCTTGACTCGCCACTTGATGAGTTCGGCCTCGTGAACGCCCTCGCCAAGGTCGGGCAGAATGAAAACGTTGGGATCCGTGGATTTTGCGTGCGCCATAGCCGCCCATTGTACGCCCAGCGCGGGCGAGTCCGGAGGGGGCGTTCTCGGCGGGATGTCGGCCGCGCGATCACGGAGTGATGTGAAGATGACTGAGCCGTCGCGTCGGGATGCGGGCGGGACGCCCGCACCACCTGATCCGATGCACAGCGCGGCTCAACCCTGTGGGGCGCCGACCTCCGTCCGCCTCATCACCTTGGGCGCATCGGTGCCCTTGCCATCGCCGAACACGTCGATGTGATGCAGATGCTGATCCGAACGCGGGTGGGGATTCAGGCCGGTGAACTTGTTCGCGTCGAAGAGATACAGCGTGACGTAGTGAAAAATGGGCACCATCGGCACATCCTCATCCATGATGATGCGTTCGCACTCGTGCAGGATTTCCATCCGCGCCACGGGGTCCATTTCGGTCTTCGCGCGATCCAGAAGCGAGTCGTAGTGCGGATTGCTGTACTTGCGATCGTTGTTGCCATCGCCCGTGCGTGAAAGATCGAGGAACGTCGTCGGATCGCCATAATCCCCGTACCACCCGGCGCGCGACGTCATGAAGCGCCCTTCCTTGAGGTCATCGCGGAAGACCTTGACCTCCTTCTGCGCCATTGTCACCGAGACGCCGAGATGCTCCTCCCAGTTGCGCCCGATGGCCTGCGCGATCAGGTCGTGCCCGCCATCCTTGTTGAAGAGCAGTTCGACGGTGGGAAACTTTGCCGGGTCCGGCCACCCGGCCTCGGCCAGCAGCGCCCGCGCCTTGGCGACCCACTCGGCACGCTCCTCGCTCGTCGCGAAGTCTGACAGACACTTCAGACCCGCCGGGGCGCGGTAGCCGCCGATGGAATCCGGCGGAATGATCGTGCGCGCCACAGGCTCGCCGATGCGACGCACATCTTCAACAATCGTTCGCTTGTCGATCACCATCGCGAACGCGCGGCGAACACGGGCATCGGCAAAGGGGTTTGGACGGCCATCCGCAAGGCGCGGCGTGCAGATGAAGTTCCACCAGTACGTCCCGAACGCGGGAATCGCGTGAATGTTCTTGCGCGGATCCGGCGGCAGACGACGATCAATCTCGAACTGATCCAGCCCCAGCGCCCGCAGACGCGCAACCTCATCCTTGTGCTCGTCATAAAACGCCAACTTCTCGGCGAGGATGTCGGCCTTGTAGGGGGGGGTGACGTCGCTCACCCAGTCCACCGCGCCGGTCTTGAACGCGAGCACGGCCGCGTTGCCGTCATTGACCGAAGGAGACATGATCGTGTCGATGGCGATGGCGTCCTTGTTCCAGTAGTGTTCGTTCTTTTCCATGCGCATGTCGCGCTTGAAGCGCCAGAGCGTGAGTTTGAACGGGCCGTTGGTCACCAGGTGCGGCGGCTTGGTCCAGCCGTGCTGGGCTTCGAGGCGTCCGCTGGCGTGGTTGATCGTTTCGTATTGTCGCACGAGGGGGGGGTACACGGGATAGAAGACGCCAAAGGCACACAGGTCGAGAAAGTACGGCGTGGGCTGTTCGAGTTTGACCCACAGCGTGCGATCGTCGAGCGCCCGCAGGCCGACCATCTCGTCAAACCGTCGTTCGGTTTCGCGCCACAGGGCCAAGGCGTCATCGCCGTTGCGGAAGGCTTCGAGGGCGTTGACGCGCCATTCGTAGAAGGCGATCGAGCCGGCGATGTTCTGGAAGAGGTTGGTGTAGTCCGAGGCCGTGTCGGGCAGCAGCGCGCGTCGCCATGAGTAGACGAAGTCCCCGGCCGTGAGCGTCTGGCCGTTGGACCACCTGGCATCCTCGCGCAGGTGGAACGTGTATTCGAGTCCGTCGGGCGAGACCTCCCATCGTTCGGCCATGGCGGGGCGAATCTCGTAGCCCGTGGTGAAGACATCGTGCCGCACGAGTCCCTCGAAAAGGAGCTGCGCGACGCGAAGATCCTGCATCCAACTCATGCGCTGAAGGTCCAGCGTGGTGACGTCGCCACGGTTGATGAAGACAAAGTCGGCCGGCGGCTGCGGACGATCGCTCAGCACCGAGATTGCAACCACGCCGAAGAGCACCAGAACGGGGAGGAGGAGTCGGAGCATGGGATAAGGATACGGCCGCCACCGGCGACGGGTTCTCGTGTGCCAACGACCGCGCTTCGCGGTCGGTGGAACGAAGTTGTTCCGTGCTCGGGTGCGGCACTTGACTCCGTTCATTCAGGATGCTAATTTGTCTGCTTCCGAGGTGCATCATGTTGCGTAGACGAATCCAACCCACATCGCGACGCTGATCCCCGCCTGCTTTCACAACTCAAGCGGGTGGCGAGCGCATTGTCTGCCCGGCGCGGGGTCCGTCTTATCGGGCAGGCCCTGACCTCTCATTGTGTTGTCGCGCGGCGATGTCGCCGCGCGCATCGGATTCACATGCACATCGCGAACGCGACACGCCTGTCGTGCGCGCTTCGCGCATCGGAAAGGAAGGCCATCGATGGATGGCACGCACTTGACCGCGCACTTCGAACGCATCGGCGCTCGCGTGCGCATCACTCCGCGGGAACACGGCGTCGGGATGCGTCTCGACATCGAGCGCGACCGCAAGGGTGAGTATTTCAGCCTCGGATATCGCGCAGGCATCAACTCACACATCCAGCATGTGGATGAGGGCCTGCGGCACCTGCTGCTCTACGGCGGCGATCCCGCGGATCCACGCGCCAGGTGGCGCTTCCTCTGCGGGCACGACGAGCGACACTGGTTCGTCGCGGCCGTCGCCGATCGACGCGCCTCCACCGTCCGCCAGGCGATGGAAGCGCTCAAGCCGGAGATCGTCCGGGACGAGCAGCGGCATGTTGGCCTGCGGCGAACGCAACTCGTTCGCCGGCACACGGCTGCGTATGTCCGACAGGGCGAGTGGTTCTTCATTCCTGAGCCGAACCTTGTCGTCAAGACTTGGCTCATCATGCGGAATGAACCGCTGTCGCGCGGCTTTGGCAAGCCGCACTGGGCGGAGCAGGCGTATCGACACGGCGGCGAGACCGTCATGGTCTGCGAGCATCAGCCCGCGGGCCTGACCCTCGATGCGTATCGAGCGTTGCTGCGCGATCGCCCGCGCGCCGCGTCCTGGGGTTGGCGCCCCGGGCGTCGCAACGCGAACGTGTATGTCCGCGGCAAGATCCGACACCCGGATCACGCGACCATCACGCTTCGCGGCTGGCACCTGGTCACGATGAACACGGAGCACCAGGCTCCGTGGAGCTCGCGAGTCATCGCGTTCATCGACTGACACACACAGGACCGATGGCTTGACGGCCGTCGGTCCAGATTCACATGGTCGTCATCATCCAACCTGTGCCAACGACCGCGCTTCGCGGTCGGTGCATTGAGGAGATTCGATGCTCTTCGCCCGAGAGGGCGCATGAGTGTTGCCGGCGGCTTCAGCCGCCGGAGATTCGCCTTTGACACCGCCGCCCGGAGGGCGGATGAATCGGCGCTCGAATACTCGAACACATTCACTTCAATCGTCCGCCCTCCGGGCGGGGAGCTGGTGGGGGCGCACCAGGGGCTGAAGCCCCTGGCAACGATCGAGCGCCCTTCGGGCGAAGAGGCGGCAAGGTCGTGGAGAGCGGTCGGTGCGGGGGGTGTTGATAAGCAACCTTCGCGCGGCGAACGCCCAACGCACCGACTTGCTCCGAAGACTCCGCAAGTCGATGGCACAATTGATCGCGACTGTTCGCCCCTATCCTCCCTCATGCCACTCGACGCCATCATCATCGGCGCTGGACCCATTGGGATCGCCACGGCCGTGGCGCTTAAGCGCGAGGGCGAGGCGTTTGCGCATGTCGAAGCCGGGCACATCGGCGCGACGATCGGGTGGTGGGCGCCGGGGACGCGATTTTTCAGTTCGCCCGAGCGCATCGCGATCGCGGGCGTACCGCTGATCACACCGACTCAGGACAAGGCGACGCGCGAGGAGTATCTGGCGTATCTTCGCGGCGTCGTCGAACAGTTTGACCTGACCATCCACACGCGCACGCGAACCACGCGCATCGAACCCATCGCTCACGCATCAATCCACACGGGATTTGAGGCGCAGGCCGTCGCACCGACTGTTGAAGCAACGGTCGGTGGCACACGCGCTTCGTCCACCGCCGGTGGCCTGCGCGCTTCGCCCGCTCCCGGTGGCGCGGGCGTCTCGCCCGTGCCCGCGCGCTTTCGCATCATCGCCGAATCAACCTCCGGCCAGCGCACGTTTGAATCGCGCAACGTCGTCGTCGCCATCGGCGGGATGCATCGTCCGCGCCTGCTCAACATCCCGGGCGAAGATCTGCCGCACGTTTCGCATTACTTTCGCGATCCGCACGAGTACTTCCGGCGTCGCGTGCTCATCATCGGCGGGCGCAACAGCGCGATCGAAGCGGCGATTCGCCTCGTGCGGATCGGCGCGGGTGTCGCGCTGTCGTATCGTGGCGAGTCATTCGACAAGGAGCGCATCAAGTACTGGCTCTGGCCGGAGTTCAGTTCGTGGGTCAAATCCGGGCGCATCGCGCTTCACGTCGCGACGATGCCCGAGCGCATCACGCCATCGCACGTCACGCTGCGTGACGCCGCGGGCGCGAGGCGCGATGTTGAAGCAGACGATGTGCTCGCGCTGATCGGATATGAAATGGACACGTCGCTGCTGGAGGGCGCGGGCGTTGAGGTGCGCGGCGAGGCCCGCGCGCCGCGGTTCAATCCCGACACGATGCAGACCAACATCGACGGCCTGTTCGTCGCGGGCACGGCCACCGCCGGCACGCAACGCAGATTCCGCGTGTTCATCGAGAACTGCCACGACCACGCCGAGCGCATCGCGGCCACGATCGTCGGCAAACCGCCGCCGCGAATGAACTCCACATCGATTGAGTTGCCCGAGAGTTGACCGGCGCGACTGACTCCCGGTCGTGTCGCCCGACAAGTTGCCTTCGCTCCCGCGTCTACGCTTTCGCACATGTCGCACGCCTCGCCGCCAGATCGCGCACACCTTCTCACCGAGCAGCGGAACCCGCGCTCCGCGAACTTGCACGCCATGAGCGTCGCCCAGTGCGTCGCGATGATCGCCGATGAAGATCGTGCCATACCCACGGCCGTCGCTCGCGCTGCGCCCGCGATCACGCGGTTCATTGAGGCCGTGGAGCCGGGATTTCGCGACGGCGGGCGATTGATCTATGTCGGCGCGGGCACATCGGGTCGTCTTGGCGTGCTTGATGCTTCTGAAGCGCCGCCGACGTTCTGCATCGAGCCTGGCCGCATCATCGGCATCATCGCCGGCGGCGATGCCGCCCTGCGGCGTTCGAGCGAAGGGCTTGAGGATGATCCGCGCGGTGCGACTCCCGAACTTGAAGCGCTTGATCTGACATCGCGCGATGCGATCCTCGGCATCGCGGCGGGGGGGACCACGCCGTATGTCCTCGGCGCGCTCGCGTGGGCCGGTGGGCGGGCCGCCCAGCGCCCGATCACCGCGCTGCTGACATGCTCGCCCATCGTCGCGCCGTCAGGCGTGGATCACTGCATCATCATCGAGACCGGCCCGGAAGTCCTCACCGGCTCGACTCGCATGAAGGCGGGAACCGCGACGAAGATGTGCCTGAACATCATCTCGACGACGCTGATGGTTCGATCGGGCCGTGTCTATCAGAACCTCATGGTCGATGTCCGCGCGACCAATGCCAAACTCCGCGACCGCGCCGCACGCATCGTCGCCGCGCTGACAGGACTCCCGCGCGATGAGGCCCTCATCGCCGTGGATCGCGCCGGCGGTTCCGCCAAGTCCGCGATTGTCATGCAGCGCCTGCACATCGACAAGGCGCAGGCCGAGTCAATCCTCGCGCAGTCCCACGGCCGTCTCGACATCGCCCTCGGAGAGTCATGATGCGAACCATTCATGCAAGTTTCCTGCTGATCGTCAGTCTGTTGGCCGCGTCGCTGCCTGCGGGGTGCGCCACCTCCGGGCATGTCGCGCCGCGCCCGGCGCGGATCAATCATGTGGTCTTTGTCAAACTTGTCGATCCCGCCGACGCACCAGCGCTGATCGCGGATTGCGACGCCACGATCCGCGCCATGCCCATGGTCAAAAGCTATTGGGCCGGCATGCACATCGACACCGGCCGTGCCACTGTTGACGCCGACTATGACGTGGGGGCGTACATGGGCTTTGACTCGACCGAGGACTACACGGCCTATGTCGTGGATCCTCGGCATGTGGACCTCGTCGCGCGATGGCGCGACAGGATGCAGTGGCTGCGCGTGTATGACGTGCTCGACGACACGCCGTGATCTCCGGCCCCATCGCCGGGATCGCGACCTACCATAGCCCGCCGCATGAGCCAGTTATCATCATCACCTCCTGACATCGAACAGCAGATCGCGGATTTTCGCCGCGATGCGCTGGCCGTGCGCGAGCAGATCGCCAGCGTCTTCGTCGGCCAGGATCATGTGGTCGATGGCGTGCTGACGTGTTTGTTCTGCGGGGGACATGCGCTGCTTGAGGGTGTGCCGGGCATCGGCAAGACGCTCCTGGTGCGGACGTTGGCCAAGGCGCTCGATCTGTCGTTTGGCCGCGTGCAATTCACGCCCGATCTCATGCCCGCCGACATCACCGGCACGACGGTCGTGGCCGAGGTTGAGTCCCCCGGCGGGCACGTCGTGCGCGAGTTTCAGTTTCGTCCCGGGCCGATCTTCGGACAGATCGTCCTCGCCGACGAGATCAACCGCGCCACGCCCAAGACGCAATCCGCGCTGCTCGAGGCGATGCAGGAGCGCAGCGTCACCGTCGCCGGCGTCACGCACGCGCTCCCCGCGCCGTTTTTCGTCATGGCTACGCAGAATCCCATCGAGCAGGAAGGAACCTATCCCCTGCCCGAAGCCCAACTCGACCGCTTCTTCTACAAACTCCTCGTCGGCTATGCCTCGCGCTCCGAGATGGGCGAGATACTCAATCGCACCACGGCCAGTGCGACCGCCGAAGTCCGAGCGGTGCTGAATGCCGATCGCATTCTCGCCCATCAGCACCTCGTGCGCCGTGTCGCCATCGCCCCGCATGTGCAGGATTACGCTGTGCGACTCGTCCTCGCGACGCACCCCGCGGGCATCTATGGCAAGGGCGAGTTCGCCACGCCCATGGTCGCCAAGTACGTCCGCGTCGGCGCTTCGCCCCGCGCCGCCCAGGCCCTCGTGCTCGCGGGCAAGTGCGCAGCGCTTCGCGCGGGACGTGCGGCCGTGGGGATTGATGACCTTCGCGCCGCAGCGCTCCCGGCGATGCGTCACCGCATCATCATGAACTTCGAAGGTGAGGCCGAAGGCATCACCACCGACCGCGTGGTCGAGAACATCATCGAAACTCTCCCCGTATCGAGCGATGTGGGCGGTTGAGGTCTCACGATGCGATGGCCGGGCATCATGGTTGTGTGTCTGTGTCTCGCGATGATCGCGTGCGGATGCGGTACGACCTCGCGTTCGGGCTCGCCCGCGCTGGGCCTGACGCCGGTCGAGCCGCGCATCGACGCCATCGTCGGCCACGCGCTGGTCATTCCCGTCGAGATTCGCGGCTCCGTCGATCCGCGCGAGCCGATTCGCGTCACGCTTTCCGATGGCCGTGCTGTTCGCGCTGAACTCTTCTGGATCAGCGTCGCCCCGGAGCCGGATCGCAACGTGAAGTGGCTTTCGCCGGCGGGGCGATGGTCGGCCACGCCGGGCACGGCCGATGTTCGTCCGCCCGGCGCGGGCGTGTGGTCGCTGCTGGTGCATCTGCCATCCGATGCGTATCGCCAGTCGCTGTCCATCGGCGGCACGCGCGTGTCGCTGAACTGGCATCCGGACCCGGCCGGCATGACCCTCGCCGCGAGTCCGCCCGCCCTCGCCCCCCCCCGCACGCGAACGCTCGGCGAAGACCTCCTCGCCGCCATCGCTGAAGAGGCGCGAAGCCCCGTGCGACGATGGCGACATCGGCTCATCACCGGCGCCCTGTGGACCCACCCCGGCGAGCAGCCCGATGCCTTCGATGATCCCGTCATTGAAGCCTTCGCCAGACAAGTCGAGGCCCGATGGCGCGCGGGCCTCGAACGACTCCGACACGCCAATCCATCACTCGCCGCCGAGATCGAGTCACGCCTGACATGCTTCGTCGAGGTTCACGCCCGCAGCGCCCCGGCCTGGTCGGAAGATCAGGCCGATCTCGATTCGCTGCGTCTGGACCTGCTCAGCCCGCGCCAGCAATCGACGGAGCGCTTCGTCGAGCGTGCGAACGCGTGGCTCGCCACGCAACCGATCGCGACGACGTGGATCATGGATGATGCAGCGCCCACGCACGATGCAAGGGGGGGGTATGGCGTGACGCTCGGCGCGGCGAACGTCGCGACCCGGCCGGTGCTCGCGTCGGTGTTCATCGAGTCCGACACTGGCCCAGCGGATCTGGTGTCGGTGCCGCCGCGCGGCGTCGCGGAACTGCACGGCGCTGTGCGGAGCAACGTCGCCATGCGCCATGATGCAGCCGCGCAGATGCGCGTTCGCGCCCGCGTTGATGATGAGGACTTCGCCCACAACGCGCTCCTCCCGCCGCGACGCGCAGAACCCCCCGGATTGATGATCGCGCCCCTCTTCCATGACGCAACCATGCATCAGTGGCTCAATCACGAGGCCCCGACGGGTTCGTCCGCCACGGCCGCGATGCTCCATCGCGGCAGTTTCGCCGGTGATGCATCCTCTTCGCAGGGGTCGTGGTCCTTGTTCGTGGAGTGCCGGGTGGATCCATCGGCGAGCATCGGTGCGGAACATGTTCGCGTGTGGCTTGGCCCGCGCGGCGCGCCCCATGCCGTGATCCGCGTCGGCAGCGATGGTGCGGTCGTGGTCGAATCCTCGCGCGGCGAACTGGCGGCCCCGACCGCCCGCGTCTCGCGCGAGGAAACGCGCTGGACATGCCAACTCGACATCCCCCCCCTCGCGATCGAGCCTGACGCCGCGCTCCTGCTCGCGATCGAACGCGTGGACCATCGCGGCCTGCGCTCCGCTTGGCCGCGCGCCATGCTGCCCTGGCAGCGCGAGCCAGGCCGTGCGGCCGTGGACCTGTCGCATTGGGGCGAACTCAGCGCGGGTCGGGAGTAGCGGCGAATCCAATGGCCTGCGCCGCCACGGCGTGAACGCCCGCGAGGTCGGTCATCTGCGGCAATCGCTCCGCGCCCGGGCCAGCGGCCGCGACTTCCACGAAGTCCGCCGTGTGTTCACCGCTGGCGAACGCGATGCCGAAGTGATTGGCCACGAGCGAGCCGAGCGCCAGCGGCAGCGCGCTGGCCGGCTCGTGCGGATCAACGCGTTCGCCCTTGAGGGCGCGGCCGAGGATTTCGCGTTCGGCTTCGCTCAGGCCGACGCCTGTCGCGGCTCGCACGATCTCGGCCATCGCGCCCGCGTCGGTCGGGTCCGCCAGGTCGCGGCGCTGCGACAGAATCCAGTCGAACGACCGCGTGGCGAGTACCAGGCGATTCATCCCGCGCTGGCCCGCGCTGCCATAGACCGACAGGCCCGGATTTGCATTGGCGTGATCGGTGGTGACGATGAGCAGCGTGTCATCGCGCGATTCGATGAACGAGAGCACCACGCCCAACGCCTCATCAAATGCGAGCATGTCGCGCAGGAGCGAGGCCGCATCGTTCGCGTGGGCGGCGTGATCCACGCGCCCCCCCTCGATCTGCACGACAAAGCCATCGGGCGAACTCGCCAGCCGCGCCAGGCCCGCCCGCGTCATCTCCACCAGCGATGGCTGCTGCTCGCCATCGGCGATGCGATCGAGTTCATACGCCATGTGTCCCGACGCAAACAGGCCCATGAATCGACCTTCGCCGTCCACGGCAAGCCCCTCGCGCGAGCGAACCACGCGAAGATCATCATGTCCCCCGAGCAGTTCGTCAGGAAAATATCGCCCGCCCCCGCCAAGCACCACATCCACGCCGCGTTCAATGATCTGCTCGGCAATCTCGCGCTCCATGTTCCGACTCGGCACGTTCGCGATGAACCCTGCGGGCGTCGCGTGCGTCACGCGGGTCGTCGTGATCAGGCCCGTCGCCTTGCCGCTCGCACGCGCACGCACCAGCAGCGGTTCGGGCGTCCGGCCGTCGGGCGTCACGCAGATCGCGCCGTTGTTCACGACGTCGCCGATGCTCCACGTCGTCGCCGCGGCCGCGGAATCCGTCACGAGCGAGTCCGCAGCCCACGTCGCGCACGCGGCGCGATACACACCCTCGCGACTCCACATGTCCACCCACCACGTCCCGCGCCCGTGCAGCATGTGCGACAGCACATCCGCCAGCGTCAGCGTGCCGATGCTCATGCCGTCGGCGACCATGAAGATCAGGTTGCGCGCTTCACGGCCATCGGCGTTTCCGGTCGAACGTCGAACCCCGGCCGTGGCGCTGGCCGAAAGGAGCGCCGCGCCCGCCCCAGCACCGAGAAAACTCCGTCGTGTCAGGTTCATGCCATGTTCTCTGCGGTGGGGGTCAAGCACCATCTTCACGCGGCAACCTTACGCCGCGCTGCGCTACACACGCATCAGCGATGCGCTCAGGAACCATTCGACAATCAGCAGCCCCAGCGCGATCGTCACAAACCACGGCCAGATCTCCCGCGGTTCCCGCTCGCCCGTGGCCGCCTCCAGCGTCTCACCCCCGATGTCCAGCGTCTCGACAACCGCGAGGCGACTCTCGTGTTCATCGAGCATGTTGATCGCCAGTTGTGTGTCGAGGGCGCCCTCAACGCGATACACACCCGCGAGCGGCACGATGCCCACCGGCAGTTCTCCCCCGATCGCCCGTCGGGATTCCGATGACCCCGCGCGAACGATGATCGCGTCGCCCCCCCCCGCGGCGGGGGGAATCAATCGCACATCGCCGCCCGCCCCGCTCGTTCGCACGCGCGCTGCTTCATCCGTGCGAAACGCGCGCCCCACCTCGCCCGTTCCACCCGACGCGAGAAACTCGATCGAATTGCTCAGAAAAATCGGGAACCCAAAGTGCGCCGGCCACGTCGATTGCGCCAGATCAAAACTCACCACCACGCGCCGCGCGACGCGGTCCTCGATCAACGCGATCAAGACGCCTTCCATCCCGCTGGCGAGTTCCACCCCGCGAACACCGTCGGACTCCGGCGCGATCGTCATCGGCGTCGGCCGTGCGATGTGGACGCCGTCGAGCGAGACATCGCGCAACACCGGATGCGCCCGCTGCCAGACGACAAAGCCCGTCGGGCGCGCGTCGGCACGCTGCGAAACGCCCTCGATCGCGCCCACCGCGCCGAAACTCAGGCTCGGCCGCGCGGGCATCGCGCGCGGCGCGGCATTGACGAACACGATCAGATCATGCTCGCGCTGCGCATCGTCGAGCGTCGCTTCATACGTCGTCGTACTCACCACGCGCAGCCGCGACAGCCCGATCTCACGCAGCGCATCGATCAGCAGCGTACTAGGCCCGCGCGGCGGCGACTCGAGCGCGCCATCACCCTCGCGAACGACCACAAGCACCGCCGGACGCAGCGGCGGATCCAGCACCACCCCGCCCGCATTGTCCGCCGCAAGCAGATCACGACCGCTGAGCACCACCGTCGCCACGCCCCCCCCCGGCGAGCGAAGTTCAAACGTCTGCGCAGACTGCCCCGGCGTCCCGCGCGCGTCACGCCCAGGCACATTCACGGCCACGCGGGCGACTTCCTCCCCATCGAGCGCAAGCAGCATCGCCGCGTCGGTTTCGTCCCGCGCCGCGCTTTGCACCCGCACAAAGACCCGCATCAGCCCCGGATCGTCATAATCCCGCCGCGCTGAGATCGCCACCACGCCGAGGTTGTCGCGCGACTCCTCATCAAGGCGCTCGCCCATCGGTTCATATCGCGCCCGCGCGCCGGGAATCGCCAGCGAACCCGTCGATTCCGCGAACGACCCATCGCTGAGCACGATGACCTCCGCCGCTTCCTCACGCGATTCTTCGCCGACGTCGGTGGCGATCGCCGCGCTCGCCAGTTCCAGCGCAGGCGCCAGTCGGCCGGGTTGATCGGTCTGCTCGATCGCCGCGATGGCTTCGCGCAGCGCGCCGCGATCCTGCGTGAACGTCGTCACGGCCCGCGCCTGCGCCGCGAACGCCACCACCATCACGCGGCTCGATGACCCCACGCGCGATCCGCGATTGACCAGTTCAATCGCACGCGCCCTGGCCTGTTCCAATCGTGTCTGGCCATCAGGCCCATCGCGCGCGCCCATCGACGCCGACGCATCAATCAGGATCACCACGCGCGACGCGGGCGCTTCATCCATGTGCAGCGCCGGGCGGGCGATCGCCGCCACCAACAGCAGCAGCGCCAACATCTGAATCAACAAGAGCCACGACGCGCGAATCATCCTCAGCGGCACGTTCACCTGCAAATCCTTCGTCGCCTGCACCCACAGCAGCGTCGAACTCACCCGAATCGGCTGACGACGAAGTTTCAGAAAGTAGTACAGCAGCAGCGTCGGGATCGCAATCGCCCCGGCGATGAGCCCCGCGATGGGCGTGAGGAAGGTCATGCGGCCGTGCCGCCCGCGACCCCGCGCAGCCCGAGTCCGATGATGTAGATCTCGCGCGAGGGATCCCGGCTGGCCTCGGGCTTGAAGCCCTTGGCCTCGCGGAACATGCGCCCCGTATCGCGCAGCAGCGCAGGATACAACTCGCCTTCAAACACCTTCATCGTCAGATTGCCCCCCGGCCGGAGAACCTCACGCGCGATCTCCAGCACGCGCCGACACAACCGCTCGGATCGAAAGTGATCCCCCGCGCCCGTCGTGTTCGGCGCGACGTCGCTGATCACCACGTCGTACATCGCGTCCGCGTCCTCGGACGTGCGAATCCAGCCCAGCATCTCCGCCGCAGTCACCACCGTGATGTCCCCCACATGTGATCGCGTGTTCGCCGGCAACCCGGGTTCCACGGCCACCAGGTCCACACCCACCGCCAGGCCGCTCGCGCCGATGTGTTCCGCGGCCACCTGCAACCACGCCCCCGGCGCACACCCAAGGTCCAGCACCCGATCCCCGCGCCGCATCAGCCGCCGCCGACGCTGAATTTCCGCCAGTTTGTACGCCGACCGCGCGCGATACCCCTCAGCTTTCGCCTGCTTGAAGAACCGGTCGTGAAGAACTCGCCGGGCCACGGGCCATGGTATCAACCTTCCCACCCCGAATGGCCGTCAATGGAAACACCGATGCCCCTGTTCGCGCGTCAAACGGCCCGCCCCGGCGGTGGGGCGGAAACCGGGGTAGACTCTGTGGCGCGAGCCGTGCGGGCGGCACGCGCCGAGGCTTATTGCGCCGCACGTTCTTATTGGTTGTTCCTCATGGCCGACATCGAATCACGTCCCAACGCCACCGAATCGAACGCCCCCACCGACACGGCCGCGCCTGATCGCGTATCCGTCAGCGATGCGCCCGCGGGCGAAGCGTCGGGGATGTCTGAATCCATGGAAGCGCAGATCGACCGCGCCATGGCCGCGCTCGACAAACCGAAGTCCGCCAAGCCCGCGCCGATCCGCGGACCGCGCGTCGTGCAGGCCGGACGCGAACATCGCAAGGGCGTCGTCGTCTCCGTCGGGCCAAACGATGTCTTCGTCGAGTTCGGGCCCAAATCCCTCGGCGTCGTCCCGCGCAATCAATGGCCAGATGCCGAACTCCCGACCGTGCGCAGTGAACTCGAAGTCGTCGTCGATCACTTCGAGCCGGGCGAGGGTCTGTTCATCTGTTCTCGCCCGGGCCTGGTGCAGAAGGCCGATTGGGAAATGCTCGAAGAGGGCCAGATCATCGAGGCCCGCGTCACCGGCGTGAACAAGGGTGGGCTGGAACTCGAAGTCGCGCAGCATCGCGCCTTCATGCCCGCAGGACAAGTCAGTTTCGAACGCATCGAAGACCTGTCCGTCTTTGTCGGCGAGAAACTCACCTGCGTCGTGCAGCGCGTGGATCGTCGCGGCGGGGGGAACATCGTTCTCTCACGGCGCGACATGCTCGCGCAGGAACGCAAAGAGAAAGCCGCCAAACTCAAGGAGTCGCTCGCCGAGGGGCAGATCGTCGATGGCACCGTCCGAAAGATCATGCCCTTTGGCGCATTCGTCGATCTCGGCGGGGTTGACGGCCTCGTACACCTCGGCGACCTTTCGCACGATCGCGTCGGCCACGGCGAACGCGCCGTCGGGCGATACGTCAAAGAGGGCCAGCAGATCCGCGTGCAGGTGCTCAAACTCGATTGGGAGAACAACCGCATCTCGCTGGGCCTCAAGCAGGTGCAGGCCGACCCCTTCGCTCAGGCCGCAAACGAAATCGCTGAAGGCGCGGAGGTCTCCGGGCGTGTCACCAAGATTCTCGACTTCGGCGCGTTTGTCGAGATCGCGCCCGGCGTCGAAGGTCTCGTCCACATCTCCGAACTGGCGTATCGGCGCGTGGAGAAAGTTGACGATGTGGTCAAGCCTGATGAGGTGGTCCGCGCCAAGGTGCTGCGCATCGACCCCGACAATCGTCGCATCTCACTGAGCATCCGCGCCACCCAGCCCCCGCCCGAACCCGTCCAGCCCGCCGAAGGCGAGCAAAGCGGCGGACCCCCGCGCGGCGGCCAGGGCAAGGGCGGATTCGGCGGCGGCCGTGGCGGACGCCCCGGCCAGGGCGGGCGTCGCGGTCGCGAAGAGCGCGGCCCGAGTTACGCCGAAATCATGAAGGAAACGCCGGCCCTTCGACGCCTCCGCGAGAAGTTCGGCAAAGGCGGACTCAAGGGTGGCATCGGCTGAATCTGATCCCGCGCCTGTCACGCCTTCAGCGCAGCCGGCGTCCGCCAAGCGACGGATGCCGCGATGGCTGCGCGTGTTCCTGATGCTCGAACCTCGCGCTGGCGACGAACCCGCGACCGAAGAGGAGACGCGGCTGGTTCGCTTGCGTTCCGAGCGGAACATCGGACTCTGGGCAGCCGCACCGCTCATCGCACTCGGACCGTTCTACATCGTCTTATCGCTGCTCACACTCACATATGTCACCGCACGCGGGACGCGAATGCGACAGACCCTGGGAGATCAGACTTCAATCGGAACGTACCTTCAAGACGTTGCGGCCCTGCATCTCGACTGGAGCGGGCTTGCGGTGATTTTCGTTGTGCTGGGCTTCAGTGCCGTCGCGGGTGGGCCGTTCATGCGGTGGATGATTGCACGAGGCCCCATTACAAAGCGCCATGTACGTCAGACCAGTCTGGTATCGCGCAGGAGGGCACGACGTGGGATGCTCGGGGCGACTCTGTTGCTGTACGTGGCCATGCTCGTCGTGGCGCTGTTCGCGGACTCAATGACCGCGATCGCGATGGCCGGATTCCTCGCTCTCACGCACGCTCCCGTTGCCGCAGCCTTCGCCGTTTGGGGTCGTCGCGGCGAAATGTTCAGTTGCGGTCGATGCTCATACCCCGTTGATCCCGATCCTGCTCGATGGGCGCGATGCCCCGAATGCGGGAACGATCTGAAGAAGCAATGGGGCGTGCGCCTCGGCCAGCGAAGCCTCAACCTCACACTGCTGATCGCGTCAATCCTTGCCTACATCGTGGGATTGAGTCTGTTCATCGGCATGATGGTCAGTGACTTGATGCAGTAATCCACGCTCGCTTGGCGTCCGACGCGACTTGCGGTATAGTGTCGTCCATGTGCAACACACCCATCTCAGTCAGTGCTTCTGACTACCGCCGGCACCTGCGCAGCCACTTCGACAGCGTCCGCAAGTCCGGTGAGCCACTCCTCGTCACAAAAGATGGCGAACCGGAAGTAGTTGTATTGAGTCCGGAGGCCTACACGAATCTCGTAGCGTTGGCCGAGAGCGACCGAGCCGATAAGCCACCGTTTGCCCGTGACGCGTAATCCGTTCACCGCCCACTCACACACCCACTCTCCTTCACAAACCACCGCAGCCTCCGCTTCGCCCACGCCTCCGCGTATTCAACGCCGATTCGCGCGGAACGACCGATGTGTGACGCGCGCACCGCGCCATCGCCACGTTCGATCCAGATCGCCTCGCCCGCGATCAGGTCCGCGCCGTTGAGCGCCCGATCGATCGCCATCGCCTGACACAGTTTCGCCGGCCCGCTGCACAATTCCTCATCACGCAGCGCACGCGCACGTCGCGACGCGCGTCCATCGCGCTGCACTCCATGCCGATCGCCCGCGTTCCCAACGTCGTTCGTCAACATCGCGCCGCGGGGCGCGGTCTTCCGCGCCGCCCGCCGTGCCGCGCGATGCATCCGCATCACCGCTGCGCCCTCGATCGGCTCGAGCGCCCGCACCAGCACGGCCACAGGTTCATCCACCTCCCCGCACACGACATTGAAGCAATGGTGCATGCCATAGGTGAAGTACACATAGGCCGTGCCCGCCCGCGCGTACATCGCCTCGTTCCTCGCCGTTCGCCGGCCGCCGAACGAATGCGCAGCGCGATCCTTCACGCCCAGATACGCCTCGGTCTCGACAATCCGCCCGCTCAATCGCGTGCCATCAGCGAGTATTCGAACAAACACACACCCCAGCAGCGCCGGCGCAAGTTCCTCCGCCGCACGAGAATAGAACGATGTGGCCACACGCGCGGCCGTCTCACGCATACGCATGCAGCCCCGGCAGCAGCAGATTCACGCCGAAATACGTCCAGAGCATCACGAAGAACCCAACCACGCTCAGCCACGCCGTCGCGAGGCCGCGCCCGGAGGTCAGCACCTGCCGCACATGCACGATGATGAGCAGGACGATCCATGTCACCAGCGCCCACGTCTCCTTCGGATCAAACGCCCACCAGCGCCCCCACGAGTGATCCGCCCACCACGCCCCGAGCAGAATCCCCACGCCCAGCGTCCAGAACGCCAGTTGCAGGATCGTCATCTGCGCTGTGTCAAGATCGCGAAGCGTGCGCTGACGGCCGATCGGCGCATCGCTCTCACCCGCCACGGCCGTGACCGCGAGAGATGGCGCATCGCTGCCGCCGAAATAATGCGTCCCGAGATAGAACAGACTCACGACAAACGCCAGCGTCATCAGGCCATACGACGTCAGCACGGTCGTGACGTGATACTTCAGCAGGACGCTCGTGTTGAGAATCGCGGCCTCGCGTTCGACCTGCACGCCGGGAATGCCCGTCTGCGTGGCGGTGATGAGGACGAGAAATCCTGCCCCGGCCGCAGCCGCGCCGAAGAGCCACTGCCGCCGTGCCAGCATCAGCCCCATGCCCACGATCGCCGCGAACAAACTCACGCCGGTCATCGACTCGAACTGATTCTGAATCGCGAACCGCTCAGCGATGATGCATCGCGCCCAGAAGCCAAACCCGTGCAGCAGCATCGCGCCCGATAGCGTGCCGATGCCCACGCCGATCAGCCACTTACGCCCCGTGCCAAACGCCAGCAGCAGCGTGAGCAGCGACGCGAGATACAACCACGCGCCCCACTCGAACGCATTGAGCCGTACATACGCCATCTCCCATGACGATCGCTTCAGCCCCAGGCCCAGCACGCCCGCCCGCGGCGAATACACCTCGGGGTGAATCTTCGGCAACTCTTCCGCCAGCACCTTTGCCTCGCGGTTGACACCCTCGGCATCCATCGCCCGCCAGGCCGTGCCGAATCGCAGCGCGGCCTGACGAATCGGCGATTCTTCCGGCAGGGTTGCCAGGTGCCGCCACGGCTGGTCCTTGCTCGCCGACGCGACAAGCACCATGTTCCCCGCGCTGGCGTCAACCAGTCCCAGCGACTGCTGGATTCGTCCGAGTCCTTCGCTGTACCCCGGCGACAGGCCGTGAATCTGCGCGATCATTTCGATGTGCCGTCCGACCATCCCGGGCGTCAGTCGCGTCACGCGCTTCCATCGCTCCTGCGAGGCTTCATCCGCGGGAAACTCCGCTTTGAGAAACTCCTCGCGCAGCGGCAGAAAGTTGACATGAATCAACGCCTTGTCCGCGTAATACACCGGATCAATCACAAGATCCAGCAGCGTGAACAGCGGATCATGCGCGAACTTCTCAGGCTCCTGCTTCCCCGCCACGCGAGGGAAGTCAAGATAATCCGGGCGATCGGTGATGCGCTGCACCGTCTCACGCGCCAAAGACTCCAGCGTCTTGACACGCCCGTTGTGATACACCGACAACGATCGCAGCGGCGACAACTCAACCTGCTTCGCGAACGCGACCTTGCGCCGCACTTCTTCTTCGCGCTCCGCCTGCGGGGGCATGTGCATCGGCCACGCGACCGGGCCGAACGGCGACGCCATCGCCTCCGAATCCATGGTCAATGCCTGCGTCTGTGGATGCTCGTTGCCCGCGGGCGCAACCTGTGCTCGCGCCCCGCCCGTGACCACGCACACAAGCAGCACGCACGCGACAATTCTCGCCAGCGAACCACAGAAGGCTGCTCTCGTGCCACCGAAGTCCGATCCCATGCGTCCAACGTCCGACATCCTCCGTTCGGACTTCGGTGCTTCCAGCCTCCCGACTCGCATGATCCGCCGTGCCTGCCTCATGTCACCGCTCCCCTCGCAACAACCGAATCCCGCGCGACTTCGCCGTTGTCAGCCGATGCCGCCTTTGCGTCGCGTCCCATCGGCCGCGAGCCATCGGCGAGTTCCCGCTGAATCTTGCGCTTGCGCATGCGCAGAATCGCCGGCTTGACATAAAACGCCCACGGAATGCCCACCGACATCAGCACGCCGCCAAGCGCGATGACGTGAATCCCCGGATTGTTCCCCACGCCGAGGATCGTGAACGTCGCCATCGGACGCGGCAACTGGCCCTGCTTGGCCAACTCGCGCGTCTGGCGCCACCCTTCAGCATCCCACCCGGCCTGGCTGAACTTGAACTGTCGCGGCGTCAGCGCGCTGACGATCCGTCCGAACACATTGCCGAACACGCCGCGATCCTCCGACCACATGAACGGCGCCAAAAGCGGCGCGTTGAGACTCGCGTCATGCTCAAACGTCTCCCCGCTCTCGAGCAGCACGCGAAGACGCGAGCGATAGTCCCGCGGAATGTCCTCGCTGTGCGGATACGGCAGCATCTCAAAGTCCACCAATTGCAGCCGGAAACCCGGCAACCCGTGCCACTGCCGCCCAAACGCCATCATCACCCGACGCCCATCGGGTAGATCAACCCAACGCTCCGTCCCAAGACCCTGCATCAGATACTTCGTGAACGGAATCCACACCGTCCGCTTCCACACGGCCTCGCTCTGGCCCAGCGGACGCGACGCGATCTCCACGGCCACCATCGCCCGTCCATGCGTGCCCACATCGTTTCGCTCGCGCTGATGCTCGGGGATGATGCGCGGCGTCTCGATGCCCACCGCGTGTTCCCACCGATCCGACAGGCGCAGCGTCGCCCCGGGCACGATCTCGCCGATCACGCCGCCGGGCTCGATGTTGTCCATCACGCGAAGTTCACCACCCCGCACACGAAGAATCGCCCGCACCGAGCCATCCTCGCGCTCATCGACATACGCCTGCGCCTCACGCGACATGTCGAGATACCTGATCGAGATCGCCGGATCGGCCGGACGTCGCTGCGGCATCCCTTGTGCATTGACCGCGTCGAGCAAGTCCTGACTGATCTCAGGGAACCTGTGATACACCCACCGCGCATACGACACGCCGTCAGGCTGCATCACATGCAGGATCGCCACGCTGCTCGTCCCGCCTTCATACCCCGGCGTGATGATCGGAAACGGCTCGTGCGGCTCCAACTGATCCACGCGCACGCGGTATCCCGAGTCGCCCACGGCCACTTCGGTCCCCACACGCACCGGAAACACGCCGCGAAACCCGGGCGCGCCCTCCGCGCCGGGCATCTCGATCACCAGCGCATGTTCGATCGGCTCTTGTGCGCCGCCAATGACCTCGGTCAAGTCGCGCCATCGCGCCTCAGGCATCCCGCGCGTGTATTCGATGCCGAACAGGCCGTTGTCCGACACGCGATGCGACGCCATCATCGGCAGCATGAAGAATCGAAACGATCGACGAATCGCCTCGCGACCTTCGCCGCCGGGTACTTCCATCGCAAGTTCGAGGAATCGCATCGGATTCAGCCGCAGCCCCGGCGCGGCCGCACGCATCCGCGAGGCGTCAAACGGCGCCCAGTCCTGCATCGGTTCGGCGAACGGTACATAGCCGACGATTCGGAATCGCAGGTCATCATCCACACGGCCGCTGCGGCTCGGCGGCACATCCAGCGACAACTCGCGCGGCGTCACACCATCGCCCACCGTGGGCATTCGCGCCGATTCGCCCGCCGCCGCGATGTTGTACTCGTTGTATCGCGGCACGCCGCGAAGCACGCGCTGCTCCCACCACTGGCCATCCATGCTCAGATGCAGCGCCACGGCCGTGTTGTCATAGAAACGGCCTTCCATCGGCCCTGTCGTCGGCAGGCCGTCGATGCCCGGCGGCCCGGCGCGAAGCAGCATGTCCCCCTCGAGTTTGCCCGACGTGTAATACACGCTGCCCAGCGCGATCAGCACGATCCCGGTGTGTACCGTCAGCACGCCGATGTTCACGAAACAGAACTCGATCCGACGCACCGTCGCCACGATCATGTTGACCACGAACGTCAGCAGAAGCACGCGCATCGGCCACCAGGAGTAGAACTCCAGTTCCGACATTTCAAACATGGGCAGCCGTCGCACCGTCACGGCCCGGTACTGATCCACGAACCCCGCCCACAGACGGAACCCATCGCCTGTCGCAGGTTGATACTCCAGCCGCGGCCAGAGCAAAAGTCCCCACAACCCCGCGCCGACCACCGCCATGACCACGCCCGTGCTGAACACGGCCGAGAATCGCGCCGGACGACTCGCCTTGCCCATCGCACGCCACGCCACCAGCGCCGGCACGCCCGCCACCACCCCGGCCGTCAACACCAGCGTCAGCCCATAGATCACATACGTCGGCCCCAGCGCGAGCAAGCCCACAGGCACGCTCGCAAGCACCGCAAACAGCGCCACGCACGACAACACAATCACGGCCAGCGTGATCGAACTGAATGCACGCAACACGAACTTCACAGGCAACAGCCACCCGCGAAGGTTCTGATCATCCCACTGCTTGACCCGACGCCACTTCAGGCTCATCGCTTTCCCAGCCGGTGGCACAGACATCGCGCCTGTGCGTGTGTTCTTTCCCCGGTGGCACAGGCGTCTCGCCTGTGCGTTCGTTCTATCCCCGGTGGCACGGGCGTCTCGCCTGTGCGTGTGTTCTTTCCCCGGTGGCACGGGCGTCTCGCCTGTGCCCAACTCCCCTCGCGCCACACCTCCGATTCACGTCAATCCCATTCTAGGGTCATACCTGCCATCGCGCTCGACTTCCCGCCACGCAGCATCAGTTCTCGCTCCACAGGAATCCAGGGGGAGCATCGGCCAATAGCCACGCTTCCAACGCATCAACTCGGTTCGATCCACGCGGCGCCTCCACTGCGAGAATCCCCGCCGGGCGAGACCCGACGCCGAGCGTCACGAACGAT
Organism: uncultured Phycisphaeraceae bacterium; assembly: GCA_964614515.1. Taxonomy (GTDB): domain Bacteria; phylum Planctomycetota; class Phycisphaerae; order Phycisphaerales; family UBA1924; genus CAZTPJ01. Next base: position 47,744 of record CAZTPJ010000007.1, on the reverse strand, counting down.
GTATCCAGGCCCAAAGCGGCCGCGCCATGCACAGTGCCCATGCGAAGCAGCGTTCGTGCATCGGTCCCATCGCGGCGATGCAGCAGCCGCATTTCATCGAGGATCGAGATCCCCCCCCCCACGGCGTCCGCGGCCGTCGGCGGCAGGTTGATGATCGAATCCGTCCCCAGGCAGACGTTGATCCCGGCACGGAGCATCTCTCGATACCGATGCGGTCCGAATCGCTCATGCGCTCCGAAGTATTCCGACGCCCGCGGGCAGTACGCCACGCTCGCCCCCGATTTCGCGAGCACTTCCAGCCCCGCATCATCCACATCGTTCACATGCGCGAGCAGGAATCTCGCCTCGCGCAGCACATCCGCGAGATGCTCAACCGGTGTCGCCCCGCGCCCCACATCTTCCAGCACACGCTCGCTCCACACGCCGACGCTCTCCAGCAGCGACCGCAGCGGCCCCGCGCCTCGCGCGATGAACTCCCGCTCTTCCATCGTCTCGGCCAGATGCGTCGAAAGCGGCATCCCTCGCGCCACGGCCTCACGCACTGCCCACAAGTACGCCCGCCGTGACACCGTCGCCGGCGCGTGCGGCTGAAGACCCACGCGCGTGGCATGGGCATGTGCCTGAGTACATGCCCGTGCCGCACGCGACATGACCTCCTCCACACGCTCCATCCCCGCCGCCTCGCCTCGCCCGATCGCAAAAAACTCCACGAACGACACGCCCAGCATCCCCGACTCGCACAACACTCGCCACGGCGTCAGCGTCGGGACTCCCCGCGCTGCGCCCGCGATGTCGCCCACGGCCACCGTCCCCCCGGCGCGTACCAACTCCACACCACGCCGCACACTCGCCGCGATCGCCTCTTCCGTCAACGCCCGCGCTGCTCGCAATTCCTCGATCCAACCCACGAATCCCGCCTCGCGGTCATACGCCCGCGGACCGACATGCGTCAGGTCCAGGTGCGAATGCGCGTTGACCAGCCCGGGGACCAGCACGGCCGTGGGCTTGCTGATGACCTGCGCAACTCCCGCCGCAGTGTGGGCGTTCACCTCATCTGGCGATCCCACGGCCAAAACTTCGCCGCGCCCCTCGCGAGCGTCGAGCAGCAGGCTCCCCGGACTTGTCCACACCTTGTCCCCATCCGCCACGCCCAGGGCGTCAAAGCGGAGGATTCCGGAAGGCTGGGCCGCCTTACCCGTCGCGGTTTCCGCGCCGGAGTCGCGCAGGTAATCGGACCCACTTCGTTTCATGCGGCAAACCTCACCTTTCCGATACAACCCGACGGGACAACGCGGCCCCAACGCGGTATTGTTGGAACACACAGGCGGGAACTCACCCCGCCGGGAGGATCCCCATGAATCGAAGTCGCCACACCATCGTTCGTCTTGTCACGCTCGCCGGTATCTCATCCTGCGGCCTCATCGGCCTGACGGGGTGCGTAAGTCAGGGCGAGTATGACAGTCTCGAAACCGCTAATCGCTCCAAGACCGAGAGCATCACGCGCCTCACGGCTCGCGAGCAGCAGGCGATGCAGGAGCGTGATCTGGCCGTGCAGGAGCGAGATCGCGAACGACAGGCGCGGCAGGCGGCGCAGGCTGAGGTCACGCGGCTCAATGCGGCCGTGGCGGGCGCGGATCAGAAGTACGCCGATCTGCTTCGTCGGCTTGACGCGGCGAGCGTGATGCCCGTCGATCCCGAGACCGATCGCGCGCTGGCCAACCTCGCGGCGCAGAACCCCAATCTCATTCAGTACGATCGCGATCGCGGCATGTTGCGCTTCGCGTCGGACCTCACCTTCGACTCCGGCCAGGATGTCGTCAAGGCCGAAGCGAAGCAGAGCCTCTCCGCGTTGGCGAACGTCCTCAATCAGCAGTCCGCCCTCGCCTACGAAATCCAGATCGTCGGACATACGGACTCGCAGCCGATTTCCGCGGGCACGGCCTCAAGGCATCCGACGAACATGCACCTGTCCTGCCACCGCGCGATTTCGGTTCGGCGCGAACTCGTTGGCTTGGGTGTTCCGGCCGGCCGCGTGATGGCCGCCGGATGGGGCGAAGAGCGCCCGCTTGTTCCCAACACCGCGCGCGGCAACACGCCGCAGAATCGCCGTGTCGAGATCTTCCTCACCCGCGCGCAGTCCGCCTTCCAGCCCGGAAACCCCGGCACGACGGACGTCACCGCGGACCGCACGGCTCCGCCCACGCGACCGGGCGAAGTCAACAAGTAATCCGCGCCGCTCAGGGGGCGCCTTGACGAATCACACAGGTCTCATGGGACTCAACCGTCCCATGAGACCTTTTCCTTGGCTCACAGCACCTTGAGCAGCATGAACGCCCCAACCAGCAACACCGCGAACACCAGCGTCAGCCAGTTGAAGTACTTCTCGATGAACGTCTTGATCGGCGGACCGAACCACCACAGCAGCGCCGCGACGAGAAAGAACCGCCCCCCCCGACCCACGATCGACGCGATGATGAACATCGGCAGCGACACGCTGAACACACCCGCCGCGATCGTGAACACCTTATACGGAATCGGCGTAAACGCAGCCACGAATACCGCCCAGAAGTCCCAGTCCTGATACAGGTGCTGCACACGCTCAAACGCGTGCTCCTTGAACACATACTTGAAGAAGAACCCCTGCACCGCTTCCCACAAGCCCCACCCGATCAAGTACCCAAGCACGCCGCCAAGCACCGAACCCGCGAGGCTCACGGCCGCGTAATACCACGCCCGCGACCGACGCTCCAGCGTCAACACGATCTGCAACACATCCGGCGGAATCGGAAAGAAACTCGATTCGGCGAACGACAACAGGAACAGCGCCGTCGTCGCGTGCTTGCGATGCGCCAGCGACAACACCCATTCATACATCCGCCGATGCGTCTGCCACCACGGCCACTCGCGAACGATGACCTCTTCCGCGGGCATGTCGCGCTTGGGCGCCTCAGTCTGTGTCTCATCACTCATGCAAGAATCCCTGTCCCCATTCTGCGTGGCATGGGCAAGCCTTCAGGCTTGCCCGTGCTTGATTGCGCGTGCCACGGGCAAGGCAGGAGCCTTGCCCATGCCACACGGGCCAACGATACGCCGTCGCGTCTACGATCGGTCGTCACCATCCACCGTATTCACACGCACCGGGTCACTGAACGAGGGACCACGCCATGACCGCAACCGCCGCCCTTGAACAGTTTCAATGGAAACCCCAGCCCCTCGCGCAGCAACTCATCAATGATCTCGTCGCCGAGTTCCTGGCTCGCTGCCCCTTCACCGCCACGCTCGCGCAGCGCATGAAGGCCGAGACCGGCACGCGATTCGTCGATTGGATCGATCACATCCAATGCCCGCGAAACTCAGACCTCGAGTTTCGACTCCTCAGCGTCGGCTTCGTCCATCGTCCGCAGCCGGGGGCTGAACACGCCTTTCATCATCCCGGCGGCATCTTTCCCGAAGTCGTGCTCGCCGATGATCCCCAGACGTACATCGCCATCAAGGTCGATGATGTCGTGGACTTCCTCACCGCGCATCAGATTCCATACTCGCATCACATCGAAGGCGAGCCGCTCGCCCAGATCCGCATGGCCCCGGCCTGCCGGTGCGGAACGTGCGAACTCTGGGCGATCGAGCGCCACGGCCTGCGCGGCTATGACATCCCGCGCGGCGACCCACACCAGGCCATGCTCACGCTTCGACATCTCGAAGCCTTCCGCCGGCGCGATCGCGACTTCGCCGATGATGCGGAAGGGTTCGCGCATGTGAACTCGCTCGTCGATGCGGCCGTGGCCGACCTCGGGCGCGATCTCGCCTGCGACCTCTTCTTCAAGGCCGAGCGTGAATACTGGCAGCGTCGCAACCGCGCTGCGCAGGTGCAAAAGGCGCGGCAGGATCGCCTCGGCCTGGGTTGGGCCAACCATGACCACCACACCTATCGCGCATCGCGCCACAACTTTCATCGCCTCATCGCGCTGCACGAAAAACTCGGCTTGACATGCCGTGAACGCTTCTATGCCGGGCACGAGGCCGGGTGGGGCGCGCAGGTGATGGAGCAGGCCGTCACCGGCATCACGACCTTCAACGACGTGGACATGAGTCCGGATGAACTCCTCGGTGACTTCGCACACGAACCCATGGCCCCGCGCGACAAACTCGGAACCGTCGGCCTGTGGTGCGGCTTGCACGGCGACTCCATGCTTCAGGCGGGCATGCATCACCTTGAGTGCCAGTTTGACCATCACGCGCTGGTGAAGCAACTGGAAGAGTCGGCCGCGATCAAGACCATGGCCCCCTTCACGACGTTCCCCTTCCTCCGCCAGGCGTTTACGGAAGGCGAGCGATGGAGTGTGGCCGAGCCGCGCATCGCGCGACTCCTCAGCGCGGGCTTCATCTCCGAGCCGCAGGCCGCACAGTTCCGCGCCACCGGCGCCATCGGCTCTCACCTCGAAAACCTCGAACGCAACGACGGCTACAAAGGCTTCAACCAAACCGGCGTCAGCGACATCATCGCCCGGACCGATCCGAGAAAGCACGCGGGCGTGGGGGCGTGATGTCGCACACCGCACACCTCACGGCTCCTCCTCCGCTTCTTCTTCCGGCTCTTCATCCTCCGTTACCTGTCCGCCGAAGCCGGCGTAGAAGTCATCGCTGATGCTCAGATTCTCGATGATGATCTCTCCGCCGTACACGCGCGTGATGTCCACGCTCCATTGCGCGAGGCTCGGGTCCGGCCGTAGCACCAGCGCCACCCGCTTGTCCGCGATCTTGGGAACGTTCTGCGCGTAGAGCATGACGGACTCGGCGCCATACGGCGAATAGCCCATGCCGAACTCGCTTACCGACCTGCCGGTAACAAGCGAGTTGAGGCGAACGTCCCCACCCGTGTGGCGCACCGACGCGTGCGCCGCGATCGGCGCTGGCAGCGAGTCGTAATGAACGGTGACCATGACCTGCGACGTTCGCCGTCCCAGCCCAAATATGGCGCCAAGTCCCGTGGGTGTACTCATCTGGGTGACGTGCATGTTTCCTCGCAGTTGTCGGGCGATTCGTTCGGTCATTTCCTGTGTCGGTTCGATCACCTCCACCGTGTCGACGCCGGCCGCCACGACTTCAAACCGCGCTCGATGCGTTGAGCGAACCGCGTCAGGATCATCCTTTTTCGGCCCAAACGGATTGAACCCGAACGTATTCGTGTCAACGCCCGACATCTCGATCTCCAACTCCACGTCATACATGCCAGGCGCGAGCGTATTGGGCACTTCATACGCCCAGACCGCCGAGGGCGAATCGAATCCCCCGAACCCGCGCATGCGTGAGCCCGAGCCGGCGACATACCCATATCCCATCATCGGAGACCCGCCCATCATCGCGCGTGCCGCGGCCATCGTCGGATTCGTCGGCGGATTCGCCCCCTTGGCGATCTCCCCCGCGATCCGGCATTGCGTGCCGTGAAACGTCACCATGAACTCCGTGGTGCGCGCGACGCGTGACTCGCCGAGTTTCACTTCGATCGGCAGCGGATCCCCCGCGCGGACTTGCGCCCGCGCCGCGATGGTCGCCGGTGCTGCCTGACTTCGATACCGCTTCATCTGTTCCGCGCTCGCCCGCTTGCTTACGTTCGCCCACTCGATCATGTCACCCCACGTTTCGAGCCACGGCCGTGAGTGATCCGCCTGGAGCGCCAGGCCGGCGTCCACGACGCGCGAGGTCTGTGCAGCATCGAGCTTGGTCGTCAGGAGTCGATCCTGAATCTCCGTCGCAATCGCTTGCGCAGATTGGGGGCTTGCACGCCTGGCCTCCCACAGCAGCAGGCCCAACGGTTTGTGCGAGTTCAGGTTCGATCCCGTGATGGCCGCGAACAACACCAACGCCAGCGGTGCCACGGGCAGAATCACCATCGCCCCGCCGAGGACCACGCACGGCCACATGCGCCGCCGCGACCCGATCCGCACGCCCTTCTCTCGCTTCAGCCCCGCCCCGCACTCCGGACACGTCACAACCTGCGGATACAACCCCTCGAGGTCAAACCGACACTGCCGACACACCGGATGCCGATTGACCCGCCGACCACGCCAGCCGACAATCAGCAGGACACTTCCGACGACAAGGGCGCTAAGGAGTGCAAACAAAGCGATGGGGGGCATGGGTCCTCCGAGATGTCACAATCTGTCCCGTCATCGGAGACTCGCCGCTAATTCGGCCGGTCGATTGTAATCTCCCCGCCGTAGATATGCACAGCGTCAACGCTCCGCCGGGCTACTTCAGGATCCGGCACGAGAATCAATTTGTCGGTTCTGGTACCACCTGAATGCGGTACCACGTACACAAGCCTTCCGACATGGCGCATGCCGTGGCCGCCTCCATAGAACGAACTGAGGCCGGATTCACTCTGCGTCAGGATCGTTCCGACATCGAAGTCAACGCCGTCAACTCGCTCAACCACTCTGCCAACGAGTTGCACGGGAAGCGATCCAGAGGGAACGACAATGTCGAACTCGAAGGCCGTTCCGTTGAGGTGTCGCTCCGCGGTGCTCGCGCCTCGCAGATGGGAAAACTGGAATGTGCCCGCCGCGTTCAGCACGGATTCGATGCGCCGTGCCAGTTCTTCGTTTGGCAGCGCAATGGACACGGCGTGTTCGGCACCCGGCACGACTTCGAATGGCGTCGTGAATCGACACACCGTCCGGGAATATTCGTGCGTCGTCGACTCGTGTGGAACTCCCGGCGGTGCTGCATTGAGCGGTGAGCCTCGAAAGAGTCTCGCGGCGACCTCCACTTCGATATCGAGTTCAAATGCGCCAGGCGATGTCCCCTCAGGAATCAACACCGCTATGTGAGAACGATCAAGGTGCGGATGCCGATTGAAAAAGGACAATGGCGACGCGAGGAACGCAGCTTGACGAGTATAAGGCACGGGGTCCGGACCCCCGCGAAGCAACGCTGCTTCCGTCGCCTCCTGCAGTCGTGTTCCATTGAGATAACAAGCACCCACTACAATTCGTATTTCAACATTCATTCGATCGGCGAGGCGCTCCTCCCCGAAACGAACCTCCACCGGCAGGAGGTCGCCCGGCGCCACCTTCGCACGCGAAGCGGGTTCCAACGCCACGGCATTCAGGCAGTACTGCGCAATGTCCTCCGGCTTCATCTCGCCGCTGGTGTGCATCCATGTGAGAAACGATGCCCAGTTGGAATCCCACGGGCGCGAGCGATCACTGTGAATGCGCAGCGTGGTCTCCAGCAGTCGCTGTCGCTGCGCCTCATCCAGTCGATTGCCGCGAAGCCGCAGGTGCAGTTCACTTCCAATCGCCTCCATGGCCTTCGGACTTGCGATTCTCGCTTCCCACAGCAGCAGGCCCAGCGGCTTGTGCTTGTTGATGTCCGCGCCCGTTGCCGCGCCGTACAACACAAGCCCCAGCGGCGCCAGCGGAGCGAGGATCAGGATCACGCCAAGCCCGATGAACGGCCACAATCGCCGCCGTGCCCCGATTCGCACGCCCTTTCGGCGCCTCAGGCCCGCGCCACACTCCGGGCAGGTGATCTGCTGCGGATACAGCCCCACAAGATCAAATCGGCACAACGTGCAGATCGGATGGCGATTGATCCGCCACCCGCGCCAGCCCACCGGAATCATCACGAGGCCCAGCACGACGGAGGCGACCATGGTGGCGAAGATCAGAGGCGGCATGACTGATCCCTCTTACGCTGGAGCGCGACAACTTCGTTGTACGCCCCAAGCGAGCCAAGGTTCCAGCCGCCCGGCGAAAGTTTCACACCCGTAACGTACTCGGTCGCGTTCCTACCGCAGCGGCCGTCCCGTCGCGACATCCTGCCCGCGGAAGCGTCGCGTCATGTCGCGGACGAGGAGCGTGCCGCGGGCCTTCTGCTGCGGCGTGGCGTTCTGGCCGACGTTGTTGTACATGATGTCGAAGCCGCGTCCGAGCATGCGTCCGCCGGGGCCGCTCGTCTTGAGCCATTCGTGCCCGCGCTGCGCCTCTTCCTTGCCCTCGCGCAGGATCTCTTCATCCGATTCATCCACCGTCTCACCACCCAGAATCGCCATCTGCTTATAGAAGTCCACATACGTCGCGTCGAGGAACGCATCGCGGTCCTCCGCTGCCACGGCCTCATACTCCGTCGCATACGAGTCCCACAGATCAATCGCCAGACGCGACATGTTCTCTTCGATCTGCTCGCGCGCCTGACCCATGATCCCCGCCGCGAACGCCGCCAGAAGCATCGACTCCGACCCGCTCATCCCCTCCATCCGCTCGCGCAGAATCGCCAGCAACTCCAGCCGACGCTCGATCGACAACCGGTTGAACTCATCCTTGAGCAGCGTGAAGTTGAACAGTTCATCAATCGGCGCCGTGCGGTAATCCGGCTCGGGATACGGCCGTAGCGCGAAATATAGCCCCACGCCCCCCACGATCAGCAGCAGCGCCGCCGCGACGGCGCCCATCTTCTTCGAGCGCGACGTTCGCTCCGGCGTGCCAACGAACATATCCGCGATGCGCCCCGCGCGTTCACGCACGCGCAGCCGCTCATCCACGCGATCACAGATGCGATACACCGCCTCATTGAACCATTCACGAATCGCATGTACGCTCACGTTTCGCTCCCCATGTCAACCCGGCCACCCGCGCCGAGATCAACCCCCGCCAAGCCCGCCGAACCGCCGAATATCGGCGAAGAACCGCTCGAGTTCCTCCGACGACGGATTGAACGACCAGTCCGCCCGCCAATCCGGAAAGAACAACGCGTTGCGCTTCACATCGCTGTTGCGAAGGTTGTGCCAGTCATCGGCATCGACGAGGAACGGCCACGCACGCCCGTTCTCATACGCCCGCGACACCGCGAAGGCCGTGTTCATCGGATCCACGCCGAAAAACTCCGCGAAGACCATGAACACACCGGGCAGATATTCATAACTCGTGCCCGTCGTGCGCCAGACGGGTTCAAACCCCGCGCTCTCATCCGTCGAGACCAGGTCCGAAGGGCACCTGTACGGATCGCCGACGATGAACTTGCCCTCGCCATCGGTCCGCGGCGCGGGCGCATCGAGAAATTCCGTCAGCACATCCAGCAGGCCCGGATCGTTTCCCCCCCCGGGCTTGTTGCCTTGCAAGGGGCGCACGTTGGGGAAGATGTCCTTCGATTGATTCAGATACAACTGCACCCCCGCGCCGATGCCGCGAAGGTTCGTCAGACACTTGAGCCGGCGCGAACTCTCTCGCGCCCCGGCCAGCGAGGGCAACGTAAGCCCAACCAGAATCGCGATGATCGAAATCACCACGAGCAACTCGACAAGCGTAAACGCCGAGGGTCGTGAAAGCGGAGGGGGGGGGATTCGCGTGCGTGAGCGGTTCATACGGGGAGTCTCACAAGTCGTCGCGTCGGATCGGCCTCATCGACGATCCGCCGGGCCGTGGGCGTCTGAATTGATCGAAGGGTATCAGCCTGATCCTTGAATCGCCGGGCGAAATCCGGATCGCGTGCCGACGCCTCCCGCAGGCTCACCGCCACCGACACCATGCCGCGTTTGAGTTGCCGCGCCCGGATCAACGCCCCACCGGCCGCCGCCCCAAGCACCAGCGGCGTACGCACAGGCGCTGGCAGCCACGGCGCCGCAAGGCCCACGATCTGGCCGATCGGATCGCCCGGCGCGGCCGCCTCGGCCAACACGGCATCCGTGCCCGTCACGGCCGCATCCAGCGCAGCGTGGCGCAGGCGCGACGCCGTCACGCCCGCTTCCGCCGTCGCGATGGTCTGCACATCCGCACCCATGCCCCGCGCCTCCTCCAGCCGATCTTCCCACGCCGTGACATCCTCGGCCGCCTGCCGCCGCAGTTTCTCGACATCCGCCCGCAGCGCGTCAACGCCCGAGAAGTCGGCGCACCCGCCCAAGGTCACAACCGCCCACAACCCCAACGTCCCGATCCAAGTTCTCTTGCACATCGCCTGTCCCCTTTGTCTACCGCGGAAGCGGCGCATTGGATTCACGGCCGGGACGATCCGGAACCATTCCGAACTCGCCCGCCGCGGGGACATCGCGCGCGGCATCACCCTACCATGACCATGACGAAAGACAACCGCGCTCGCCCGCATCGCCGGCGCGTTGCGCGCGTTGGCCGGGACTCCCGGGTGGACCGCTCACTCCGCGAACGGACTGGATTGCTTCACGCCGAAGGCGTGGTCGTCAGTCGCCGGGCGTCGTCGCGCAGCGACACGCCCGGAAAGCATCCCCCCCCTATCGCACCCCGAAGGGGTGTTCGATGGGTGATTCGCGCACCGATCTCCCGCGCTGCGTGACCCACGAGCAGTCCTTCGGACTGCTGAACCATGAAGATCAAACAACAACGTGTGGCACGGCTTCCGGTGGTGTCGCTCTGTGAAGCGCCTTCGCTCCACCACCGGCTACGAACCTCCACGCCTTCGGCGTGAAGAACTCGCCACGGCGTGGCGAGGTACCCGGCGGATCGCTCGCACCACCAAAGCCCTCGACCTGGAATGAAAAGCGGGAGCCCCGCTTGGGACTCCCGCCGATTCATGCATGACTGAGCCTACACAGATTCACCGACGCCGACGCGCGGCCGTCAGACCGGCGAGGCCGAGCAGCGCGAGCGTGGCCGGGGTGGGCACGGCCGTGAGGCGATACGCGCTGTTGGTGTCGCGTGCGACCTGTCCACCTGGGAAGGCGAAGCCGCCGCCTGGGTTGGTCTGCACGGAGTTCAGGTTGCCGGGCGTTCCGCCGAAGGTCGAGTCATTGACGCCGAGCTGTCCGTTGCCCGCGAAGGCCATCTGCGGGATCAGGGCCATCCAGTATTGTCCCGCGCCGAGATTGATGTTCGCGGCCGACACGTCAATCAGGACGTGGCCGGAGGCGGCGGAGGTCGTGAACGGAATCGTCAGGACCGCGCTGGCTGCGGGAACCGCGACGCTGGCGACATCGCCTGCGAAGTTGGTCGCTGCGGCGGTGGGGGATGAATAAATGTCCAGACGCCATCCGGTCACGCGATCAAAGTTGTTCGTGACGCCGGTGGGCAGACCAAAGCCGGTCATGACGGCCTCGGCCGTCAGGATCGTCGCGCCGTTGGGTCCGACGAAGAAGTCGTCGATCATGGCGACGTGGAACGCGGCATTGGCGGCCTCAAACTCCTGGTTCGCGCGAGCAGGCTGACCCTCGGTGAACGAGCTGTTCGGCCCGATCTGGTCCATGAGGACGAACTGAGCGGACGCGGACGCGGATACACCCGCAAGCGCCGCCACGGCGATGATGGAACGAATCATGTCTCCCTCTCCATTCTCTATGTATCAGCCGACGGTGACGCACGCACCGCGCGTGGCGCACCGGCGGCCCGCCTTGTGTCTCTCCCTCCGGTCAACATGATCGGAGGCGCACCCCCGCGAACGCGGGAGTGCTGCTTCAACAAGCATCCTACCGCAAGCCTCTTCGTAATGCAATACTTTGCAGAGGTTTACGGAGAAAAATGTCGCAGGCAAGGGGGGAGGCTCAGCGCTCGGACCGCACGGGTTCCCCAGATTGTCGCCAACGGCCTCAGCGAGGCCTACGGTGGGCCATGCGTAGACGAGAGTTCCTCAAGTTTTCGGGCCTGGGCGTGCTCGCACCCCTGGGCGTGGGCGCGACCCAGCGCGTGTGGGGCTTCCAACCCCAGCCGGTCGCGGAGGTGGTGCCCGGGGCAATCGCGCTGCCGCGCGGCGGGCCGGTCGTGTTCTCGGGCGAACAGATTCGACCCGTTGCCATGCCCGTGGGGGGGATCTGCGCCGGGCAGGTCGCGCTCGCGGGCGATGGGCGATTGATCGACTGGCGGATTGACGGCCGGGCGGACGCGAAACCCAGCCAACTCGAGCAGGCGATTGTGGTGACGACACTTGCGGCGGACGGAACCAGGCGCCGTGCCGTGCTCGCGACGGTTGAAAACGGCGGATCATTCCAGCGTGCCGAGTTCCTCGGCGCATACCCATGCGCGGAGATTCGATACCTGGATCCGGTTGCCGAATCGCTCGGCGTCGATGTGACGTTGCAGGCGGGCGGTCCGTTTATCCCGCTCAACGCAGAGGATTCCTCATTGCCGTGCGCGGTGCGGCGCGTGAACATTTCCAATCCCGGATCGGATGCGATCAAGGTCGCCGTCGGTGCTCTCTGCGCCAATGGCGTCGCGATCGACCACGCGGAACCAGTGCGCTTCATCAATCGCATCGAGCGCGGTGATGGACTCACGGCCGTGGCCATGAATCTCGAAGACCCCGCCGGCGTGGACCCCGCGCAAGTCGGCACGATGGCCCTGGCCCTGCTGGCCGTCGGCGCCGCATCAACCGCGGACGATCCCAACGTGTTTGACCCGTGGCTGCTTGCGCAGCGCGGTCGCGAGACGCCGGAATACTCCGGCCTTCACCGCGCGTGCGGCGCAGTGGCGCTCACCGCCGATATCCCGCCCGGCGAGAGCCGCACGATCACCATCGTCATCACCTGGCACTTCCCGAACCAGACCCATGGCCAGGGCACGAACTACGCCAACCGCTTTGCCGATGCGATGGCCGTGGCGCGATACGTCGCCGAGCACCGCGAGCGCCTGCTCGGCGAGACGGACGAGTTCATGCGTGCGATGTATCTGGAGTCGTCGCTGCCGTGGTGGCTGCTTCAGCGTGTGATGTCGCCGACGAGCGTGCTGGCGACGCGAACGTGCGAGTGGTGGGCGGACGGCATGTTCCACGGGCGCGACTTCGCGGGCGGGCCGGGGGGCAACTCGCTTGTGGCGTGGGCGGGGAGCGAGGCCGAGGCGAGGCTGTTCCCGACGCTGGCGCGATCGGTTCGCGTGATGCAGGATTTCGGCTCGGCCTTCGACGAGCGAACGGGCGCGATCGCCCTCCGAGGGGGGGGGATGCCCGGCGAGGGCGCCACGCTCGACTCGCAGGCCCGCGCCCTGATGAAGTTCATCCGTGAGCATCAGAACGGCACGGGCAATGAGATGCTACGCGGAACGTGGCCCAGGATTCGCAAGGCCGTGGACTGGATCCTCGCTCAGGATGCGGCCGACTCTCCCTCCGGCGAGGTCGATGGGCTTGTGGAGTCGTCGTGGCCCACGCGTTTCGGTGACGAGCGTCCGGGAACGGATGCGTATCAGGCGGGCATGGTGCTGGCCGGGCTGCTGGCGGGCCAGCGCTGTGGGCGACTTGTGGGTGATGGTGAGCCGACGCAGCGCGTGCTCGACACGTTCATCCTCGGTCGTGTGTGGAGTGAACAGCAGGCGCATGCCAACGGGTTTTTCTCGTATCGCACGCTCGATGGTTCGCGCGGGCCGTTGTCCGATGTGTGCTATGCGCCGCATGTCCTCGCGCCGGCGATGGCGCGGCAGGTTGATCTCACACCCGTGTGGCTCGATCCGATGGTGCGTGAGTCGCTCGCGACGATCGTCCGTCACAACTGGACTCCCGGCGATGTCGTCGTCGGGCAGGATGACACGGTCACGCCCGGCGCAAACTCCGGCGTGCGCCTGGAGTCCCGCCCAGGCGATGACGAGCGAGCAGCGCCGTTCCAGGCGAATGAACCGCGACGCGTCGATGTCGAGTATGAACTCGCGGCCGCGATGATCGCCTTTGGAGATGAACGTCCGGAACTGGTGGCGGCCGGCGTGGCTATCCTCGCCGGGCTTGATGAGCGAGCGCGGAGCGCGGGACGCAATCCATTCGATGAGAGCATCGCGAAAGAGTTTGAACCCGGGCCGATGGCCGCGTGGGGCGCGTATCACGCGATCAACGGTTTCACCCACGACGCCTCCAACGCGGGAACGATGGGCAATCTCTCGCGCGTGCAGGAGCACGAATTCCGTGCGTTTTTTGCGGCAAGCACGGCCTGGGGTCTGTACACCCAGCGCCGCACCGCCCGCTCGCACATGAGCCGATGGGATGTGCGATGGGGCACGCTGAACCTGCTCGAAGTTCAGGCGCGAACGCCCAAAGGCATGGGCACGCAAGGCCCGCTGGATATGAACATCCGCACGCGAGAGCGTCGACTTGCCGGCTCGATGATCCAGGACACCAGCCGCACCGTCCTCACATTCATCTCGCCCGTGACGCTCAATGTCGGGGACTTCGTCGAAGTCGTGTGGAGTTGGTGATAGACTCCAAGCCCATGAACGCCAAACCACGCATTTTGACTGGCGATACGCCGACTTCGACCGGCCTGCACCTCGGACATTGGGTCGGTTCGATCGAGAACCGCCTGCGCCTGCAGGATGAGTATGAATGCTACTTCCTCATCGCCAACATCCACGCGCTGACGACCCTCGCCGACAAGCCTGAGGAAATTCGCGCCAACACGCTGGGCATCGTCAAGGACTGGCTCGCCTGCGGGATCGACCCGGAACGCGCGACGTTCGTGCTGCAAAGCGAAGTTCCCGCCATCGCCGAACTTTCCTGGTTCTTCGCGATGCTGATTCCCTTCAACCGCGTCATGCGCAACCCGACGCTCAAGACCGAGATCGAGACCAAGGGACTCGGCGATACCTATCCGTTCGGATTCCCCATGTATGCCGTCGGCCAATGCGCGGACATCCTCGCGTTTCGGCCCGCGCTCGTGCCCGTTGGCGAAGATCAGGTGGCGCACATTGAGATGACCCGCGAGGTCGCGCGAAGATTCAATCAGGTCTACTGCGCCGTCAATCCCAAGACCGACGATGCAGACTATCCCAAGGCTGGAGGCCTGTTTCCCATCCCGGCCGCAAAGGTAGGCCGTATCGCGCGGCTTCCGGGCATCGACGGCGTGCAGAAGATGTCCAAGAGCCTCGGCAACGCGATCTTCCTCAACGACTCGGCGAAGGATGTGCAGAAGAAGGTGAACAAGATCTACACGGGGCGGCAGTCGCCCACTGAACCGGGCGACACGTCCAACGCCCTGTTCCAGTTTGTGCGGGCGTTCATCACCGACGCCTCGCGCGTCGCCGAACTCGAACGGCGCTACGCCGCCGGCGACGACATCGGCGATGGACACGTCAAAGCCGAACTTGGGGAGGCGATCAACGCCCTGCTCGAGCCGATCCGCGTGCGCCGCGCGAAACTCGACGGCCCCGGCGGCGATGACCTCGTCATCGATGTTCTTCGCCGTGGAACCGCCCGCGCCAACGAAGCCGCGGAAGAAACGCTCTATCTCGCCAAGGAAGCCATGCGCCTCTCCATCGGCCGTCGCCGCGTGGCGTGGGGGGGGTAAGGCTCAGGTCACCCTCACACCTCCACAAGAATCCTCACCGCGTCCTTCTCTCGCGCGAGGGTGGCGGGCAGGTCGTCCAGCCGGCATCGCACGCTCGAGATGGCGCCCACGTCGATGTGCCGCGCCGCCAAGAGGGCCAGCGCCTCGCGGATCAAGACCCCGCGCGAACCGACAACGTGCAACTCCCGATCACGAATCGGCGCGGAATCAAGGTTCGCCGAAGGGGGGGGCACGGCCGCGAGCACGAGACACCCGCGCGGCTTGAGCATCGCCATCGCCGCGGTCGCCGACGCCGCATCACCCCGCGCATCGATCACCACATCCTGATCCCCGCGTCGCCCGATCTCGGCGAGGTTTCGATGCGCGATGCGCCATCGCTCGCACGTCTCGACCGTGCGCGGACGCGCCCACGCGATGCGCACCTGGCGGTTCGTTCGCAGCAGAATCTGACCCGCCAGCAGCGCCGTCGCGCCATCCCCGATGATCGTCACATACCCGCGCGTCCCCTCGCCCCCGCAGCGAATCGCGTGCATCGCCCGTCCCACGGCCACCGCCATCGCCGCCGCATCATCCGCCACCGTCGATGGCACATCCACCAGATTCACCGGCGCCGCCGCGATCCGCTCAGCGAGACACCCGGGCGCGCTCTCCGACGCCAGTTCGCGCCCGCGTTCACAGTGCGTCCACAACCCCCCGCGACACAGGTCACACGCGCCGCAGTTGAACACCGGTGAAAGGATGCAGCGCTGCCCCACGCGCACGCGCGATGCGCCGTCAGGCTCCACAACTTCCGCGACACACTCGCGCCCCGCGATCACGCCATCGTGCGTTGCCGTGATGTCCGCGTGATGAACCGCGACGATCTTCGGACGCAGCATCGCTTCATCAGCCGATGCGATCGGCGCGGCAGCCGCGGCGTCAAGGACGAGCCGGCCGTCGCGGACGCGAAGCACGCGCATGGTCATCGTGACGATGGCTCCTCGCCGCGCGGCATCCCGGCCGGCGCGGCCGGCGTTTCATTGGGCGGTCGCGGGATGAACGGCAGATACTCGATGATGTAACGCTGACGGCTGAACACCGGAAAGAGATACGCCTGCCGCCCGGCGAAGGCGTCCGTCGTCTCGAGCGACCACGCGACCCACATCGTGCGATCAAGTCCCAGGTCCTGCCCCGTCAGCGTTCGCAGCGAACTCTCCGCCGCGCGATTCACCGTCAAACTGCGATCGTCAAGGGCCTCGAACAGCGCATCGAGCACGCGATGCTCGGCATATTGCCCAAGAGCGAGCGCGGCCTCCGTGCGAACATCGGCGGAGTCTTCCGTGCGCTCGCGCATCGCCCGGATCAACGGGTTGATCGCGCGGACATCATGCAGTCGTTGCAGCCCGCGCGCCGCCTCCTGACGAACCAGTCGATCCTCATCGCTGAGCGCTTCGATGAGCAGCGGCACATGGCGAGGTTGGCCGTGGTTCGCCAGCGCTCGCGTCGCGGCCGTGCGCACGCTCGGGTCTGCATCCTTGATGTTGTCTTCAAACAGTCGCAGGTAGACGGGTTCGCCGGCGAAGGGCGCGTTGGCGAGCAGCAGGGTGCCGCGATATCGATCGTTGGGGTTGTACGGATCGATGGCCATCTGGGCGGCTTCAAGCGGCGTTGGCTGCGTGAAGAAGGCATCCATGAGACCCGTCGCGCCGGGGCGTGGCTCGAAGTCCACCCAGCCGCATCCGCCCATCGCGGCACACGCAACGCAGATCGCGGCGCGACCAATCATGGCAGGATCTCGTTGGCCGTCTCTGGTGGTCGCATCGCGATCGGGCGTCCGAGGATTTCGCGAATGATGACGGCGCGTCGCCAGTCCGCGGCCGTCATGGGTCCAAGGGCGCGCGACACGAGCACCCTCGGCGTCCGGTTCGTTGGTGGCGTGGGCTTTGACTCGCCGACGAGGCGATTGGTTGTCTCATACTCAGGCTGGGCGACGACAACGGGGGTCGGCTGCGGGCGCGGCGCAGCGCGACGACGTTGATCCGGACGCTGCGCGGGGAAGCGTTCCGCGGGCCTCGCGCGAGTCGGGATGCGCTGTGGCGGTGGCTGCTGCGCGCTGCGGCGCTGGGGAACGCGGGGGGGGGACATGCCGGGAGGCACAGTCGACCGCTGCGGCATCGGCCCCGCGCGACGCATCGGCGATGGCGCTGTGGCCGCGCCGCCGCCCGCGATCGAGACGCCCGCGCCGCTCGCGGCCTTGCGCCGCATCTCCGCTCGTCGGCGAAGGTCGTCGAGTTGCGCCTTGCGACGCGCTTCCATTTCCGCCTTGCGCGCCTGGGTCTCGGTCAGGGGCGTCGGATTCTCCCGTCCTGCCTGGGCGCCCTGGGGCGCGGCGATCAGGCCCCACGATTGCAGCACTTCACCCACGTCGCGCCCGGTGCGCAGCGCTTCTGCCTGGGCACGCTCTCTGAGCTGCTCCCGCTCGCGCTGGTCGCGCTGTTTCTTCAGATATTTCACAAAATTGACGAGCGCCGGCACCACAAACACCAGCACCACGAAGATGATCTGCACAATGTTCTGGGGAGAGAGGTTCATGCGTGCGTGATCCTAGGGCGCGGGCGCGATGGGCACGATCGCGGCCGTGGTCGGTCCGGCCGCCCGTTCAAACGCCACCCCGAAGCACGGGGCGAGCACATCATGTCGCAGGACATCGCTCGCCGGACCCTGCGCGGCGACTCGCCCCTCGGGCGACACCAACACCACATCATCGGCGAATCGCAGGGCAAACGTCAGATCATGCAGGACGAGGATGATGCCCATGCCCCCGGCCGCACGCTCGCGCAGGGCGGCGATGGTCTGCAGCGCGTGCGATGGATCCATGGCGGAAAGTGGCTCATCGGCGAGCAGCCATGCGCCTTCGGGCGGGGCGGATTCCAGTTGCGCCATCGCTCGGGCCAGCGCGACGCGTTGTTGTTGCCCCACGCTCAGCGCGCCCAGTGGTTCGTTGGCGAGGGACTCCGCGCGCATCGCCGTGAGGCTGGCCTCAACAGCACTGGGCGACGGCCCCACGGCATAGCGCCCCATGGCGACGACCTGCCGCGCTGTGAACGCGAAAACCGTGTCGCTCCGCTGCGCGACATACGCGAGCCGCCCGGCCCGCTCGCGCGCCGGCATCGCACGCACAGGCCGATCATCAAGCAAAACCCGCCCGCTCGTCGGTTCACGCACGCCCGCGAGAAGACGCACCAGCGTGGACTTGCCCGCGCCGTTGGGACCGGCGATGACGGTGATACGGCCGGGCCGAAAATTCGTCGAAAGTTCTGACAACACCAACGCCCGTGATGGCGCGTAGCGAAAGGAGATGGACTCCGCCGAAAGTGCCATGATGGATCCATCAAGTCTGGCGCAGGCAAGACGCCCCTGCCGCCGAATCGTCAGAGGATACGCTGCGCGAGGTCTGCTGTATCCGGTGGGGTGGGCGTCCCGCCCGCCTCCTGTTGGATCCGGTGGGGCGGGCGTCTCGCCCGCCTCCGTCTTTGGATCCGGTGGGGCGGGCGTCCCGCCCGCCTCCCTTGCGTGACCGATGCGCGATGACTCATCCAAGCGCCGATGGGGTGAGCCATCCTGCGGTTGACCTGGCCACCCGACGCATGCATGGCGCGATGAGTCATCAACGTGGCGTGATCGCCCGCAGCACGGCCGTGGCCGTCTCCCGCACCATCGCCGGCTCCGCTTCGTCATCCGCGATCTCACGGATTCGCCGGACCAGCGCTTCATCGTGCGTCCGCGCGAGGGCGTTGCCCGCGGCGATGATCGCGTTTCGCTTCATCATCGCGAGCGTGGCCCGCTTCAACGATGCGCCGGTGAACGCCGCGCGGCGATCCTCCTCGTGCCACCTAAGAACTTCAATTAGATCAAACCCCGTTCGCCGCGGCGCGTACTCATCGGGAATGTGTACGGCGTCCCTGGCTCTCGCGTTGTGCGGGCAGACATCCTGGCAGATGTCACATCCGAAGATCCAATCGCCCATCGCGGGAAAGAACGCCGGGTCAACCGCCTCGCGCCGTTCGATCGTGAGGTATGAAACGCACTTCGTGGCGTCGACGGAGTACGGCGAAATGGCCTGCGTCGGACACGCGTCGATGCACCGCGTGCATGTGCCGCAGTGGTCGGTGATCGTCCGCTGCTCGGCCGGGGCGGCGATGTCGAGCGTGGTGGCGAGACCCCCGATGAGCATGTAACTGCCGCGTGTCGGGTGCAGCAGCAGCGTGTGCTTTCCGATCCAGCCGAGTCCCGCGCGCTGGGCCAGTTCGCGTTCGTGGACGGGGGCCGTGTCCACAAACGCGCGAAACTGCGCATCGGCGTGTTCGCCGCGAAGTTCATCGGCGAGCAGGTGCAGGCGTCGCTTGATGACGCGGTGATAGTCGCGCCCGCGGGCATAGCGCGCGATGCGTCCGTGGCGATGGGCGCTGGCGGGTTCGCCTGCATCATCGCCGGGCGCGGCATAGTTGTCCACGACCATCACGACCGCTCGCGCCCCGGGGAGGAACTGCGAAACATCCAGCCGAACATCGACGTGCCGCGCAAGCCAGGCCATCGACCCAAGTCGCCCGGCCGCGAGCCACTCGCGAAGTTCACGCGCATAACGCGACGGCTCGGCGGTTGCGATCCCCGCCGCCGAAAACCCAAGCCTCGTACATGACTCGATGACACGCCGGCCGAGGGTTTCGCGAGACATGATGCGAACTTCCCCCGCGCACCGCGCGCGATCAACGTCTCACGCCGTCAGTTGCGCGTCCGCACGCGGTCGCGCTGGCGCATCGCCTTGCCACTTCGCGATCGTCCTGGCCGCGTCGGGAAGGACATCCTCCGCCGACGCAATCTCAGGAATCCACAGCCGATCCCACTCGACGATCAGCCACGTCTTCGGGAGCGAGGCGAGCGCGGCCGCGAAACGCTGACACGGCAGTTCGCCGCGCCCGATCGGCGCCGGCGTGCCCGACGACAGGTCCTTGATCCGCGCAAGCAGCATCGAATCACCAAGTCCCAAGGCCCCGGCCACGACATCCTCACCCGCCTGATGCGCCACCGCCATCGAATACGACACGCCGAGCAAGGGACTGCCGATCTTTCGCACGATCTCGCCGATGCCCGCGGCCGTCGTCCAGGAGCCGCCGTTTTCAATCGCCAGCCGCACGCCCGTGCGATGCGCATGATCCAGCGCCTTGCCGAGTTTCTCTTCGATGCGCGTCACGGCCGCGGATCGCGGCTCACCCGCTTGCGCTTCAAAAGCGAACACGCGAAGCACGGGGCACTCCAGTTGTGCCGCCAGATCGATCAAACGCTTGGCCTCGCGCACCGGACGCTCCTGATCTCCGATGACGCGCCCGATGATGCGCGGCCTCACCGGCTGATCGAACTGAAGCGACGTCGCCAGCGAGGCGATCTCAACGCCCGCGTCGGCAAATGTTCGTCGCGTCTTCACCGTCGCGGTCAGCGCGGGATCACACGCGATCTCCGTCGAGCCATACCCGAACGTTCGCAGTTCGACGCCGTGATACTGCCACCGTGCGGCCATCTCCGCGATGCGCTCAAGAGTCCACCGCGGGCAGGCGATCGTGCTGAAACCAAGACGCGACATGCAGGCACTTTCCACCGGGTGGACCATGAGACCGAGGCACGGCCGCGCGCGTCCCGGGATCCGCACGCTCCGAATTCGCGAATGGCATGGTAGAGATGCCCGACGAATGGTCAAACCCGCAGCGCGCGGAGTGACGTTCGGGCGTCCAATATGAGGCGAACGCGCCGGGCGATCGGCCAGGGATATCGAGGGTCAGGCGGGCCACACGACCCGCTCATCCCGATCCATTGTTCCAAATCGCGACGCGAAACGTGCAAACCTCTTCCAGACGGCCAGCGTGCCGTTGAGGTGGCCGATATCCCCTTGGTGGGCCGCAGGGCCTGCGGAGGGTGAAGGAGTTCTGATTGACAGGTCGAACGCGGGTTGCATGCGTGGCGTTGGCGTTGGCCGTGGTTGCCGGCGTCGGCGGGTGCGGTTGGACGCCTCGGGATGAGTTCAGACTCTCACGGTCGGCCGTCCATGAGGCCAAAGGCGGCTCCGGCGAGTCTTGGACGAGTCTGAAGTCGAACGTCCGTGGCCCCAGTGTGGCCGTGCATAGTCGCGATTGATCGTTCAAATCGAGCGTTTCCCTGTGGTACGAAGGCTCTGACATGGCCGTAGGGCTGTCGTTTCCGGGAACCGGGGCGACATTCGGGCGAATAGTTTGGTCAGCCAGGTTGACGCCGCGCGTCGGACCGGTTACAACATGCCGCCAGAAGGAGCCTCACGATGACCCAGCGCACCCGCTGTCTCTCTCTCGTCCTGATGCTGTCGGCCGCCGCCCTTGGCGGGTGCAGCTTCAATGTCGCCTCGCGCGATCAGATGATCCGCAACAACCCCACGCCTGAACTCACGACGCTCTATCAGCGGCCGGTGGATGTCAGCAACCAGACGGCCCTGACGTTCAACTCGAACTGGCGCATGTTCTGGCAGGATCTCGGGCGCGCCGCGTATTGGGATCGACCCAGCCGGATGACGCGCGAGCCGATTCCGCACTGACCCGCGACGCCTCGCGGCCGACGCCATGCACACGTCTCTCGACCGCCTGAATCGCCAGGTGACGCTGTAGCCTCGCGTTGGTTCTGACGACCCATCGCGACGTGATGAAACGAAAAACGCCCGGGACCTGCGTCCCGGGCGTTGATGTTTCATGCGTTGTCGGTCAATGCCGAGTCAACGGCCGTTTATGGGCAGCCCGCGTTGAAGGCGTTGCCGAAGCACAGGAAGTCGAACACATCGCAGACGCCCAGGCCCGTGGTCGTGTCACAGTCGCACGCGTACGGATTGCCCTGATCGAACGAGTTCCCGAAGCACAGGAAGTCGAAGATGTCGAGGACGCCCGGGCCGGTGCTGTTGTCGCAGTCGGCATAGCAGGCGTCGACGCAATACGCCGCGTATTTCTGGATGTTGACGCCGTCGATCTGCCACCCGAGGGTGAGATTGCGGTTGGCATCCACGGTGTCGAAGTGGAACTCGAGCCGTCCGGACTGCCCCGCGAACGCGGAGAGGTCGATCTGACGGTTGTTCCAGGTGGAGACGGGTGTGGAGTTGGGAACCACGTCGACTTCCACGCCGTTGAACGTGACCCACGCGCGGTCGAACGTGTTGGACACTTCGGCGTTCTTGCGTGAGCAGTAGGTCATGGTGATCGTGCCGCCGTGGGGCAGGGTGGGGATCTGAATGACCGGCGAGGAGAGCGTGCCGGAGTTGGGTGAAGCGCCGGTGCGATAGTTGCACTCGGCGGGAATGCCGTAGTAGGCGAACGACCCGCCATCGCATGAGGCCGCGCCGCCGCACTGCGTCGTGATGTTCCACAGACCCGTGGCCGACCATCCGGACGGCAGACCGGCGTTGAAACCTTCGGCGAAGGAGGAGAAATCCTCGATCACGCCGACATCGGCGGACCAGACCACGGCCGGGGCGAGGCGCGGCAGCGTCTTGACGCCGCCGGTCTGACCTGCGGCCGAGACGTACCACTCCGGATCCGTGCCGCAGGACGGCCCGGGGACGGTGGCTTCCCACGTTTCACCGGAGATGTTGACGAGTTGGGCTTCCTGATACGCGCCGCCGTCGAAGCGGTAGTGCAGTTTCGTCGAGCCGGGCACGAGCGTGTCGTTGCCCTCGCGGATGCGCACGGTGAACACATGTTCGACGCCCGGGGGAAGCAGCGTCGGCTGCTGACCCTGACCGCTGATCGACAAACCGGGGTCGGCCTGCTGGATGGCGGAGAAGGCATTCACCCGGCCGTGACCGAACAACGGGTCAAAGCCCGGCGTGCCGAGGTCATCGACGGTTTCCTTGAGGATTCGCTCGACATCATCATGGACCATGCCCGGGGCATAGGACCAGATGAGCGCGGCGAGGCCTGCGACGTGCGGCGTGGCCATCGACGTGCCGGAAAGGTAGCGATAGGCCGTCGTCTGGCTCAGCGAGTACACATCCTGACCCGGGGCGCTCACGTCGATCTCCGGGCCGTTGTTGGAGAACGATGCTCGTTCGTCGCGGTTCGTGGTCGCGCCGATGCCCATGCAGAAGTCATACTTGGCGGGGTACGCGATGGTGCCCGGTCCCTGGCCGTTGCCCGTGGCCGCGATGAGCAGCGTGCCGTTCTGGTGGGCGTATGAGCATGAGTCGCGGTGGACGGGGTCGAAGGTGTAATACTGAAGGCTCATGGTGCCGATGTGAGCGCCGTTGTCGGTCGCCCAGACGATGCCCGCCGCGCACTGTCCCGTCGTGCCGCCGCAGCCCGTGAGGACCTTGACCGGAAGAATCTTCGCGGCCCAGGACACGCCCGCGACGCCCATGTTGTTGTTGCCGGTCGCCGCCACGGTCCCGGCGCAGTGCGTGCCGTGATCGCAAGTGTCGCTCACGTCGGTGCTGCCGTTGACGCTGTTGTATCCGGGCAGCCTCAGGTTGTCCAGGAGATCGACGTGCGACCACACACCCGAGTCGATCACCGCGACGGTGATCGAGTCATCGCCCGTCCAGATGTCCCACGCCTCGGGGCATGAGATGTCCGCGCCCGGAATCCCAACGCCCGAGCCCGGGACGTTCTGGCCCGTGTTGTGCTGCCCGTAGCACAGATTGAAGAACGGATCGTTGGGGAACGTGTCGGCCGTGCCGCCGATGCCGTCGATGCCGGCATAGTCGAACAGCCAGCGATGGTCGGCGAACTCGGCGGCCATGGTCGGCGTGTCCGTACCCATCGGAACCACAAGCGTGTAGTACCGATCAAGGCCGATCTTCCGCGCGAGTCCCGGATTGCCGAAGAACGGAATCGTCGGTCGCACCGACTGCACGTTCCACTTGGTCATCACCGCGTCGATGACCTCGTTGCCGAACCGCGCCGCATCGCCGACAGGCATCACCTGGTCGGCGCGGATCTGCACCGTGATGTGCGTCGAGGCGTACCCGCCGTACACATCCGGACCCCACACGGGTTTCAGGTTTCGCGTTGTATCACCAAACGCCGACACGGCCAGGCCGCACGTTCCGAGAACCAGAGCCGCCGCGACGGCTCCCCGCTTAGTCTTCGATGTCATGGGGACTTCCACTCCTGAAAGTTGAGGAAACAAAAAACGACGAGGGCCTCCACAGTAGAACGACTCTTGCCCTGGAATGCAAGCCCCCTTCGCGACAAACTCCACATTCGGTGAACAATCAGGTACGGTTGCCCCATCACGCAGCGCGTTTCGACACGCAGAATCCCGGGATCGCATTGGGTTTTGAGAGACGCCCCGGCCGTGATACACTTGCGGGTCTGCGGGCGTAGCTCAATGGTAGAGCGGCGGCCTTCCAAGCCGCTGATGCCGGTTCGATTCCGGTCGCCCGCTTTCCCAGAGGGTGGACCATTCACTCCGTGAATGGTCTCGGGTCGATTGGTCGCTCCGCGAACGGGCTGACGCAGGCTTCGTTGCTGCACGAGGATTCATCGCTCCTGAAACATGCGAGCAGCACAGGACGGACGGCTCGCAGAGCGATCCGTCCACCCCTTACGCCAACCCAAGCACTGCCGCGTCGCGATCGCCCAGCATCCCGCCATCCGAACGCCGCTTGACCGTCCCATCACGCTTCCACGATCGCTCGCACCGAGGCTCCCCGCGCAGGTCCACGCAGCGCACGGCCAACTCACCACGCCCCGCGCGGAGCATCACGCGACTTACGCCGCACACATCCGCCAGATCCACCGCGCTCAGCCGCGACAGCATCCCCGACGGATCATCAACCTCAAGCCCGAGATCGAGTGGATTCTCAACACCAAGCCCACCCTCCGCGGGCGGCGCCTTCGCCTCTTCGATCGCCTTCATCGCCAGTTCGCGCATGGCCAGCGCGGTCGTCCACGCCGCATCGGGCGCGATGTCGAATCGTTCGATGGCCGTCAGCGTATGCACGCTCGTCTGGGCGTCGCCGGCCGCGAGCAGTGAGCGATACGCCTCATCCGCCGTGTGACACAGCACCGGCGAGAGCAACCGGCAGAGCGCATCGGTCAGTCGCCAGAGCGTGGCCTGGGTCTGGCGGCGCCGCGGCGAGTCGGGCGCATCGCAGTACATCCGATCCTTGATCGCCGCGAGATACATCGACGAGAGCGTGTCGTTGCAGAAGTCATACAGCCGCGAATGCACCGTGCGATACTCATATCGCCCATACGCCTCGAGCACCTCCGCCGCCAGCGCGTTGTACTCGCCGAGCACCCACGCATCGAGCGACTCGGGCGCGGGCAAGGGCGGTGTGCCATGCATCGTGGGTGTGCCATGGCCACGGCCCGGCGCGGCCACATCTTCGCCAAGTTCCCGCCGCATCTCCGCCGGCACATCATCGAGATTGCTCAGCATGAAGCGCAGCGTGTTGCGGACCTTGCGATAACTCTCCCCCGCGAGTTCAAAGAACCTGCGGTCCACCTTCACATCGTTCTCATACGACAGCGAACAGACCCACCAGCGCATCACATCCGCGCCAAAGTCCCGCATCAGGTCCTCGACGTTGAGCGTGTTGCCCACGCTCTTGGACATCTTCCGCCCATCCTTGTCCACCATGAACCCATGCGTCAGCAGCGTGCGATACGGCGGCGCGCCCGTCACGCCAAGGGCGGGCAGGAGCGATGACTGAAACCACCCGCGATGCTGATCCGACCCTTCAAGATACAAATCGCACGGATAATCCGCATCGTTCGACCGCTGCCGCATCACGGCGTTCCACGATGAACCCGACTCAAACCACACATCGAGGATGTCCCCGCCCTTGGTCAGCGCGGCCAGCGCCCGCGAACCATCCGCGTGCGCCTCACGCAGCGCGGCCGCATCCTCATGCCCATCGCCCGCCAGGTCATACCCCGCCAGCAGTTCCCGGGCCGACAACTGATACCACGCATCCGAGCCTTTCTGTCGCATCACGCCCGCCACCGCGCGGACGACGGCCGGGGTCATCAGCACACGCTCCGCGCCGTGTGTGTCACGCCAGAAAAACGCCGGGATCGGCAGGCCCCACGACCGTTGCCGACTGATGCACCAGTCCGGGCGTGAATCAAGCATCCCGCGCATGCGATTGCGCCCCCATTCGGGGACGAACGTGACCGTCGCCTGCGGCCCCGCGGCCACCGCGTCGAGCGCCATCGTGCGCAGGGTTGAACCCGCCGCCTGCCCGGCGACCTGAAGGTCCACGCCGATGAACCACTGCTCGGTGCAGCGGAAGATCACGGGCGTTTTGCCCCGCCAATCATGGGGATAACTGTGCGTGATCGTGTGCGAGTGGAACATGTGCCCGCTGGCGATCAGGTGCTGCACGATCAGGTCGTTGGCCTTGAAGATGTTCAGTCCGCGCAGCCATGGCGGCACGGTGTCATCGTACGAACCATCCTCGCGCACGGGGCAATAGACCGGCAGGCCCTCGCGCTGCCCGGTCATGAAGTCCTCCGCGCCGTGGCCGGGCGCGGTGTGGACCAGGCCCGTGCCATCGTCGAGCGTGACATACTCGGCCGGAACGATGCGAAAGACCGGCGACCCGCCCGCCGATGGCTTCATCCTCGGCGGCCCCGGCGCTTCGCCCGGTGGCACGCCCGTCTCGCCGGTGCGTGTCTCTAGAAATGGATGCCGATACCGCAGCCCGACAAGCCGATCGCCCATCGTCCTGGCCAACACCTTGACATCTTCCGCCCCCGCCGCCCGCGTGACTTTCTCCACGAGGGCCGCGGCGATCACCGTCACGTTCCCATCCACCAGCACCAGCGCATACTCCACGCGCGGATGCACCGCGATCGCCAGGTTCGCCGGCAGCGTCCACGGCGTCGTCGTCCAGATCATGAAGCACGGCCGCTGCCCGGGGGGCGAGGCGGCATCATCCTCATCATCCGAGCCTTCTACATCCTCGGGGGCAGCCGCGCGGTCCAGGCCCTCCCTCACGGTCGGGCTTCCTGTCTGCCCCAGCCCGAACGCCGCATGCACGGCCGCCGCATCCTCCGCCTCAAAGTCCACGTACACCGATGGATCCTCGCGATCCTCATATTCAAGTTCCGCATCCGCCAGCGCTGTCTCGTTGGCCGGGGACCAATGCACCGGCTTGAGCGCCCGATACACCAGCCCGCGTTCGAGCAGCCCGGCGAGAACCTCCAATACGCCCGCTTCATACTCGGGGGCCATCGTCAGGTACGGATGGGCATAGTCCGCCAGCGTCAGGAGCCGCTGCATCTCCTTCGCCTGGATCTTGACGTGCTTTTCGGCGTACGCGCGGCAGGCGCGGCGCACGGCCAGCCGCCGGGCATCATCGGGCAACTCCGCGAGTTTCGCCGCCTTGCCCGACTCGACCAGATCCATCATGACCTTGTGCTCGATGGGCAGGCCGTGGCAGTCCCACCCGGGCACATACGGACAGTCAAAGCCCATCACGCCCCGCGAGCGCACGACGAAATCCTTGAGGCACTTGTTCATCAGGTGCCCGAGGTGGATGTGGGCGTTGGCGTACGGCGGTCCATCGTGAAAGACAAAGCGTCCGCGCGGCCGCGAAGGCCCCGCAGCGCGAACCCGCCCGTAGAGGTCCATCGTCTCCCAGCGCTTGAGGCTCGCCGGTTCGTTCTGGATGAGATTGGCCTTCATGGGGAAGGCGGTGGTGGGGAGGTTGAGCGTGTGGCGATACCCCGCCTTCTCGCCGCCAGCCTTCTCACCGGCGGCGTTGTGTTCGGCGGGCTTCTGACCGGCGGCGCGGTCATCGCGCCTGCGGGTGGGGGCGTGTTCACTCGTTGACTCAGTGGAACCGGACATGGACAGACTCGCTTCTCCAGCGCTTCGCTGGCGGATCGTGGGGTGCTGATGGTATGGGGGAGTGCCCGAAGGCGGGCGATGTGTGCCCGAGGGCTGGCGATCTTCGCCCGACGGGATGGGATGCGTCGGTGGCCGTGGCCCCGGGACCGGCTGGGGTCAGGCGCGCCTGCGCTGACCGCCCCGCCGATCGCGGGGCCGACGAATGGCGATCGCGAGGGCGACCTGCACAAGTTGACGCGTGTCCAGCCTCATCCGCACATCCTAGCCGCGTGCCATGGCCATCGTTCGAGTTGGCCCTGCCGCCGCGCACGGTGCATCGGGACTGACCCGGGAACTCGGAATCACCACCGAGACACAGAGAACACAGAGAAGAACAGCCCCTTTTCCCCTCTCTGTGACCTCCGTGTCTCTGTGGTGAAGTTCCTTCAGATTGAACGGGGACATCACGCAGTCGCCGTGTGCCCTCGGTCCATCCTGGGAAATCAGAATCACCACCGAGGCACCGAGAACACCGAGAAGAACAGCCCCATCTCCCCCCTCCGCGACCTTCGCACCTCCGCGGTGAAACTCTTGATGCCCGAACGCGGAGAGCGCCCCCGCCAGCCCAGGCCGCTTCGGCGGCCTTGCCCGCTCGCAGGCCACCGCTTCAGCGGTGGTGCAACTGCCACACCCCCGCCCTGCCCGCGCGAACCAACCCCAGCCCGTTTCAACGGGCTTGTCCATCCGCGGCCTGGGCCTGCCAGCACCCCACGCATCACCGCGCACCGCAGCGCCCATCATCTACGCCGCATCCGCGAGGCTCGGCGGGGGGTGCGGGCGGGCCTTGGCGGGGCGGGGGGCGGTGGGGATGATGGCGATCTGGATGGAATGTGGCCCGGTGATGTCGCGGCCGCCGCGGCGGCTCGCGCGGACCGCGCGGACGCTGTAGACAGCCTCCCCGCACCCGGGCGGGAGGGTGTCGGTGTGCTCGCGGGCGGCGGTGGCGGCGACCAGCGACATGGCGCTGCCGCTGATGGCGCGGAAGATCTGGAAATACGTCCCGCGTCCGAAGCGCCCGCGCCAGGTGAGTTTCACCACGCCGCCGTTGTGCAAGGTGGCTTCGAGGCGTCGCGGCTGCGGGGGGGGCGGGCGCGTGCCCCGGGGGGCGGGGGCTTCGATCTGGGCGCGGGTGTAGACCTCGGGATCATCTTCGAGGGCGGCAAAGTTCTTGATGGCCGCGATGGCGTGGGCCGAGCGCTGGGACAACGCCGCGATGGCGTTGTGCAGGGCGAACGTCGCCGCCTGCGCTGTCGATCGCGCGGCGAGGGCTTCGGCGTGGGCTTGCTGCGCGGCGGCCGTGAGCGCGGCCACCTCATCGGCCAGGGCCTCGGTCAGCCCGATCGACCCGGCCTGGACCACCCACACCGGGGCGCGGGTGGCGGCCCACGCGATGCGGTCGGTCGGATTGTTCGGCAGGTTCGATCCCATGCCCCACATGTCGGCCCGCGCGGGGTTGCCAACCCCCGTTTTGACCCCCCAACCCCCACGCGAAGCCCCCGCGACGCAAATTCGGCCTCGCCGAGGACCGTTTCGGCTTCGCAGAGTGCCGAAACCGCCTCACACACGCCTCCCCAGCGCGGCCACTGCGCTGCGAGATGGCGCTGGACGCCCCAGGCCCCGCCCACGAGGCCCGCAAGACCCCCCGCAAACCCTCCACACCCCGCCGCAAGCACTCGAACGCGGTCCCGGAGCACTCCAGAATGGAGCGTGAGCGCTCCAAAATGACTTTGGAGCGCTCACGGACGAGCGTGGAACGCCGCAGAGCGGGGTTTGAACGCTTCGCGATGGCGCAGGAACGCTTCCGTTGAATACACTCCCAGCGCTGACGCGCACCACAAGGGGCATGACCGTGGATAGACAGCGCCATCGAACAGGCCTGATTCTCAGCGTCCCGGGAATTGCGCTGCAACTGATCGGTGGGACGATGAACGCGGTGAGTCCCGACGAGAGTCAGCTCAACGTGTCCATCTGGGCCGCGGGCACGATTCTGCTGTTCGCCGGTCTGGCGAACTGTGCCGTGGCGAAGGGACACAGAGCATGGTGGGGGGCCACCGCCATCTTTTCGGTGATCGGCGCGATCATCATCTACACGTTACCTGATGAACACCCCGCGATATGAGCCGCCCGACAATCGAGGCGATTGTCGGGGCACGGCCACCAGCCCTCCCGCACCCCCCCGCGCGACCACCGCCCACCGTGCCCCGACTATGCCGCTTCGGCATAATCGGGCGTGGGGCGTCCGCAGTCAGGCTGCGCTCCGTACCGCCGCGCCGAAGTCATGGAGCACGGCCTTGCCGCTCGGCACCCGGCCATGCTCCGACTCTCCCCCCCGCACCGCATAACCGCTGTAGAATGCACTTGTTGGAACGTCACGTTGGAACGAGCATTCAGGAGGACGCCATGGGCCTGTTCAGGAACACTCCAACCGCTGAGCAATTGGTTCCTGCCCTAACCAATCTCTCAAAGAACGTAACGGATCTAGCCGGACTGCGAAACAACCAGCACCCGCGTCGTCTTGCTGGCTTCGTGCTGGCGTCAACGAGCTCGACCATGGCAGTGCTGTTGGGGGCTTGGCCTGAGGGCCGAAAGCAATTCCGTGGTATGGTCAAGCAATGTCGCCACCATTTCGACGGAGCCTGGTGGCTGTACCAGCGCATCATACGTGCAGATGAGGAAAAGATATCGCTGCTGTTTCCGCTCGTTGACTTCGAACTCCGCGGGCTGGTCAAGCACCTGCGATACGGCGCACCGACCGTGGAGCCGATCCTACGGCCGATGACCGCTGTAAACGGCGCGGCCGTACGTAGAGCGCATCAGCAGTATGTTCGTGGCGACCTACCGCCGGGTCTCATCCATCTACGAGATCTTGAGGTCCGCGCTTGCAACGCGTCGCTACTGGCGGCACACCTATTCCTGGATGCTCCAGAGAAAGTACGGCGTGACTCTTTTAGCGCTGTGGTCAAACATGCGTCCGATTGTTGGGACAACCCGCTCTTGGGGGGCTTCAACTTGGACGAGTGTCCCATCCTTGATCTGCCGCAGGAGTGGCTTGATTAGCTTGTGCCTCGGGGAGCAAGTCAAGCCGACGTGTGATATGGTTGGCTGTGCAGGAGTTTCGGGGATAGCGCATGGGTGGAAGGCCACACTCGGTTCTGGCAATGTCATGTGGCGGGAGGTCATTCCATGTCAAATAGCGTGGAGTGTGCCCTTTGGATGGCTTTTACCAATAACTGTGACTTATTTCGAAGCGAGTTAGCCTGCGTGTCATATTCCACGGCGAAGATCTGAAATTCATCACGATCGTCGAAGTCCTCATCGAAGGCCCCGAGCAGTTCCTTCAGAACGAGTTGGACTTCGGCGTTCTTCTCCAGGAGTAAAGCCCTCCACAATGCCTCGCGAAACTTTCGTTCCGCTTCTTCTCTGTAGCTGGCGTGTTTCGGCGATTCCTTGTAGTCGTCGTTTTGCAGTATCTTTCCCTTAACGCCTCGGTAGAAGGTCTCATTGTATCGGAGCGCCGCATGGAGAGACACGAAGAGATCGGCGTAAAGATCGAGGACAGCGTCTCCACGCCTCCCTTTCCGCTCACGCTTGTCGCGCAGTACATCTCCAACAATGACGATGCCGCCACCTATGACCGTGCCAGCGAGGGCCGGAAATAGATTCTCCCACCAGCTCATGACCGCTCCAAGTCTCGCCCACAATGGAAAAGGGCAAGGGGTCATGATAGTCGACTCAACCCACCGCGCTGCCCTCGCCGCCGGGCTGGGTCATGGACCACGGGTCAAGGGCGCGGTCGATGTCGTCTTTGGTGATTCTGCGGCGGGCGTCATGGCCACCGCTCTCGATGGCCATGCAGGGATTCCCAGCCCGTAGCATACCGCGCAGGCTCACGAAGGGACCGTGGCCGGGCCGCTCGCTGGCCCGCATCCCCATCACGCCCGCCTCATCGGCGAGGCCTCACCCTTCGAGTCGCGGGCCTGCGACCGATCTCCCGCGACGGCCATACCATTGTTCATCAACGCCGGAACAACCCCCGGCCGCAGGAGTCGCCATGGCCAGCCAACACGTCAAGACGTTCACCGATGACAACTTCCAGCAGGAAGTCCTCGATTCGCAGGTTCCCGTACTCGTCGACTTCTGGGCCGAGTGGTGCCGGCCGTGCCAGTGGCTCGCCCCGACGATCGATGAAGTCGCCGGAGCCTTCGCCGGCAAGGTCAAGGTCGGCAAGGTTGACACGGATGAGAACAAGGAAGTCGCCGTCAAGTACGGCATCTCCGCCATCCCAACGGTGATCCTGTTCAAGCAGGGCCAGCCGGTCAAGAAGTTCATCGGCATGACCAGCAAGGATCAGTTGTCCGAGGCGATGAACGATGCGATCGCGGGGTGACCGCGCCTTCGAGAAAGAGAGGGCGACCGCTGATGGCCTCATCGCGCGATCATGGTGCGGGGGATCGGTTTGAGGGCCGACCAGTACGCTGCGGCGCGGTCGGCGTCGGCCGCATGGGCCGACATCACGCCCGCGTCTATGCCACGATGAAAGGGTGCGAACTCGTCGGCGTGGTGGATCAGGATCAGGACCGCGCGGCCGATGTCGCCGCCCAGCGCGGGTGTCGCGCCTTTCGCACCGTTGAGGAACTCATCGAGGCGGGCGTGGATGCGGTGAGCGTGGCCGTGCCCACCACGCATCACTATGCCAGCGCCCGCCCGCTGCTCGAGGCTGGCGTGGCGTGTCTGATCGAAAAGCCCCTGGCCGAGACGACCGAAGCCGCCCGCGCGATCAAGGACATCGCCGAGCGCACGGGCGCATGCCTGATGGTCGGGCACATCGAACGCTTCAACCCGATCATGCGGGCGATGAAGAGCGCCACGCGCAACGGCGAGGCGATCGTGCCGCGCTTTGTGCAGGTCGTGCGCGTGAGCCCCATGACGTTTCGCTCTGTGGACATCGGCGTGGTGATGGACATGATGATCCACGATCTCGATGTCGTGCTCATGCTCATGGGCGGGAGGGAGCCGGACCGGATTCGCGCGGCCGGCGTGGCCGTGCTGACGCAGCACGAGGACTTGTGCAATGCGTGGCTGGAGTTTGATTGTCCGCAGGGGCGCTGCGTGGCGAACATCACATCCAGCCGCCTCGCCCTTAAGACCGAGCGCGTCACCCGCATCACCGGCGAGAACGCCTACATCAAGATCGACTACGCCAGCAAGACCGGCACGATCATCCGCCGCGTGGCCAACGAGATTCAACTCCAGGAAGTCGCCGAACAGTTGCGGCAAGCGCGCGACCTGACCGACCTCAAATGGAACGAACTGGTCAACGTCGAGAATCTCGTGGTTGATGATGCCGAGCCGATCGTCGCGGAGATCGAAGCGTTCCTCTCGGCCGTCCGCACGGGCCAGCGCCCGGAGATCGACGCCGAGGCCGGCTTTGCCAACGTCCGCACGGCCGAGCGCATCGTGCAGGCGATCCGCGATGGGCAGGGGTGATCGGAGTGTCCTGTCGCCGGGTGGCCCGCCGCTCCGCGGCGGGTTCCGGGTACCCCGCCGCCCCGAGGCGGCTTCCGGGTTGCTCGCCACTGAGTAGCAGGTTCTTCACAACTTCAACACAAGCGCTGCCACCGCTCGCGGAGCGAGCGGTCCACCCGGGGCGGTTCCTCTGCGGCGATTTTTCAACGGTTCGTGCCACTGAAGTCGCGATAGGCGACTTCAGTGTTCCGTCGCACCAAAATTCATCCATACCGATTCGGCGAGACATACGGCCGCACCCGCGCGGCGTAGATGATGGATCGAATCGTGGTGCCGAGCCACCGCGCGAGGAACGCCGCGCGCGGTGCGAATCCATCGCGCTCGACCTGCGCCACCTCGGGCCACTTGCGGTCGATGTGGATGTTGTGCCGGCCCGCGAGCAGCGGCATGTCGTTGGTCTGATCGAAGACGATCACGGCGTCGGGTCGCCGCCGCAGCAGGGGCAGTTGCCGCCGCAGGCGCGACAGCAGCCGCGGGGCATACACGAGTCGCTCTGCGCCCGCCTGCGCGGACGCTTCATGCGCGCCGGGCACATCGTTGCGCACGACATCAACCCATCGCACATCCTTCGCGCCGTGTTCGCCGGCGAGTCGGCGAATCTCGGCCGCCCACCGCAGCGAATCCGGATGCCGGCACATGACCGCCACGCACGCCCCCGCCCGCAGCGCCCCGGCCCGGCGAAGCGCATCGATCACGGGCTGCTTCGGCGGGCCTTCGTTGTCGAGTTTGCCCCCGCGATTGGCGACGATGTCCGCGGCCGTGCGGCGAATGATCTCCGCGTGAAAAATCCTGCGGTGCATGGATGCGAGCAGGCAGTCATACTGAATCGACGCGAGCCATCGCAGCGTGGCGTACTTCAGCCGCATCGGCGGAAAGACCTTCTGCATCACCCAGACGATGTTGCGCTGCGAGTAATACAGCCGGGCGGGCGTGAGTTTGTGGAACCACGGCGTGTGATAGACCACCGCGTCGAGGTTGCACACGACCTTGTACCCCGCCCGCGAAAAACGCAGACACCAGTCCGCATCATCGCAGTAGATGAAGTATCGATAATCCCAGAACCCGACCTTGCGCACGGCCGACCATCGCGCCAACAGACTGCACGCGGAGACGACATCAACCTCTCGCACGCCGGAAAAGGCCCGCGCGCCGCGCGTGCCGCCCACCGCGCCGACCCAGGCGTCGTGTGCCGGGCGAAGGCGGTGGCTGGCGATCGGCGTCTCGCTCATCCGCCCGCGCGCGAAGTCGAAATAGATCGTCGTCTCGATCGTGGTGTCGCGGTTGTGATAGTCCACCGCGCGTGAGCCCACCACGCCCACGCGCGGATCGCGGTCCAACGTCTCAACCAAGTGCCCCAGCGCTTCGGGCGGAAGATCGACATCATCATCCACCAGCCACACGGCGTCCGGGCGCTGCGCCCGCGTCGAGGCATCGAGCACCAGGTCAACAAACGAGAACCCCGTGTTGAACCCGCCGCAGCCCCCGAAGTTGTGCTCGTTGCGGATCACCGTCAGGGATCGCACGCCGAGGCGATTGCGATGGTGATGCCCGTTGGGCGCGGGGATGCGAAACTCGGGCTGATGCGCTGCGGCGGCGTGGTTGGGGATGACCAGTTCGGGGTCAAACTCGCCGCGAAGGTGTTCCAGCGTGCCATCGCTCGACGCGTTGTCCACGACGATGACATCGAGGCGATCACGGGGATACGTCTGGGCCGCGATGGCGCGAAGCACCGCCGCGACGGACTCCTTGCGGTTCCAGGTGACGATGACCACGGCGATGGAGGCACACGCGACCGCGGGCGCGGGGTCGGCGTGCGCGACGCCATTGATGCGCACCGCCGGCTTGGCGTGTCGAACATCCTGTGTCAACATCCTGTGACTTGGCACGAGGCGCGCCCTGGTGGGGGGTTGGGGCTTGGGGGGCGGCCGAGCATCACGGCCGGCTTCGCGACCCCGTCTGGCCGCCGGAAAGGGCTTCACCCGACCGCGACGGTACGCACGCATGATAGATCTGTTCCATCTCCAACGCGTGATCGGCCACCGAACGCGGCGGACGGACGCCTTCGCGGAGTTTCACGCCCAACTCCGGCTCGCGAATCACGCGGGCGAGCGTCCCGGCCAGCGCATATCGGTCGTTGCCGCGGAAGAGCAGTCCGTTGACGCCGTGCTGCACAAAGTCGGGTATTCCACCCAGATTCGCGCCGATGACCGGCAGGCCGCACCCCAGATACTCAAACACCGTCTGCGGCGCATTGTCCCACCAGACCGACGGCACAAGCCCAAAGTCCTTCCCCCCGCACATCCACGGAATGTCGTGATACTCGTAGCCGTGGTGAATGGTCAGCGCGGCCAGGCGCGGCTCGAGCCGTCGGAATCGCCATTCGATGGATTCGCCGCCCAGGGCGTAGATGAACAGATGGATGCGCGCCAGATACTCCGGCGTGAGCAGTTCCAGCGAGTCCGCCAGCATCGGCAGGCCCTTGTACCAATGGTTGTAGCCGATGAAGAGCAGCCTCACCGGGCGCGGATTCGCGGCGTCAATCGGCGGCGGCGCGAACACGAGTTCCTTGTGCCGCTCGGCGACCTCGCCGATGCGTGTGCCGATCGGAACCGTGCGCAGCACTCGTTCCGGCACGCCCATCGCCGCGAACTTGCGACGGACAAACTCCGACACCGCCAGCACTCGATCACACGATGCGAGCATGGCCAGCATCGCGCCGCGGCGCTGGGCGTATGGTCCGGGCGCGGCCGTGGAAAGTGGTTCGCTTACGGGGTCATTGTCGAGCGGCTGCCACTCGGGATCATCCGGCCCGGGCCAGATGCGCGGCGTTCGTTCCCCGAGAAGGTATCGCGTCTTGCCACGATCGTCCGAGTCGGGGGGGGGCATGGGGCGCGTGAGGTCCGCGTCCGCGTCGGTAGGTGCGCCAAGGGCCGTCGGCGCGCTGCGCGCGTTCGGAGATGCGAACGAATCGAGCAGTGTGCCCAGCGACCACCGCCCGCGAGGTGGCGCGTGCCGCGCGGGCGGTTCAGGCCGTGCCGAAGTGGGGGGGGCCTCGCCGCGCAACGTCAAGTCCACACGCTCGCGTCGCGTCTGATCCGGCGAGGCAGATTCGATGCACCCCTCGCAAGCACGTCCCTCTTCATACGAAAAGCACGGCCGGCGATGCCCGCGCATCAGATACACCTGCGGACAGATCGTGTGATAGTTGTGCAGGCTGAACACCACGCCCGCGCCGCACGCCTTGGCCGTCGCGACACACCCGGCCGAGAAGCCTTCGATGTTGTTGAAGTGAACGATGTTCGGCCTGATCCGTGCGAAGAACGCGCCGATGGCACGTTCCAGTTCCGGCGAAGATGCCTCGCCGAGTGGATCGCCAAACTGACAGATCGACGGCGCCAGCACGGGTGAGTTCACCACTTCAAACACACGAACCCCCATCCAGTCCGCGTGCCGACGAATCTCGACGCGACCGGCTTTCGCATCCACGGCCGTGTAAGCGTTCCCCCCGCACAGCGAAACGACATCATGCCCTCGCCGTGCAAGTTCGAGGGCGAGGGCCTGACAGTACCCGTTGACGCCGCCGCCAAGCGTCGCGCCATCCCAGATCCGAGCCCAGTTGACCAGGACGATGCGCATGGGGGGAGTATACGGAGCAGTAGAATGAGTCTCGGCGAATCCGTTTGGGCGTTGGACTCGATGGGGCTGGTGTCAACGTCCGCACCACCACGGCCGCACGGCGTACAATCCCACGACAGATGCGGCAAGGCAGCCGCAGCCCGGGCGACCGGGTTGAGGAAAGTCCGAGCACGACAGGGTACGGCGGTGGGTAACGCCCACCCATCCGAACGGCCGTGAGGCGCGATCGCGGGTGAGGGACAGTGCCACAGAAAAGATACCGCCCCGCCCCGCCACTGATTCGATTCGACGGACACCAGGTTCTCGATGAACAACGTCCAATCGCGTCGGTCCAGTGGCGAGGCGAGGTAAGGGTGAAATGGTGCGGTAAGAGCGCACCGCTCGCGTGGTGACACGCGGGGCACGGCAAACCCCGTCGCGTGCAAGGTCAAACAGCCTCCGTCGGCACGGCCGATCGCCCGACCCGGGCGACATGGAGGCGGGTAGACCGCTGGGGCACACGCCCCGACCGCGACGGCAACGTCACGGCCAGAGAAATGGCTGCCGCCAACGGAACGTGCGCTTCAAGCCCCCGTCATAAAGGAGAAGCGCAAACGCCCGTCGGCACAGAACTCGGCTTACCAGCCGCATCCGATCGCGACGCGGGCCTCCGGGATAACCGGAGGCCCGCGGCCTTTTTGGCGGCGATTTCTGGTATACTGCCCGCTCGGGATGGCTTTGAGAACCAAGGAGGCGATCATGAACCGTGTGTTGCAACTTAATGCCGTTGTGTCGCGAGCGCGGTGGTGCGTGGTCGTCGCGATGATGTTCGCGTGCGGCGTGTTTTCGACTGGAGCGCACGGGCAAATGTGCGCTGGATGGGAACAGTTGGCCGTGGCGCCGCGCTCGCGCATCGCTCACGCCATGGCGTACGACGCCGCGCGGC
The DNA here is from genome assembly GCA_964614515.1 of uncultured Phycisphaeraceae bacterium. GTDB lineage: Bacteria > Planctomycetota > Phycisphaerae > Phycisphaerales > UBA1924 > CAZTPJ01. The sequence continues at coordinate 9,552 of CAZTPJ010000007.1, read as the reverse complement.
GAGAGGTTGTGCTGTTCGGCGGTGTGACTCAGAGTCCCAGCGCTGAGACATGGGTGTATGACGGGGTTCGATGGGAGCAGCGGTTTCCTGAAACAAGCCCGTCGGCGCGAGCGCATCATGCGATGGTGTATGACAGCGTTCGGCGCCGCGTGGTCTTGTTCGGTGGAGATGGCAACCTGAATGATACTTGGGAGTGGAACGGCACGACCTGGCGACTTGCCTCGACGTCCGGTCCTCCCGGGCGATCACGACACGCGATGGCATTCGATTCCGAGCGAGGACGCACGGTGTTGTTCGGCGGGCAGAATACGGGCTTTCTCGGCGATACGTGGGAGTGGGATGGCGATTCATGGCACTTCCTCAACGTCGGAACCGTCCCTGGCCGACGCGACCACGTCATGGCCTATGACAGCCTTCGCAGACGTGTCGTGATGCACGGCGGGCGCGACCAGAGCGGTCTGCGTTCCGATACATTGGAGTGGAACGGCTCGCAGTGGCTCTTTCGAATCGGCTCGGGTGGCCCCGGGACACGCGAAGAATCGGCGATGATCTATGACGATCGTCGAGAGAAGATCGTCCTCTTCGGCGGAATGACGAACAGTCGGAACAACGATACGTGGACATGGGATGGCACACAATGGGAACTCGTCGCAACTGAAGGACCCGAGCCGCGCAACGATCACTCGATGGTCTACGACACGCGCCGCAATGTCGCGATCATGTTTGGTGGATCGATGGCCGTCGGTGCGGCGCTTGGCGCAACGTGGCAGTGGGATGGGCAGGGTTGGAACATGGTGGCTGGCGGACCTGGCCCGGGCGGCGTCGAACGTGGCTCGATGGTCTTCGATCCCTGGGCCGCGAATCTGCTCTTGCTGACGACCAACGGGGAGGCATGGAGAATGGACGGCCTTGGTTGGTTCCAATCGGTTTCGCCCACATCCACGCCGACGATCGGACGCGCCATGGCCGTGGACACCGCGCGACAACGCATCGTCGCGTTCGGCGGGTGGACGGCCAACGGCTATCAGTCCACGATGCACGAGTGGACGGGCACAGTCTGGCAGGAACGCGCCGGTCCTGGCCCAGTTCCGCGCCTCGGGCACGCCATGGCGTATGACCACAATCGTCAGCGTGTGGTCCTGTTCGGTGGATTCAACGGCGATTATCTCGGCGATACATGGGAGTGGTCCGGCGCCTCGTGGACGTTGCGAAACACGATCACCGGCGGACGGGCCTATCACGCGATGACCAACGACGCACGCAGGGGCCGTGTGATTACCGTCGGCGGACAGGGTATCTTGACCATGGTCGTCTGGATTTGGAACGGGACCACATGGGATGCGTCCCAAAATCTCCCTGGCCCACTCCCAAGGAATGGCCACTCATTTGTGTATGACGAGTCTCGCGGCGTGTGCATTCTCTTCGGCGGCTATGACGGAAGGTATCGCGCGGATACCTGGTTGTATGATGGCCGAGAGTGGTTCCTGCTGCTGGACGATGTGCACCCGTTCCCCGGGCGTCCCGCGCCGCGAATGGACCACGCGATGGCGTATGACGCCGTTCGCGGCCGAATGACGATCTTTGGCGGCTACAACGGAACCACGCTCGACGACACCTGGGTCCTGAATCTGAATATGCCTTCGATCACACAGCAGCCCGTCGACATCGTCGTCACAGAGGGACGCGCCGCGGAGTTCAGCGTCACGGCCAACGGCGCGGGAACCCTGACCTATCAGTGGCGCCGCAGCACGCAGGCCCTCTCCAACACATCTCCCTTCTCCGGCGTCGATACGGATCGACTCATCATCGACCCCGTGACCCGCGACGAGGCCGGAATCTACAACGTGCTTGTGTCGAACGGCTCGTGCTCCCCGGCCTTCAGTCGAAACGCACGGCTGACGGTGACGTGCCGGGCGGACTGTGATCACAGCACCGGCGTGGGCGTGCTGGATGTCTTTGACTTTCTGTGCTTCGGCAGCGCGTTCGCATCCGGCGACCCGTGGGCGTGCGATTGTGATCAGAACACCGGGCCCGGCGTGTGCGATATCTTCGACTTCCTCTGCTTTCAAGACGCCTTCGCGCAAGGCTGCTGACCACGAATCACCCGCGCTGCGACGTATGAGCGCACGGTTGCCGGCGACGGCCAGGGCCAACGCGCGTTGACCCGCCTGCACGCGGCGAAGATTCTACAACACACCAGCCCGTTTTAACGGGCTTGTCACAGCCGGTCTGATCCATGCCGTCCTTCACCGTTCACAGCGCTGCGTGCCATGGCCTCGCCGGGTGTGCCCATGCAACGGGATGGCAAGCGATCAATGACACCCCGCGTCAAACGCGTTGCCGAAGCACAGAAAGTCAAAGATGTCGCACACGCCGCGGCCGGTGCTCGTGTCGCAATCGCAGGCATAAGGATCGTTCCCGGCGAAGCGATTGCCAAAGCAGAGGAAATCGAAGATGTCGAGGGTGCGCGGGCCGGTGGATTGGTCGCAGTCGGCGTAACAGCTGCGAATGACTTCGATGCTCAGGAGCCGGTACAGGAATCGTTCGCGCATCGCTGGCAGGCGCAGCTCGCCAGGCGGAATCGGGTCGGGAACTTCGATCACGGGCACGTCCATCAGCGCCAGCGACACCGGGTTGCCTCCAGGCAGCAGCTCAAGCGGTACGACAGGCCGTTGGTTCACGTCCACCATCACATCGGCGAACACAAAGCGCTGTTCGACCGGCTGCGGTCCGGGGAAGTCGCGGTTGGCGATCGTCCGCGCGATGTCGAAGTTCCGCTCATTGACGCCGGCCTGCCCCACGAGTCTTCCAAACACCGTGAACAACTGAGGGTCGAGAAACTCGTTGTCGACCATGTTGATGAACCACTGGCTGGTTCCGGAGTTCGGGTTTCCTGCGGCAAGGGCCACGGCCATGGTCCATTGAAGGTTTGATCTGCCCGGATGGAACTCGTTGGCAATCGCGTCGGCGATGATCGCCTCAAGGCCGTGGGCGTCGGTGAATGTGAACCCGCCGCCCTGGATGACGAAATGGGTGGGCAAGAACAGGTCGGGCACATAGCGATGCACGAACGATGCATCATGCAGTCCGAGCGTGAACTGATCGAGAAAATGGTCGACGGTGTTGATCGCCGGGGGCGCACCGTTGGGGCCGGCGAAGTCGAACATCTCCACATCCATTGCGCCGACGTTGAACACAAAGCGGACGACGGTGTTGCGCGGATGGATGAGTTCCGTCGGCGCCGGATACGGCTGAGCGCGAAGCCCCGCAGCGACACTCGCCGTGAGGGCCGATGCAACCGCGATCTTCAACCTCATCATCCATCCCTCCTTCCAACCCTCAAGTCCACGCCCATTCCACAGAAAGGTGACCGGAAGCGGCGATCAAAGCGATGAATCGACCCTCGCCTTGGGACCGAGATGCCACCGAAGGTACCGTGGGCTAGTTCGAATGTCAATCTCGAATCTCGGTGGGGGATAGCGTGGCCTTGGAGTTGTGCTGCTTTATGCGATCTGTGGAGGTTCTGGTGACTTAGCTTGGCTGCCCCAAGCCGTCGCTGAGACTTGTAACTCCGCATTGTCGACCACCTCATGATCGCACGCGTCGCACTCCATCTACCCCCTTGACCCACCCCTCACCCCCCCATAAACTCCTCGCTCACCGGATTGCCCGGATCGCACCTTGCCGGATCGAAGCCTCGGCCACCCGGCGCTGATCGTCGCGGATCGCGACACCCCCCGGAACCCCCGGGTGTGGACGGAGGATTTCATGGCTCGATACACAGGCCCGAAGGTCAGGTTGTCTCGCCGCGTCGGCGTTCCGATCGCGGACATCCCCAAGCACACCTCGAACGAGCGCGTTCGTACGCCTGCGGGCATGCACGGCTATCGCGGCCGTCGCCTCAAGGACTACGGCGTCCGACTCAACGAAAAGCAGAAACTCCGCTATCACTACAGCGTGCTGGAGCGTCAGTTCCGCCGCTACCTTGGCGAAGCGGCGAGAATGCCGGGCAACACCGGCCAGAACCTGCTGATCGTGCTCGAAAGCCGGCTCGACAACGTCTTGCGCCGCGCTGGCCTGGCCCGCACGATCTGGGGCGCACGGCAACTCGTCGCGCACGGGCATGTGCAGGTCAACGGCCGTAAAACCGACCGCCCGAGTTTCGGCGTCAGCGTCGGCGACGTGATCACGCTCAAGGGGAAGATTCACAAACTGGTGCGTGAGAACATGGAGAGCATGGCCGGTCACGAGGTTCCAGGCTGGATCGACTTCAACCCGTCCGAGTTGACGGTTCGGATCACGGCCAAGCCCACGCCGGACCAGATTCCGTTCGACGTGAACTCGAACCTGATCGTCGAGTTCTATCGATAATCGCAGCATCGGCACGGCCGAGTCCTTCATCTGGCGGTGGCACGGGCGACTCGCCTGTGCGTGCTGTGGCATGGATGGAGTTGACGCGCGACAGTTGTGCGGGACGTGTTCGGGTGGTAGACTTTGCGCCGGCTTTGCGGCTCCGGCGGCGAGCGCCAAGCCCGGTACGATGCGGTTCGTAACCCGAGGACCTCAATGAACGCGAACGGACTGTTCGATGCTCCAAGAACCGCGACGGCCGGAAAGATCCGTGTCCTGACCGGCGATTGCCGTGAGCGCCTTGAATCGCTGGAGGCGGGTTGTGTGCAGTGTTGCGTGACGTCGCCGCCGTACTGGGGATTGCGCGACTATGCGCACCCGGACCAGATCGGGGCAGAGGCTGATCCTCGGGAGTTTGTCGCGAACCTGGTAGGCGTGTTCCGCGCGGTTCGGCGCGTGCTGCGCGATGACGGCGTGGTGTGGCTCAACGTCGGGGATGGTTACGCGAGGAATGGTGGCACGGGCAATTGCGGCCCCAACGCCGTGGTCGGCAACACGCGCAAGATGATTCAGAAGCGCAACTGCAAAGTTCCCGAGTGCTGGGGACTCAAGGACAAGGATCTGCTCGGCATGCCGTGGCGCGTGGCGTTTGCCCTTCAAGAGGATGGGTGGTATCTTCGGTCGCGGATCACATGGGTCAAAAAGTCGGCGATGCCCGAGAGCGTCAGAGACCGCCCGACGAGCGCCACGGAAGAGATCTTCATGCTCACCAAGTCGCCGCGATATTTCTACGACATCCACGGCGTGCGCGAGCCTAGCGGGGCGAACCTTCGGAACTGTTGGATTCTCGGCCCGGACCCGAGCAACAACGGCCATCCCGCGACGTTCCCCCGCGAACTGGCGCGTCGGTGCATCCTGCTCAGCACGCGGGAGGGGGATCATGTGCTCGATCCGTTCGGCGGGTCGGGCACGACGGGACTGGCGGCGAAGGAACTCGGGCGCCACGCGACACTGATCGAACTGAACCCCGAATACTCCGCGATCAGCAAGGAGCGCATCCGCCATGGCGCGAAAGCCCGGGTCTAAGGCTCGCATCCTCGAGTTCTTCATGAGCCATCTTGGACAGGTGGTTGAGTCGCGCGACATCCAGACCGCCAGCGGCGGCGCGGTCGAGTGGGCGAGGCGCGTGCGGGAACTTCGCAACGAAGATGGCTATCAGATTCTCTCGCACAAGGATCGCGCGGACCTCAAACCCAATCAGTACGTGATGGAGACCATCGAGCGGTTGCCCGCGTTCAAGCGCGACATATCGAAGGAGACCCGGGCCTTTGTGCTTGAGCGCAACGGGTACACCTGTCAGATGTGCGGTCTGGCTGCGGGCGATCCCGATCCGTTTGGCGGAACGCGAACCGTCCGTCTGACCATCGGACACATCATCGACAAGTCCAAAGGTGGTGAGGACAGACCGGGTAACCTTCGGGCGGTCTGTACCAACTGCAATGAAGGACTTCAGAACGCCGCTCTCCCCAAGCCAGACCGGGTCCATCTGCTCGCACAGGTTCGAAGGGCGACCATCGACGATCAGAAGGCCGTGTTGGATTGGTTGCAGCGCAAGTTCGAGCGCGGGGCGTGATGGGTTGCTGCGACATGAAGGTGGTGGCGCCGTTGTGCAGCGATCACATGGCTCCCGATGCACATGACAGCGTCCGTGTCGCGTCGCGTCGGCAATCCCTATAGTTGCCCCATGCTCAAGTTCCTTCGCAAGTATCAGATGTGGATTCTCGTGATTGGCGGGTCGCTGCTGATGGTGGCGTTTCTCGTGCCGCAGGGTTTCCAGCAGGCCATGTCGAATCCGCGTGGGCCGGTGATCGGGCGGCTTGACGGCGTGAAGATTCGCGACGGGGATCGCGCGAGCGCGTCGGTCGAGATGGAGGTTCTGCAAAGGCTGAACCCGCAGATGCTCCAGCGGTTTGGCGTTGAACCGCGCGACACGCTGCACTGGATGCTGCTGCGCCATGAGGCCGAGCGCATGGGCCTGATGCCGACCGTCGAGGCGGCCGACGACGCGGTTGCGGCGCTGATGCCCGACGAGATGATCGCTGAGGCTGCGATGATGGCCCGCACGGAGGAGTCTGACGTGCGTCGGGCGGTTCGTTCGTTCATGGGGATTCAGCGGTTGTTCGAGTTGGTTGAGTTTTCTCCGAAGTTGTCGGATGTACGCGGGCGGGCGTTGGCTCGTGAGTTGGGCGATGAGGTGGTGGCCGACGTGTTGCTGATCGAGGGCGATCGGGCGCGCGGCGAGATCGCGCCGCCGACCGAGGCCGAGATCGCCGAGCACTTCGAGGCGCACAAGGCGACCCAGCCGGGGGGGGGCGATCTGGGCGTGGGCTATGCGCAGGGGCCGCGGATCAAGTTTGAGTGGATTGCGCTGCGCCGCACGGACATGCGGGCCGGCGTGAATCTCGATCCCGTCGAAACGTACAAGCGATGGAGCACGAATCGCACGCTGTATCCCGGCGAGTTCGAACCCGAGCAGGCCAAGGTTGAAGAAGATCTGACGAACCTGATGATCGACGACGCGATGCAGCGGGCGCATCTGCGCATCTCCGCCGAGGTCAAACGCTCGATCGAGCGCCTGCCGCAGGTCGAGGGGCGCTTCCGCGTGTTGCCCGATGACTGGGCGCAAATGCGCCCGACGATGTCGCGATTGGCCGAAGTCGCGGCCGAAGCGATCAACGAACGCAGGTCCACCGAGAGCGAATCGAGCATCACGGTGCAGCCGCCGGTGGTCGAGGCGCGCACGGATCGCTGGATCGCGATGCAGGACCTGTGGGGTGTGACGGAACTGGCGATGGCGCAGGTGACCATCGGCGCGAATCGGTTCCCGCTGGGCCAGGTGCTGTTCTCCGTGCGAGAGATCCTGCCATCGACGCCGCTGGCCGCGCAGGTTGGCGTGCCGCTGGTGGATTATGCCGGCGTGGATGCGGCCGGGAATCGGCTCTATGTGATCGTCACCGACGCGCGTCCGCAGGGTCCGCCTGATTCGCTTGAAGAAGTCCGCGAACAGGTCGTCAAGGACATGATGCGGCTTCGCGGCTTTGAGCAACTCAAGGGCGAACTGGAGTCGATGAGAGACCTTGCGATTCGCGAGGGGCTCCCGGCCGTGGCCGCGCTCTATCCCGCTCGCGAAGGATCAGAGGCCGTGCCTGTGCTTGAAGGCATGACGATTGGTCGCGAGAGCATGTCGCCGGGTTCGCCGGAACACTGGGGCATCGTGGCGCGCGTGGATCATGAGGCGATTCGCGAGGCGGTGCTCACGGCCGCGGAAGCGATTGATCCGCTTGCGGATCCCGCGTTGCTCAGCGCGTCAGAGGCGACGCTGGGCGTGCCCGTGCCACAGCGACAGGCGGTGGCGATTGTGCGTGTGCGTCGCGTGCGTCCGGCGACGTTCGAGTCATATCGGCTGGGCGGGGACACTCAGGCGCAGGTGTTCGAGCAGCGTCGGATGATGGAAGGGATCGATATCGCCGAGTGGCCGTATACCCGCGAGCGCCTTGAACAGCGTCACAACTGGGCTCCGGTGGGTCGTTGGTCTGAGCCTGAGGATGAGGAATCGTGATCAGACGCGTTGGCGTGTCCATCCGGGGGTGAGGTATCGCGCCCAGAAGAAGATCGCGCGCAGCACGACTTCGATACACAGCCCGACCCAGATGCGCGCCAGGCTCGGCTCAAATCCAAACGGGGCGGGAATCACGCCGCCGCCGAGCCACTGCGGCATCGGAATCTCCACGCCGCTGAGCAGGTAGACCAGCGGAAGGCGAATGCCATAGGTGGTGATCCAGGTGATCCACATGACGGCCGTGGTGTCCCCCGCGCCGCGCATGCCTTGTCGCAGCACGATCGAGATGGCGAAGGGAATCTGCGCGAGGCCCGTGATGAACAAGAGCGTGGGCACGACGTCGAGGTGTTCGGGCAGTGGGGTGAACAGGCCGGTGATCTGTCGCGGCACGAACACGAACAACGCGCCCATGAACCCCATGAAGATCGATGCGATGATCGTGCAGACCATGACGGATTTTCGGGCAAGATCGGGGCGGCCCGCGCCCAGATACTGTCCCGCGAGCGTCGCGGCCGCGACGCCCATCGAGAATCCGGGAAGGAATGAGATCGCCTCGATGCGGATGGTGACGATGTGGGCCCCGAGCAGGCCCGGCGCGCCCAATGCGCCGACGATCAGGATCACCGCGAAGTTTCCCGCCCACATCCCCAGGGTCTCGAGAAAATTCGGAAAGCCCACGCGCAGCAAACGCATCATCG
>CAZTPJ010000007.1:0-875 GCA_964614515.1 uncultured Phycisphaeraceae bacterium | reverse complement strand
GAACGCCGGATCCCCCGCGAATCAGCATCGCCACCACAAGCAGCGCGCCGACCGTCTGGGCGATCACCGTCCCGGCCGCGATGCCGCCCAATTCCATGTCGAACGTGAACGGGTTCTCGAGGATCGTCCGCGTGTGGATCTGGCCGTCAATGACCACCGCCCGCGTGAGGTCCACGCCGGAGAGAATCCAACTTGTGCCGATGTTGACGATGTTGATGACGATCATGGCCAGCAGCGGGCTGATGTTGTCTCCCGCGCCGCGGATGCACGCGATGCCGCAGAACGTGACGCTCATCATCGGCACGCCGATGGAGACGATGCGCAGATACGTCACGAAGTCATGCGTCGCGCGTTCATCCATCTGATAGAGCACGGCCACGGGCCGCGCAATCAATGCAATCATCGCCGCCACCAGGATCCCGCTGACCACGGACAGCAGCAGCGTCTGCCCGACCGCGGCGTTGGCCACGGCCAGCCGGCCCGCGCCCACCGCACGGCTTACCAGCGCTGTCGCGCCGATGCTGATCGCCATGATGACCAGCCCGACAAACCAGAGGAGATATGACGCCGCGCCCACGGCATCCGTGGCCGCACGTCCATTTTCAAGACCCGCCGCAAGCACCGTGTCCGTCAGGCCGACAAGCGTGTTGAGGAACGATTCGATGAGGATCGGCCATGAGAGGACGAGAATCGCCGAGCCCATCGTCAGTCCGGCGAGTTTGCCGGTGGCGATGCGACCATCGGCGGCGATGTCCGCGGCCGCGGGATGCGAGGCGGGGGCGGCCGCGCCAAGTTGGCGGCGGGTGCGACGTCTGTACAATTTGCGTAGTCGCGGGTGGCGCGCTGTCCCGCCGCCTCGCCGCCCCCCGCGCGCC
>CAZTPJ010000006.1:34059-72360 GCA_964614515.1 uncultured Phycisphaeraceae bacterium | reverse complement strand
GGACTTGCCGCTGTGCTCGGGCGATGGGATGAGGTCAACGGGCGTGAGTGACCGGGAAACCTGGATGTTTGCGAGCGGTTCGTGCCACTGGCGGTTTATCCGCCGGTGGTTTGGAGGCAGGGCACTGGCGGGCACGCCGCCAGTGGCACACCCGCTGGGGTCCTCGCACTGAACCACGCGCATGAAACCTCACCCGGCCAGACCAGACCCCTTGTGCTGCTCCGCTGGTCCCCGGAACGCCGATGGGCGAGCATGGCCACCGCACGGCCTGCGGAGACTGACGATGCCGACCCGTCGAAATCCCCAACCGGATCCACGCCTCGCCTTTCATGCCACGGCCACTGCGTTGGCCGACCTCGTTCGCTCGGTGGTCGTGGATGCTCCGCGTACGGCCACGTTTGAGGCCGTGGCCGAGGATGCCGCCATCACCCGTGAGCCTTGGACGCCCGGGCGTGACCCTGCGCCGCGCAAACTCCGGCCGGTTCACCGCGTCTCCCGCGCCGCCGAGACAGATGAGATCGCTCGGTTGTCGGACGCCGTGGCCGACCTTCAGCAGGCCGTGGCAAGGCTGGAGGCACAGATCGCCACGGCCGATATCGCCAAAGCCCCGCGGACCAAGCCCGGGCGTCGCGCGAAGCGCTGATCGAGCCCCACGCTGATGTGTTTCACGATACGATGCTCCTTCCTGAAGGAGTCATCCATGCACGCGCGACATGCCGCCATCGTCTGTCTGACATCGCTCTGGATTCCGATCGCCGTCGGCCAGGATGCGCCCACAACGCAGGAGCCCCCGGCCGTCCGCGCCACGCCACGCCGGGCGCAACCGGAGCCTGATGGACCCGGGATGCGTGTGCCTGGTCCGCGTGCGCCCGAGACGATCTTCTCCCGGCTCGCGCTGCCATCGCCGAACGAGGTTCGACTGGGGTCTGGCGCGCCGGGGCCCGAGTATTGGCAGCAGCGCGTGGACTACACCATCGAAGCGACGCTCGACGATGTCGCGCGAACGCTCACGGCCAAGGCCCGCATCACCTACACCAACAACTCGCCGCATGATCTGTCATATGTCTGGCTCAATCTTGAACAGAATCTGTTCAATCCCGAGAGCCGTGGCGCGCGGCTGACATCGCGCGGCGCGCGATTCGGCAATCGCGACGGATTTGAAGGCGGATACACGATCGAATCGGTCACGCTCGCGCAGGAGGTGCGTCTGAGCACGCGCACGGGCGGGCGGGCCGTCATCGCGCCGGGCGCGGAACTTCCCCTGCACATCCACGACACGCTCGGGCGGATCGACCTGCCCGCGCCGATTCGCGCCGGGGGCGGCACGTTCGCGTTTGACATCGCGTGGTCGTTCAACATTCCGCCGTATGGGTCGGACAGGCTTGGGATTGAGGATGTTGAGCAGGGTGTCATCTTTCAACTCGCGCAGTGGTTCCCCAACGTCGCGGTCTATGACGATGTCGAGGGGTGGAACACGATGCCGTATCTGGGCGCGGGCGAGTTCTACACGAACTTCGGGGACTATGACGTGAAACTGACGGTTCCGCGCTCGCACATCGTCGCGGCCACGGGTGAACTTCAGAATCCTCAGCAGGTTTTGACGCGCGAGCAGCGTGATCGCGTGGAGCGCGCCCGCGCCAGCGCGGAGACAGTCATCATCCGCAGCGCGGAGGAAGTCGGCGATCCCGCGTCGCGCCCGGCCGGCGATGGTCCGCTCACCTGGCACTACAAGGCGCGCGATGTTCGCACGTTCGCATGGGCTTCATCCGACGCGTTCATCTGGGACGCCGCGGGGATCGGACACACGCTGGTGCAATCGGTGTACCCCAAGGAAGCGCTGCCGCTGTGGAACCAGAGCACCGAGATGCTCCGCGCCGCGATCGAAGGCTACAACACGCGATGGTTCACCTATCCCTATCCATCGGCGATCAATGTCAACGGCATCGTGGGCGGCATGGAGTATCCGATGATTCTCTTCTGTCGCAATCGCACGAGCGAACGCGGCCTGTGGGGCGTCACCACCCACGAGATCGGCCACAACTGGTTCCCGATGGTGGTGAACACGGATGAACGGCGCTATGCGTGGATGGATGAGGGCTTCACCACGTTCATCAACTATTACTCGACTCGCGACCGATACCCGGAGACCACCGGCGGACGCGCTGAGCCTCGCGCGTTCTCATCGACGATGCGCCGCGGCATTCCGCAGCCGATGGCCACCTATCCCGATCACTATGGGCGCGGACTGCTGGGCACGATGGCGTATACCAAGCCGGCCGTGGCGCTGGTGCTGCTGCGCGAGGTTGTGCTGGGGCCTGAGAGGTTCGATCGCGCGTTTCGCGAGTACATCCATCGCTGGGCGTTCAAGAGTCCGCAGCCGGCGGATTTTTTCCGCACGATGGAAGATGTGGCGGGGGAGGATCTCGCATGGTTCTGGCGCGGGTGGTTCATTGAAAGCACGCAGCTCGATCAGGCCGTGGAGTCCGTGGAACAATCCGAAGGTGAAGCGTGGGCAGTGATCATGTTCGCGAATCTCGGGGAGATGGTGATGCCGATGCCGTATCGCCTGACGTTCAGCGATGGGGCGATGGAGGATCACGAGTTGCCGGTGGAGGCGTGGTTTTCAACCAACTCGTTCGCGGCGCGCGTGCGCACGGATGGGCGGACAATCACCGAAGTGATGATCGACCCCGACTCTCGGCTGCCGGACATCGACCCGGCGAACAATCGGTGGCCGGTGGCGCCGGTGGAAGATGATGCCGAACCGGCCCATGATGGCAACTGACGCTGGTTCCGTTGTCGCTACATGCACAACTCACCGCGGAGTTCGCGGAGTGCGCCGAGAGGATGAGATTGCTCATCCAACTCCGCGCCCTCGGCGCCCTCCGCGGTGAATCTTCAACGACGACCTGACCATGTTGTCCGTTCGCGCCGGTGGGTATCAAACGCGCTTCATGCTTCGCGCGCTGGCGCCGCCGCCGCCGATGGCGCCAAGGTCCGCCAGCACCGCGATCACGATCGCGACGATGTACAGCCCGGAGATCGATCCGCCGCTGCTGTGGTGCGCCCAGGCGTACACCAGCGTCGTGTACGGCAGGAAGAAGAACCCGAGGATCGGCCAGAGTACATTCGTGTATGCGGAGCCGAGGTAGTCGCTGAAGATCGCCAGCAGGATGATCACGAGCCGGGGGAAGAACATCGCAACGCCAGCAATCAGACACGGCATGGGCCGCTCCTTTCTCGAATCACCTCTCCGCGTTTCTTCGGTGTGGCGATCCGCACCTTTCACCCCACGTTGATACTACCGGACCCGGACCGTGCCCGCAATACGCCCCCACACGCCGCGTTGAGCCATGCACACGCGGGCCATGAGGCTCGCGGCGTGTACAACAAGGAGATTGAACATGAAGTCCGTTGTGTGGCCGATTCTGGCCGCGTGCGCCATCGTTGCGCCAGTCGTTCTCGCTCAACCCGAAGTCGGCCCGCGTCAACGTCACGGCCCTGCGCCAGAGGCGGCGCGTCAGCCCATGTCCGACCGTCAACCGATGCCTGAGCGTGAGTCTCGCGGGCCGATCAGCGACCGGCCGCGGGACCGGGCGCCGCTGGGTCGTCGCGAGCAGTCCTTCGGTCCACAAGGCCGTGGCACGCCGCGTTTCGTCGGCCCGCCGTGCGATTGCCCATGTCATGGTCACGCAGGCCCGCATCACGGCGGACCGCAGAGCCATCGTGGCGCTGATGGTGGCCGCGGGTTTGGTGGACGTTTCGATGATGCGCGTGGTCGTCATGACGATCGGCGTACACACCTGCGCGAACTGATGCTTCGGCGCGAGGCGTTTGAACGCGGGTTCGAGTTCGGGCGTCGCACAGCGCCCGGCGCACGCGGCCAGTCTGGACCATCACACGCGGCTCCGCGAGGCATGGGTTCGCAGGGGCAACGGCCGATGTCGCCGCCAGGCCGCGCTCAGCGCGATGATGATCGTTCGGCCGCCGGTGCTCGGCCCGAACTGCGCGAGCACCTGCGACAGCGATTCGATGGCGATGTTCCGCCCGAAGGTCTCGAACGTCTGCGCCAACGGATGGCGGAGCCGGCCGTGCCACAGCCGCGCGGGCCGCGAGCCGATCAGCCCCACGGCCAGAACGACGATCGCCGTCCGCGCATGAACGATCGCCCGCAGCATGCACCGCCACCCGACGCCGAGAAACCCGGCGAACGCCAGCCGCCGCGCCGACGTCCGCTGTGATGGTCAGAAAACCGAACAGGAAGTCTGCGCCGAGGTCACCGTGGCCTCGGCGATTCACTTTCGCCACCCACGGCGGATCTCTCCACCACGCCGTTCGCCTCAGCCAACACCCACCACGACCCACATCACCGCGGCGGCCCACACCGCGGCCGCAAGATCATCCAGCAGGATCCCCCAACCGCCGACGATGCGCTGGAGTCGATCCGCGGGCCACGGCTTGAAGATGTCCATCACGCGAAACGCGAAAAACGACATCACAAACAGGAACAGGCCCGCCGCCGTGTTTTCCAACGCGGCCATCGGCAGCAAGAGCAGCGTCAGTCCCTGCCCGGCCGCCTCATCGGCCACCACCTCTGATGGATCCCGGCCGAACCTCGCCTCGGCATGATCGCCGTACATCACGCACGCCAGCGAGAACACGATCACCCACAGGGCCATGCCGACGTGAAACAACCACACGGGCCAGCCCCACTCAAAATGCGGATAGAGCAGTGCGGCTCCGAAGACCAGCACCGGCAGCGAGCCCCACGTGCCCGAGGCCGGACGGCGATGCCCAAGCCCGCACAACGTGAGCAACTGGAACGCACGTCTGGAACCGGCCGCTTCACGCCTTATCACGCCGTGCTCCTTTCATTGCTCGAACCACATACGGCACGCCGGACCACAAGGTTACGGCCACCGTGGCCCACACCATACCCACTATCGCCATTCGCTGCCACGTTCCGGGAGACGCTTCGCCGAACGCGAGGAGCACCAGCACGGCCGGGACGACGATGGACTGCAAGATCATCTTCCACTTGCCCGACCATGTCGCGCTGAAGTCGATCCCTCGCCCCTCGAACACCGCGCGAATCGACGTCACCAGCAACTCACGCCCAAGAATCGCCACCACCATCCACGAGGCCACGCCGGATGACTGATATCGCCCCCCCCCTGCCCCCTCAACCGTGAACATCGGCCCGGCCAGGCACACGAACGCCCCGATGACGAGCAACTTGTCGGCAAATGGGTCCATGATCCGCCCGAAGGCCGACACCACATGCCAACGCCGTGCGAGCATGCCATCGAGCGCATCGGTGACGGCCGCGGCGACGAACAGCACGGCGGCCGTGATCAACAGCGCGGCCCCCGGCGCGTGCATCCATGACAACACCGCCACCATGGCCACCGCGAGCACGACGCGCAGACACGTCAGTGCGTTGGGCAACTGCTTTCGCACGGTGGATTGATTCGCGGCCGGTGGGCCGACTGGCTCCATGGGCCAATGGTACAGCGCGGCGGCACTCCGCGCCGCATCACTTCATCATCGCCGCCAGGCCGTCGAGCCCGCGCTCCAGGCTTCGCGCATCCGTCGCGAAACTCAGCCGAAAGTGCGTGTCGCGGCTGGAGAACACGTTGCCGGGAATGATGAGAATGCTTCGTTTCACGGCCGCATCGCAGAACGCCGACGCGGACATCTTCAATCGCGGGGGAACTTCGACAAAGGCATAGAACGCGCCGCCGGGCGTCGCGACGCCGGTAAGCGGCGACAGTCGCGACACAACCATGTCGCGCCGGCGCTGATACTCGGCGATGTGCGGGGCCATGTCCACATCGAACGCGGCCACCCCCCCCCACTGCAGCGGCGCGGGGGCGCAGACATAGGTGTACTGCTGCAACTTGGTCATCTCGGAGATCAGGCGCGGGTGCCCGGCCGCGAAACCCAGTCGCCAGCCCGTCACGCCGTAGGTCTTGCCAAGCCCGCGCACGAGCAGCACGGTTTCAAATGACCCTTCGCGTCGCGCGGGGCTGGGACATCGCGGGCGGCTGCCAGGGGGGGGGACGGATTCCCGCGCATCGGCGTAGGTGAACTCGTCATAAATCTCATCGCTGATGAGCACGATCCCCTTCGCCCGGCACAGGTCAAGCAGGTCTTCACACTCGCGCTGCGTCATGACCACGCCCGTCGGGTTGCCCGGCGAGTTGAGCAGCACGAGTTTCGTCCGCGGCGTGATGAGTCGCTCGACACGCGACGCGGTCATGCGAAAGTCAGGATATGTATCGCACACCACGGCCTTGCCGCCGGTGAGCGTCGCGAGATGCGGATACAGCACGAACCACGGATCGGGGATGATCGCCTCATCCCCCGGGCCGATCAACGCCAGGAACGCAAGCACCAGCGCTGCGGATGTGCCCGGCGTGACCAGCAGCGACGGCTTGTGCGGCGGGCCGTTGGGCGCGCCGCCATCAACCGCCCACCCCAGATCCTCACGAAGATGCGCCGCCACGCGATCCCGCAGCGGCTGCACACCCTGCGTCAGCGTGTATCCGTTGCGGTCAGCGCGGATGGCGTCGATGGCCGCGGTCTTGATCGACTCTGGTACGGGAAAGTCCGGCTGGCCGATGGAGAGGTTGATGGGATCTTTGAGCGAAGCGCCGAGTTCAAAGACACGACGAATGCCCGAGGCGTCGATCCGCCGTGAGCGATCACAGATCAACCGGTCAATGTCCATGTGCAAGGGTACGCGCGGGGCCTGGAGCCATCGCGCCCACGGCCGCAGCGACTCACGACTTGGGTACGAGCGTCTTGGGAATGCCCAGGGCCTTGGCGTTCTGCGGCGTGACCTTCTTTTCTTCGATCATCTTGGTGATTCGCTCAGCGCGAGTCAAGACGCTGCGCTTGGCGGCCAGTTTGCCGGAGGTTTTCAGGGATCGGTCGATGCTCATGGGGTCACTCGTGCAATCGGGGTGCTGAACGGTAAGGGGCGAATCTTAGGCCGCAAACCACCGGCTGGGTAGCGGCGTCGCAGGGGGCTTGTGCGGGACGGAGGGGAAGGCTGGGAGGGCCTGGCGCATTCATAGGAAGCCCGACTGTCAAGGAGGGCTTGGAAGCGGACGTGTGCGCGGGATGTCCAGGCGTTCGCATCGTCGCCCCCGAGCGCGGGAGAGTCGGCGAGACTCAACGTGACGCTGACGGGCAAAGGAAATGCCATGCCCATGGCCGCCGCCAAGCCCTTACTGACGTGCGGGCTTCTTGGACTGGGCTGACGTGCGGGCTGCTTAGGGCTTGAACTTTTCCCACAGCGTCTGGTTTTCGGCGAAACTCGATGCGCCGCGATGTTCGCGCTGCCAGATCTGCCCCAGCCGCGCCACGTCGGCTTTGTGCTGTGCCCGCAGTTGCGACTTGGCGCTGTACTCATCGGGCCTGATCTCGAGCAGCGAGTACACCTTGAACGTCCGCCCTCGCGCAGAGGCATCCCCCGTCACGGCCACGGCCGGAACGCCGTTCGCCGTCAGAAATTCCGCCGCGCGAATCGCCTCAGCCTCTGGGAGATTGGCGGCGATAAGCAGATAGTTTGATCCTGCGACTCGCGTGTCGGTCGTGACGGATGGGCGCGGCGGTGATGCCGCGCGATCGCTCTGGCGCGGCTGTTCCTGCTGCGTCGGCTGCGCGGGCTGGCGCTGTGTCTCCACGGGCGGCGTCGGCGGCGTGTCGCCGGTTTGCGCCAATCGAGGCTCCCACTTGCGATATTCGGCCGCGCTGCCCGCTTCCCACGCCAGCCACCACACGCCGACGATCACGACGATCATCGCCACAGCGGCGATGTAGATTCTGCTCACCGGCATCGTTACCGATCGCTTCGCATCGAGCCACTTGAGCGCCGCATCGGGCTCAACTCGCGAACGTACACTCGCGGGCGCTGGCGCACTGTTGGTCGCAACCGGCGCGGGACGCGACCGCGGCGGTTCGGCTCGCTCGGGGCGTGGCTTGACTTCCATCGGCCGTGTCTGCACCGGGGCGGCTTCGATGGGCATCGCCCGAGATCGTGGCGGCGCGTTCCCATTCCCGCGCCCCGCTCCCTCGCGGATCAGATCAAACAGCGGTGGTGGGCGACGGCCGTGCGGCATGGTAATCCCATGATAGGGGTACTCGGGGGGTGTCAACAAACGGGGCCGGGGGACCGACACGGCCTCCCGGAACGAGGTCCGATCGAGCCGCCGCGAGCCAGCGGACCGATGCGATGTGATCGGTCTCACCGCGTCATCGGTTGCCGCTCTCGGCGGCCCTGAGGATCGCGTGGGTGCGGAGTTCCTTTCCGTCACGCATGAACGTCACCTCGACGACATCGCCGGGGTTGTGGTTCGCGAGCATGGGCATCCACGCTTCGACGGAGTCCACCGCCTGGCCGTTCCACTTTGTGATGCGGTCGCCCTTTTTGAGTCCTGCCTCCGCCGCGGAGGTGTTCTCGAAGACATCACCGACGACGACGCCCTTTTCGGAGCCGGTGTAGTCGCCGGGCATGACGCCGAAGCGGACGCGCAGGCCGCGTGGTCCCGCTCCCTGCGGCGCTTCCTCTGCCGCCGGGGCTTGCGCCTGTGGCGGCGCGGGACGCTGCGCCCCGAGATACGGGAACGGCTCCGCCCGTGTCGCCAGACCCATCGCGATCTCGTGGCACAACTCCGCCACCTTCACCGCGCCGGCGATATCCACCTTCCACCACTCATCTCCCGCCGCGTGATAGTCATCATGCAGCCCTGTGAAGAAGAACATCACCGGAATCCGGGCGCGATAGAACGAGGCATGATCGCTCGGCCCCGTGCCCCCGGGCTTGCTGGTGATCGACAGGCCCGAGGCGTCGAAGTACGGCTGCACCCAGTCTGCGAGTCCCTCGGCCGTGCCAATCCCACTGACCTCAAACTGGTTGTTGCTGAGTTTGCCGATCATGTCGAGGTTGAGCATGAAGTAGATGGATTCGAGGGGGACCGAGGGGTTCTGCACGAAGTGTCGCGAGCCGATCAGGCCGGACTCTTCGGAGGTGAACGCGAGGAAGAGCACGGAGCGTGCGTCGGCGTCGTCGGGCAATTCGGCGTAGGCCCGCGCGAGTTTGTCGGCGACGAACAGCACGCCGCTGGTGCCTGAGGCGTTGTCGTCCGCGCCGGGATGCACCTCGCCGCGGCGGTCCGGCGAACGAGAGCCAAAGTCGCCATAGCCGATGTGGTCGTAGTGCGCCCCGATGATGACGAACTGATCCGCCAGCGCGCCGCGTCCTCGAAGCACCGCCCCCACGTTGTCCGTCTCGATGGCGACGCGCTCGATCGTTGCGCTCATCGACACCTGCGCGCCGGTGAGATCAAACCAGCCGTTGGTCGAGTCCGCGTGCGCCCGCAGTTCCTCGATCGAACGGCCCTGCGCGTCGGCCGTGCGAACCAGCCGATCCGCGACATCCGCGTTGATCATGATCGTGGGCACGGGCACGCCGCGCATGCCGCCGCGCGCGCCGTCCACATTGAGCAACTGCTTCGCACGCGGGTCATCCGCGCCCGGCGGGTTGACCATGATGATCCCGGCCGCGCCGCGACGCGCCGCCGAGCGAATCTTGTCGTCGATGTTCGCGAACTCCGACCATCGCCCGGGCGCCCACTTGCTCTGGCCCGCGTCATCCATCGGCTCAAAGCGGAACATCAGCGCGATCTTGCCCGTCAGATCGGTCTCGTCGGGATAGTTTGAATAGCCATCACGTCCATCCTCGATCGAGTATCCCACGAACGCGATGGGACCGGACGCCTCGCCCGTGGCCGACTGCGGCATCACCGCGAAGTCGATGTTCTTGCGAAACGACCGCGGCGCGCCGTCGCCCGGCGTCACCGTCAGGCTCGCGCTTGTCACGCCGATGATCGATCCCGAAGGCACGAACTGTCGAAACGTCGCGTTGGGCGTGATGACCTCGGCCCCATCGGCCGCGGTCGTGGTTTCGGCGAACGCGGGCGCAAGATTCAACAAGCGGAAGTTGTGTTCGATGTATTCCGCCGCGAGGAGGTTGCCCCGCGTCCCCGGCGCACGCCCTTCGAACCACGGATTCGACAGCGTGATCAGATGCTTCGCGTATGACTGAACATCAGCGCCGAGTTCGGTGAACAGCGCGATCGTCGGCGCGGCGTTGACGGCCGGCGCACGGCTCGAAATCTCATCGGCCGTCGGCGCCTGCGCCATGCCGGCGAACGCGCCGGCCAGAACGCCCAGCGTCACGGCCAACGTGCGCGACGAATGTGAAATGGACCATGGTTGATTCATGTGTGACCCCCCCCGTGCGGGCGATGGCGCACCGGACGTTCCTCGCGGCGCGCGGTGAATGCGACATGCGTGTCCTTCGCCGGGAGCACCAGCCCCCGCGGCGTCAACGCACACTGGTCAGCGGGATGGGCGTTTCTTCCCATGTCGCGATGAGTTTCCCGCCGATGGAAAAAGCGACGAGTTCCGTGCCCTGGCTGCAACGGAAGATGAGTTTGAGTTTCCGATCCGGGTTGGTGCGCGTCAGGCCCGGCGCTTCGCCGATCGACCCCAGCGGGTGGCCCGGCGTGAATCGTACGCGATATTCCTGCGAATCCTGGTACACATACCCGATCGCGTCAAACGATTGCCCGTTGGACGCCCACAGCGCCGGCTTGCCGTTGCCCGCGTTGAGCGCACCCTGGCCCAGCAGGCTCATGACGGCCTCAACGCTCACGTCCAACTGCACCAGCACCGTGTCAGGCGTAGTCTGGAAGCGCCCGATCTGCAGCGCGGTATCAAGACCGCGGTTGGCCGCGATCTCCTGGACGGTGTAGATGCCTTCGCCATCGACGATCACGTTGAATCGCCCCGTCGAGTCCTGCTCGATCGTCAGGCCGCGCTCCGTGCCCGCCCGCAGGACAAAGCCCAGCGCCGAGGAAATCGAGATCCCCGCCCGGTCCATCGTGATCTCGTCGCGACGAGGCTGATTGCTCCTCGCGATCTTGAGTCGAAGCGTCTCCGCATCCGCCCCGGGAAGTTGATTCGTCACAAGACCAAGCGTCGAGGACTGCCCCGGTATCGCGGCCGTGTACCCCCGAATAAGCCGCCCATCCTTGACCGCCGAGAAGCGCGAGAACTGCGTGGGGAAGGCCATCTCGGGCGGAACCGTGTCCGTCACTTCATGGCGCACGCCCTTGACATACAGCCCGATCGGGCGGAAACCCGTGGGTACGGCGAACTCCGCCGCCACGGGAATCTGCGACGTGGCGCCCACGGACGGGATGAACAACTCCGACGCGTCGAAGCGCCATCGTCCCAGCGCGTTCGCCCGCGCTTCGGCCTGCGAGATCACGGCGATCGGAAACAGTGTCATCGTGTCGCCGTTGTAATCCTCAACCACCAGGCGCAACTGCCCGTTGCCCACGAGCACCTGCGAGCCGCCTCCCTTTTCACGCGCTGACGAGTCGAACGTGATGATGAACCCCTCGATGTGCCCGCGCGTGATCGGATTGCCACGGATGTCCACGGCCGTCTGCGGCGTGTCCGACCACCCGTCGCCACGCAGGAAGCGATTGAGGTCTTCGCCCTGCTCGACATTGCCGACGGTGTAGCGGCCGGTGACGGAGAAGTCCTTCGGGCGCGTCGTGTTGCGAGCCTTGCCCTCGTCATATGACATGCGCAGCGAGGCCGGCACGAGGTGAACATTCGGATACCACCGCGCCAGGGTCTGTTCGCCCGGCGTGAATGTCGTGCGAGACACATAGGTGAACAGTGCCGCGGCGACCTCATCCGCATAGGGACGGAAGATCTGCCGCTGCACCACGATCGACCCGCGACCCTGCGCATCGGTGCTGTACACCAGCGGCTCATACCCCTGAAGGCTCGGACCAAAACGCAGAGAGCCGATGCTGATGACGGCGATGCCCACGGTGAGCACGGCCGCACACGCCCCACACACAAACCCACCGATCGAGTTCACAAGGTCTGTGCAGATGGCGTTGGCCGGAATGAGTTTGTCAAGGAGCGGACGAATCACCACCATCGTGATGATGAACGGCAGGGCCAGGCCGAGTCCCCACGCCGCGTCAGAGAGAAACTCGAAGAACCCTCGCTCGGGCGCATTGACGAGAATGAAGTTCCCGACGATTTCCCACAGCGCGAACGCCACCGAACCCGCGACCACCACGCACGCGAGATTCAGGAGCGATGACAGGAACCCCTGCTTGATCCAGAACAGAACGATCGCGATGATGGCCGCATACGCAATGATGGTGAACATGAGACAACCTCACAATTGCCCGGCGGGGATAACGGCCCCGAACCGGCGGATCATGCCTTAACTGGTACACCTTCCGGGGGCGTTCGGTTGCTCGAACGCGGGGGACCGGCGTCAGCGGGGGGCTGGGGCGGGGCCGACGACGCCCTGGTGATTTCCTCGATGCTCGTCACGCCCTCGACGGCCCGCATCAGCGCTGCCTGTTGAATCGACGGCTGGCCCTGTTTGCGAAGCGCCGCCGCCAGACCCGCCTTGTTGCCCTCGCGGATCATCCGGCGCTCTTCATCGCCGATCGAGTACACCTCGAACAGGGCGATCTGGCCGAGATACCCCACGCCATTGCAGGCCGGGCAGACATCCGGTTTGTTCTTGATGAGTACCTGTCCGCCCTTCTTGAACAACTGCTTGACCTTGTCCGGCGGCAGGCCGAGTTTCTTGAGCATGTCCGGCGGCGGTTGATACGGCACGCGGCAGTTGAAGCAGAGCCGCCGCACCAGGCGCTGGGCCATCGCCCCGCGCAGCGCGTCGGCCGCGAGGTGCGAGTCCCCCACCGCCTGCGAGAACATCAGGATCGCCGACAACGCGCTGTCCGCGCGAAGACATGCATAGGTCCGGATGCGCTCCTGATCCGCACGCGAAATCTCCTTGGCCGTCGCCGGATCGGGAAGTTCCGCCACGCCCACCACGTCCGGGTCTCGACGAAGGATCGATCGCACGAGCGTGCTGTACTCGGCCCCTTCGGTCTGCGGGTTGAATCGGTTCTGACGCACGCCTTCGAGCGCATCTTGAATCTCAGATTCCACGGTCTGCACGTTCGATGTATACGCGTCGTGCATCCGCAGAATGCTGTACAGCGTCGTCGTTCGACCGCCATCGGGCGGAGAGGCCAGCAGCACGATTCCCCGGCCGTCCGCCACCAACTCCTTCACCAGACGCATCTGCGAATCGAGCAAACCGAGTTCCTCGGCATTGCGTCGCACGGCCTCGGCCACGTCGATGCTCATCGTCAGGTGCATGCCGCCCTGCGTCCCGCGCGTTGTCAGGCGAATCGTGTGCGACGCGCCTGAGTTCTCGGCGGTGAAATCCGCCGTCAGCACGCGACGCCGATCGCTGACATCCAGCCCGGCCGCGGCCTTCCAGAAGTCGATGATGCGGATCGCGTTCGGGCCTGGGATCGTGTCGATCGTCTGACGCACGCCATCGACGAGGATCGACACGCCATAGGCCCCATCCTTGCCCGTCGGCGCGATGTCGATCTGCGACGCCCGCGCCGCAATCGCTTTGAGATACAAACTCTCGGCCGCAACCCGAATCGCGAAGGCCTCGGTTTCGGCATCGGGAGCCACGAGCACCGACTTGTCGGGGCGCTTGATGACCACCTCGACCTTGCCCTGCTGCTTGGCCGCGACCTTTTCCGCCTTCGCCTCGCGCCATGATGACATGTCGAACCGGATTCGATGCGACTCGGGCACGCGCTCATCACGATCCGACACGTACACATACACCCCGATGTCCACCGCCAGAATCACAATCATCGCACCAACCGCCGCCAGAAACGCGAAGTGATTCGGAATCGGAAACGCCAGCACGGCCACGAAGAACGCCACGGTCCCGAAGATCATGTGGACCATGCCCCAGTTCTGCCGGCCGAGGTGGAACCTGGCCGCGTGCTTGTCCAGAACTGTCGTGATGAACCACGCCCACAACCCCAGCGGGATGAGCAGGACAAACGGCTTCCAGAGCGACACCAGAATGAACTGGTCAGCCAGGGTCTGCGGGATCGACCCGTTTGCAAGCGCGGAAAGTGTGGCATCCACTGCTGAAGATCCTCTCGAACATTCCCGGCAAACCCGGGAAACGCATGGACGACGAACCCGGCCCCCCTCGGGGCCGCCCTCAACCCGATCCACGAGGCCGACCAAAGCCGCTACCGGCTCCGAACATCAAGGATAGCAAACTCGCGACACCCATGCGCGGCGAGTCCCGGGGTGGCGGGCGCTTGGGTGGCCCGCCACTCCGTGGCGGGTTCGTGGGTAGCCTGCCACACTGAGGCAGGTCTCCACGCCGAAGGCGTCAGCGTCGTCTGTGGCGCGCGATGCGCCGTTCGTGCGTTGGAAGCCACGAGCACCCCTTCGAGGTGCAAAGGATGGGGGCCTTTCCGGGGGTGGGGCCCCGGAGCGCGGCGGCCACCCCCGGCCACCACCGGGCCCGCCGGCGGCCATGAGAGGCGAAGGCCAGCCGGCGGCATGAACGGAAAATCACGTACCTTATTGATCCCTGCCCCGCTATAGAAGTCTGCGCGTTGCCTTCGGCAAGAAGCAGACCGCTCGCGGAGCGAGCGGTCCACCCAAAAGCGGTCCACCCACAAGAAACCGGCGGCCACGCCCGCCTCACGACCCCGTACGGCCAAGGCCCTTGTCGATCGCCTTGCGCAGCTCCACCGCGATGTCGATCTCATACGCCTCATCCGGAATGCTCACCGCATCCGCCCGCGCCTTGGCGTTCGCGGCGAACTGACGCACTTCCTCATCCGTCGCGCTTTCCTTGAACTCCCACCCGCCATCCACATCGATCGTCACGATCGGCTTGATCACATCCTCAATCGCTTCGCGAGGGATCTGCTTTTCATGCACGCCACGCGCGAAGCGCTGCAGCGAACGCACGGCCGCGGCCTTCTCCTCCGCGGGCAACGTTGACGGCTCGATGTACTTGTTCTGCGCCGCGATCACGCCCGCGATCGGAAAGAGCGGACTCTCCCCGACCTCTTCCATGATGCGCACCATGTCCTGCGGAGATATCTTCTTATCCTTGAAGTCCTGCGCAACCAACTCGACCTCGGCGATGATCGCCTGTTGCTGATCCGGCGGCAGATCAAACTCCTGCACGGACATCGTCGTCACCTGCACCAGCGCGTTGGCCGTCCACGATCGCCAGTTCAGGTACACCCAGAACAGCACGACGCCGACAAGAATGACGATGATCGCCAGGACGATCAGGCATCCTTGCAGAATGCCGCCACGGCGTTCGATGTGCGACTGGGGGACAAGGCGTCGGAGGGTGTTCATCGCGTCTCCTTCTTGGCACGGGCGGGGCGCGGCGATGCCGAGCGACGCCTCCCGATCAGTATTCTCCGGATTCGACTGGACCCGGTTTCACGACATGCAGAGCATATCCGGTGAACTGGTTCGACGCCCATCTCGACCTGGCGTACCTGGCCGTCTGCGGGCGGGACATGGAACTCGATGTCGAAGCGCTCCGCGATCCGCGTCCGCATCCCCCCGCGGCCGTGACACTTCCATCCCTGCGCCACGGCGGCGTGCGGGCGTGTCTGGGGACGATTTTCACCGAAGCGCGGGCGGCGGACACGGCCGCCTCATACCCCGAAGTCGAATATGTCGTGGGGGATGTGGACGGGGCGCACGCGGCGGGCATGCGGCAGTTGGCGTGGTATGAGGCGATGGCCGGGCGCGGGTTGATTGAACTGTGGGGAACCGGTACAGGCGAGATGTCCGCGCCACCGGCGCGTAGCGCCATCCTCGGTGGCACGGGCGTCTCGCCTGTGCGCGTGTCCGATGGAGCGGTCATGCCGCCCGCGACTGATGCCCCTGGTGGGGCGGGCGTCCCGCCCGCCGTGCGTGTGGGCATTCTCATTGAAGGCGCCGATGTCATCCGCGCGCCCGATGACCTTCCATGGTGGATCGAGCGCGGCGTCGTCGCCATCGGACTGACCTGGGCACGCGGCTCGCGCTATGCCGATGGCAACGCGGCCGAGTTTCGCACGTCTCCCCGCGGCCTGACACCCATTGGGCGCGACATGGTTCGCGCGATGGATGCCTTGAACGTCGTGCATGATGTTTCGCACCTGTCGCACCGCGCGATGGATGAACTCTTGAGCATGACGGATCGGCCCGTGATCGCGTCGCACTCCAACTGCCTCGCGCTCCTCGATGCGGGCAACGAGCGCCACCTGCGCGATGACCACATTCGCGAGATCGCCGCGCGAACAGCCAAGGGGGGGGCGTGCGGCGTGATCGGCCTGAACCTGTGCGCCAACTTCATTCGCCCCGGCCTGCGCGAAGGTGAGCGACCGAGCATCGACGAGGCCATCGCCCATGTCGAACACATCTGCGAGATCGTCGGCCATCGCCGGGCCGTGGGACTTGGATCGGATCTCGACGGCGGATTCTCGGCCGTGCATCTGCCGGCGGGGATCGACGAGCCGCGCGACTTCATTCGTCTTGCCGAGGCGCTGCGCGATCGCGGATGGAGCGATGACGATGTTGCAGGATTCGCATGGGGGAACTGGGCGCGGTTCTTTGGGTTGTAGTTCGGAATGCACGTCCAGCGGCATTGAAAGAGAACATCACCGCGGAGTTCGCGAAGTTGCTCGGGGCACAGCAGCCCGCTCCGCGGCCCGCGCGCGCTTGGATCCCCCTCAGGTATCTCGCCTCTCCGAGGCGAGTCTCAACACACACCCGACAGGGTCCGGTCATCACGTCAGAACTGGCACGCCGAAGGTCGCCACGGAGTGGCGGGCCACCCAGGAAGCCCGACCGTGAGGGAGGGCTTGGAAGCGGCCAACGGCGCGGCAGTCCAAAGACTCACCTGCGTCACGACCACCTTCGCAGTTGCATGACCATCTCGCTGCTGCGCACGCATCATGCGGGACGCGTCGAACACCTGCACCTCCCGCGCACTTCCCCGCCGCCAAGCCCTCCCTCACGGTCGGGCTTCCTATGCCGGCTCGCGGTGAATCGGAGCGCAGTGCACCGTTACTCAATCCACGCGGCGAGCAATTTCGCATCCAGTTCCGCCGAGGGTCGAGACGAATCCGCGGCCGCGTACGAAAGCATCCGATGCAGCAGAACCTGCCCCGCCGGCTCGGTGTGGTCCAGGCTTGTCGCGATCAACATGCCGCGTCCGACCCGCGTCGTGAAGGCGGCATCCATCACCATCGGCACGCCGCGATCGTGCGTGAAGACGAGGCGGATGATCGGCTCAACCTGATCGGCGATGTTGGCGACGTCAGCGTTGGCGGGGGCGCTGGCCGTGCCGGGGGCGACGATCATCGCGGCGTTGGCTCCGGCGTGCATGGGCATGGCCTCGACGGGGATCGCGCGTGTCAGTCGTCGCGTGAGATCGTGCGGCAGCGCATCGCGCACCCACGCGCCATCGCCCGCGCCCAGCACCCCCCCCTCGACGATGAGCGGACACTGCGCCCAGAGATTCACGAAGCGAGTCGATAGCCCCGCCAGCGAACGATTCGCGAGCAGCACCACGCGACCGCCGGCCGTCATCCACTCCACCAGCCCCGGAAACAGTTTGTGCGCCAGCACGATGCGCGTCCCGCGCATCATCGGCGCATCAAATCGCCACAGCGGAGACTTGAACAGCACCATCTCCGGATGCTGGAGCAACGGCCGCCACGAAGTCGCCTTCAGGCCCCAGCCGCTGCTGTACGCGCGCTCTTCAAAGTCCGGCACTGCGTCCGCCGGTTCAAACGGCAGCCCTTCCAGTCGCACGACATCCGGCGGGGCATCGCCCAGCGCGGGCAGCGCCCACACATCCCATGCGTTGTCGCGCAGGTTCATGGCCGTGGCGCGGATATGCACGCGCGTGGGCACGCGCACCGACGGCAACGCGAGATCGAAGTCTGCGAAGGCGACATCGCCGCGTCCGCACGCCACGCGCACGGCCAGTTCGCGTTCGCGTCCATCGTCGGGCGAGATGCGCAGATGGATGTCGCCCGTGAAGTCCCCCCCCCCGCAGTTGGACACGCCCACGCCGCACGCCTGTCGTGATGGACCCGTGAAGGCGCGCAGGTGTTTCGGCGTGCGCAGCAGGATCGGTGCATCGCTCAGCCACGCCTGCGTCCGATCGGGCGAGATGCGCCAGCGATCCAGTTCATCCATGAAACCCAGCCGTGCCGGCGGCACATCGCGGATCTGATTCATCACCCAGCCCGCGTGACGTGGACATGACCGGAAGAGTTCCGATTGGAACTTGCGGTGGAAGATGTTTGAATGTTCCGCGTCGCGCTTGAAGCGGTCGAGAGTCGCGTGGCCGAATCGCTGCGCGATTCGCCTTTCAAAATCACGGCACTCAGGCAGGCCCTTTGGCAGCCACCAGGGAGGAGGCAGGCGGGACGCCCGCCCCACCGGATCGGAAGAAGAGGTTGGCAGGCGGGACGCCTGCCCCACCGGGCCTGAGGAGGCTGGCAGGTAATCCTCGAACGATGCGACATCGGCCCACGATGTGCCGATCACCGTTTCGCCCATGACGAAGGGGCGCGGCGGCAGGTCATCGAGCACCGGCTGCAAATCTTCCAGGAACGCGGCCCAACGGCCGCAACTGTCATAGACATGTTCATCGTGCAGATCGGTCTGCTGCGGATTTGTCCAGCCGATGAAGGCAGTCTGAATCTGCGTCAGGCGATCCGGCAGCAACTCCTTCGACCGCTTCCACCACCACGCGGCCAGATCGGGATGAATCCGCTCATGTTCGCACGAAGCGCTGACGATCACCACGCTCGGATGCCGTCGATCACGGCGGAAAAAGCCATCGCACAGCCGTTGATACTCGGGGATGAGTTCGCGGTCCATGCGGCTCTTCCAGATCGGATGTTCCTGCCAGAGCAACATGCCCATCTCGTCGGCGATGTCGTAATACTCGCGCGACATGTAGACCATGCACAGGCAGACGCAGTTGAAGCCCATCTGTTTGAGGCGCGTGAACTCCGCGCGGATCTGTTCCGCGGGCGGCGCGGGGGCGATGTGTTTGGGTTCATGCCCCCAATGCAGCACGCCGCGGATGCAGATCGGCTGGCCGTTGAGCAGAATGTTGCGGTTGTTCGGTCCGCCGAAGGTGACGGTGCGGAAGCCGAAGCGAACTCGCGTCTGATCGCTGATGGCATGGGCTGCGCCCGCATCCATCACGCGCACGTCGAGCTTGGCCATCGAGGGCGACTCCGGTGTCCACGCTTGCGGCGTTGGATGTATGAACGAGGCGTCCACAACGCGCTGACCCGGCGCCACGCCCGTGCGACACACCGGCGATTCACACCCCTCCACCCACACTTCAATCTCGCCTGACGCCTCACGCGCATCGAGTTCGACTCGCACATGCACCAGCCCACTCGCCGGATCACCGAGGGCCGACGCGCCATCAGGCACGAGCGCAAACGCCCCCGTCCTCCGCAGCGACACCCCCCCCCACACGCCGCCGTGCTGCAAACTCAGCACATCGTGAAAGCCCTTTGTGATGTGTCCGTTCTCCAGCGTGACGCCCGGCGGGGGGCGTGTGGCGTGAATCTCATCGACGCGGAGGATGATCTCGATCTCCCCCCCCCTTATGGCGTCACGCGGCACTTCAAACTGAAACGGCAGGAGGTCCCCGACGTGCCGCCCGATCTCCACGCCGTTCACCCAAGCGCGGCAATCCGTCGCGACGGACTCAAACCGCAGCCAGACGCGCGAGCGAACATCCAGCCACTCGCGCGGAACCTCCACGCGACGGCGATACCACGCCACGCCGTGATAGTCCGCGCCCAGGACATGTTGCCACGCGGCCGGGACAGGCGCCTCGATCCATCCATCCTCCGGCGCGTGTTCATGCCATCGCCGTCGAAGGCCCTCATCGGCCTCATCCCGCCTGATCCGCCACAACCCGCCGAGATCAATCTGATTCACGTGTGTGCGCCCGTGTGTCCGGCCTGTCTGAGGAACGACACGACGTCCGCGCGTGTCGGCAGCGATGGTATCGCCCCCGCCCGCAGGCACGCCAGCGCCCCGGCCGCGTTCGCCCAGCACACCGCGTCCATCAGCCCAAGATCATCATCCGCCCCGGCCGCACGCAGGTGCGCGATGCGCGTCGCCAATGCACCCACAAACGCATCGCCCGCGCCGACGGTGTCAATGGGTTGCACGTGAAACGGATCAGCGCGTCGCCCCGGCCCGGGTCCGCGCGAAAACCAACTCCCGCGCGAACCCACCGTCAGCACCACCGTCCCCACGCCCATCATCGCGAGGCGCTCGATCAGCGATGCCTCGGCTTGCTCATGCGTGGGAACCTCCGCGCTGGCGATGGCCGCACCCTCGCTCTCGTTGACCACCAGCACGTCAACATTCGCGAGGAGTTCGCGGGACAGGGGCATGGCGGGCGCGGCGTTGAGCACCACCGCCACGTCCGCCTCTCGCGCCAGTTCGGCCGCACGCGCCACCGTCTCCAGCGGCACTTCAAGTTGCATGACGAGGACATCGGCGCTCATGATCGCATCGCGGCGCGACTCGACATCCGCCGGCGTCAGCAGCGCGTTGGCGCCAGGCACGACGACGATGGTGTTCTGCCCCGCTTCGGCCACGGTGATCATCGCCAGGCCCGAATCCTCGCCCGCCGTGGCCAGCACATGGGTGACATTCACGTTGTCCGCGGCCAGCGTGGCGCGAAGCGTTCGCCCGTGTTCATCATCACCGATCCGCGCCAGCATCGTCACGCTTGCGCCCATTCTCGCGGCGGCCACGGCCTGATTCGCGCCCTTGCCGCCGGGATGCGTCTCGGCCGGACCGCCCAGGATCGTCTCGCCCTCTCGCGGGAGTCGCGGCGCTCGCACCACCATGTCCATGTTGATGGACCCGACCACGCACACACGAGCCGAGGCGTCGGGAGTCTGCATGAACGGGAGTGTACCACCGATGCGCCGCCCGCGAGACTATGGCTCAGCGATGGCCGGGGCCGCCGCGAGCATGTGTTCCCGCGCCCAGGCCACGATCGCCTCAAGCACCTCCGGCATCACCGGCCCGGTGAAGCCGAACGGGTTGTCGGTCGTGTCCTTGAAGTTGTGACTGGCCTTGTTGATGACCACGAGCTTCGTCGGCGCGCTGTTGCGATTCGCCAGCGCTGCTTCAAGTTGCGGGGCATCGCGCTCGGCTGAAATCTGCGCATCATCCCCGCCCTGCACGATCAACACCGGACCCGTCACCTTCGTCGCGAGTTCGGCCGGATCAATCGTGAAGTATGAATACATCAGCGATCGCACGGTGGGGTTGAACAGCGGGCGCAGACTCGCGGGCAGGTCCGCGGGGATCGGTTCGCGGGCTTTGCTGGCCGTGATGGCTTCGTCGAGTTTCGCGATGAAGGCTTCCTTGCCATCCCACTTCGGATTGCTTCGCTCGACGTTTGCGACGACCTGCTCGCGCAGGACGACATCGAGGGGTCGCCCGGCCGTGCCCATCAGGATCAGCCCCATCGGCGCGCCCTTGTCGCCCGCGAGATCATGCGCGACGTGCAGCGCGATCAACCCGCCCTCGGAATGCCCCGCAATCACCGTTCGCGAGGCGTCGATCTCGTCGCGCGCTTGCAGATAGGCCAGCGCCGCGGCCGCATCGCCCACGAACTTGTCAAACGCGAAGAACGCATCAATTGCCTCGACATCCTTTGGCCATTCTTTCGCGTAGACATGCGTCGCCCGCTTGTCGAAGCGCAACGTCGCGACGCCCTCCGCCGCGAGGCGCTCGGCCACATCCTTGAGCAGGTTTGTCACGAGCATCGGCGGCTGATTGCCATCGCGATTCGTCGGCCCCGAGCCGGGCAGCAAGAGGATCGCGGGAAACTTCGCACGTGCCGTCGCATCCGACGCCGGCAGCAGAAGCGTGCCCCTGAGCCTCAGCCCGCCGATTCCCTCAAAGTCAACCTCCTCGGCCCTGGGTTGCGCCAACACGGGCAGGCACACTAACATCAAAGCGATCATGGCGATTCGAATGTTCATGACGGAGAGTGTATAGGGAATCCCTCACGGACGATTTCGGCCCGTCTCCCACCGACACTCACTCCATCGCCCGATATGCACGCCCCATCACCGGTTCACGAACCACAAAAGGGAGGCGATGAGCAGTCCTGACAATACGGCATAGGCGACCAACATGTGCGTCGAAGTGCGTGTTCGGTTCGCGACGATCGCGTGAAACAAACACGCGAAGAACAAGTACCAGTAGGCGATGCTCAACACAAAGGCCGCCCCCATCCCCCAATTCCCAAAGTCAGCAAGAAACACTCCGAAGCCGCCCAACACAATCCACGCAGGGAAGTCGATCCACCAGAAATCGAAGTGAGTCAACTGGGCGCGTATCCACAACCCAATGCCCATGTACACGGCAATCGGTGCGGCCGCAACGTACACGGCGATCAACTTGCGGCGCATTGTCCTCTGACCTGACTCGGCTGCGCCCTGCCCGGCCTCCGACTCAATCGCCATGCCCCTTCTCCTTGGCCCTACATCCGATGCACCGTGGCCCACACCTCGCGCTTGGCGTCAAGATCCCGCCACTGCTTGCGCCCGAGCACCAGGTCCGCATAGATCGTCGCGATCTCGCGCGGCCTCATGCGAAAGCGTACCGCCGACCACATCACCGGGTTGCCGCCGAGCCGCATCTCACTCGCCCAATCCGGCGGGGACACCGGATGCTCCACATCCAGCCACGCGGTATCGCGCCATGACCAGCCGCCGGCATCGGCGGATGATGCGACTGAAGAAAGTGTGGCGGAGGCAGAAGATGAAGCAGAAGAAGACACTTGCTTGCGCTGCGTGCTCTGGACTTCGCCGAGCAGATTGGTCTTGGCGGCCATGGCCACCGGTCCGGGCAGTTTGAGCGTGACCTCTGCCGGCTGGCCGTTCCACTCGATGAGTCGAATCACATACGGATGATCGCACGCACCGCTGGATTCAGCGAACATGCGATGCCCGGCCCAATCCGGCAGGTGTTCGCCGGACTTCATCGACTCGCGGAAGTAGGCATGGGCCAGCACGCCCGGCGCGCTGCAGACCTCAAGCCCGCCAAGGCCGGACAGCGACACATCCCGCGCCATCGCGTCCAGAACTTCGGCTTGGATGTGGTGCTCGTGCGAGATACGCACGCGCTGGGCGTGGGTCATCGGCCCGTGCGGCATGATGCGAAGCCGGATCCGCGCGTCGGCGTCGCTCAACTTGCCCGCGCCATCCCACGGATCACTCGCGTGCGCGATCATCTCGACCCCGCGATCCGTCCGGAACCACTGCTGCGAGCCATCATGCGCGATGAGCAGGCCGCGCCCATTGTCCTTTCCGCCGTCGAGCAGATCCACCAGCGAGTATGACGTGAACGCATCGCTGATATCCTCGAACCACTGGGGCGAGGTCATCCAGTCGCCCGTCGGATACTTGCGCCGCCCGCATCCACGGCTCGCGACTTCATGCACCGCGCACGGCGAATCCGTCACGATCCCCCCGATGCGAAACGCGGGCGTGATCGGCAGGCGAAGCGCGCCCGCCAGCCCCGGGTCCGGCGACACCGGCATATCGGGCACGATGTCAACCTCCACCGCTTCGCAGTCCTCCGCCAGCCGAATGATCGTGGTCAACGATCCGCCCTTGCCCCCCTCGCGGCGGATGAACAGTGACTCAGTATCGACATGCTCACTGAATCGTGACAAATCAAGGAATCGCACCGACGAGAAACGCTCAACCTTCCCGTTCACACGCATCGACAGATCCAACAACGGCCGACTCGCATCCAGCGACCACTTCCCCAGGGCTGTCGATTCGATCTGCAGGATCGTGCCGCGCCGCGCATCGACCTTCACCGCCAACCGCCCCCGCCGAAGTTCGATCACGCCATCCTCACGCGTGACCTCGACATCGCCGACCGACTCCGCCTCATCAGGCTCCGACATCACCCACCCGAATGGCGGAACTGTGACTCGCGCGCTGTCGCCATTTCCATTCACGACCGTCACCGTTCGCGCCCAGCCCAGGGCGTTGAACACGGCCATCTCGTCACCCTCGCCCGTTCGCACTCGCTTCGCATCGAACGTTCGATTCACAACGTTGAATGCCATCGCCTTCGCCTTGTCAAACTGCGTGTAGGCGATGTCGCCGCACAGCCCCTCGCATTCATGGTTGTCGTGATGCTGCGCCGCGAGGCACTCGCGCCACGCTTCGTCCAACTCCCACGTCGGATAGACATCCCACGATGGATACGGCCGTCCGAGCAGGCCCGCGACCGCCGACACCGATTCCGCGAGCAGGATGTCTCGCTCCACCGTGCGGCTCGTGCGCGGGTGTCGATCCGCGTTCTTGCCGAGCGTCATGCCGTGCCACACGTCATCCATCGAATACGCGCGGACGGGCACATCCGCGCTCGAACCCTGTGCGCCGGCCGCTTCCAGCAGATTCGCGATGATCTCACTCACCGTTGCGGGCGTCACCTCAAACCGCGCATCACCCATCAGCGCCCGCACGCCGGGCAGCAGCACCTCGCTCCGGCACATCCAGTCTCGCGATGGCATCAACTCAAGCCACTGCACAATCGCCGGCGCGAGCCTCCCCCCCCCTTGCTTGCCACTCGCCACGCGATCCAGCAGGCCCTCGAAATCCTCCGGCCATTGATGCACGTTCAAGTCTCCGCGCGGCAGCGCGGGCAATCGCGTGCCATCAGCGCCCTCCCACAGAATCAGCGGGCTGCTCTCGCGCGGCATCTCCGGCGTGTGCCACGTCCATTGAAAGAACAGACACGCCCCCGTATATCCACACTGCGCCAACAACTGCGGCAACTGCGGAAAGAAGTAGAACTCCTCTTCCCAGAACGCCCGCGGTCGCACGCCAAGCAGCCGCCGTGTCGCGCGAACGCCATACGTCAACTGCCGGATGTTGCTCTCGATCCCGTGAAACAGTCCATACGGCTGACCATACGAGCAGCCGACCGGCTCCACCAGTCCCTTGGCCACGGCCTCTCGCAAGTCCGCCAGCGCATCGGGACACTCCCCCGCCATTTTTTCATACCCGATCGCGTCGAAGTTCACGTTGCCGCGTGCGCCGGTCTCGGCGATCAGCCGCAGCATGTCGCGCACGCACCCGGGCAGCACGTCATATCCCCACAGCCACTGCATGTCCACCCAGTGCATGTGGTTGCCGAAGGTATAGAACACCGGGGTCTTCGCATGACTCATGGGCGCAGTGTACCAACCGAGCGTCGCCGCAGCGCTCGCGCTACCTCCGGCCGTCGCCCCGCGTGGTGGACCAGGCGCGAAGCGCCCGCCCGGCCGCGGCCTCGCCCCACGCCCGCGCCAGTCGCGCGTGTTCCGAATCCGCCTCGGCCGCACTCGCCGCGTCACCCGCGTATCGCGCCGCGATCGCGAGGTCCGCCGCCGCCGCCCCGCCGGGCGCATCACGTTCGCACAGGAGCCGCATGAGCGCTGCCCCGGCGCTTGGGCTTATCGGCCCGCTCGCGGTCGCCTCGCGCTCGATCCTCGCCATCAGTCGGGATGTCGCGTGCGAGGTCTCCAGCGCGGTGGCCCCCGCACCAGCGCGAGCGATGTCGCCATCGAGCACATCGCTGACCACCAGCGACGCGGCGCTCACATGCGCCGACGCCAGCGATCCCGCCGTCTCCGGCGAAACATACCACGCCCCGCGCGGACCGCTCACATCCGCCGCGCGCATCGCCCACACGGCCTCGCTCGCCGCCGACACCGCCCGTGCCGTCGTCAACGCCTCATCCGCCTCCGCCTCCAACCCCTCACCCTCACAACGCACGCGCCACGCCTCACGCCGAGTCTCCAGCGACTCGAGCAGGTGCGCCGCACGGCCATCCGTCGCCAGGCCCCACGCTTGAACCTCAACCTCACCCGCCGCGCCTTCGCACACACCGCGAAGATCACGCTCGCCGCCTGGCGCGAAGATCATCGTCGCGCGACGCTCAAAGTTCGCCAGCGCTGACATCGCCGACGCGCGGGTGCGATCATCATCGACCTGCTGCGCCAATCGCAGCATTCGATCGGCCGTGCGTGCCCACGAGGCATCCGCCACGGGTTCGCGACGCGCATCGCCATCACCGGCCAGGAGGCGCGACAACCGCTCCAGCATCGCCAGCGCATCAAGATGCTCGCGCAGCGCGGACAACCCGGCCAACAGCCCCGGATCCGTCATCGCCTGCGCATCGCTGAGCAGATTCGGCAGCATCGCCGTGACATCTCCCGCGGCGATGCGCGACCGCCGCGACAACGCCCGCCACGCCGGGCGCAACTGCCGCACGATCGTCCGTTCATCCGCGATCGCACGCTGGGCCGCGCACAACTCGGCCGCGCGAATGTACGCCTCAAGTTGATCCGCGTGTCGAACGTCCGGACTGATGCGCGTGAGCAACTGCTCCATCGCCTCGCGCGTCTGTCGATGGCTTTGGCCCGTGTCGGCGAGCGACATCGCAAGGTCAATCGCCCGGCCCCATAGCGCGAGATCCTCAAACGCGGATGTCACCGGACCATCGCGCAGGCTGCGTGCGGCCGTGTCAAACCGCGCAGCCAGCGCCACCTGCGCCGGCTCGTTGAGCAGGTTGCGGGCTTTGACCACGCCCTCGGCCGCACGGGCCACGCGCGCTTTCGCGTGATGCGCAGCGCAGCGATAGGCCGCCCACTGTTCGGCGGTGGCGACGCTCGCGTCAAACGCCGCGAGGGCATCGATCGCCGCGTCCGTGACGCCGGGAACCTCGCGCAGCGCACCGCGCGCTGCGCCATTCGAGATGTCGTGATTGCAGCACGCGTCATCCTCGCCCGCGACGATCTGCACAATCGCCGCAAGCCCGGGGCGAAGCTCACGCGACGCCTCTTCCGGCCTGGCCGTGACGCGGTGCGTCGCGTGATTCAGTTCAATCACGGCCACATGCAGCAGCGCGCTTCCGCGCTCGTCGACCTCCGCGACGCCTTCGATCGCCGCGTCGATCTCGCCGAGCATCGAATCCAGCGCCCGCGCCACATTCACCACGCGCGACCCGCGCGAGCCCTGCATCTCACCCGCGCGCAGGAGCGCGGCCGTGAAACGCCGCAGCGCGGCCCGCGCACGCGCCTTTGGCCCAGCATCGGCGATTCCGCTCGCTTCGTCATCGAGCGATGTCGCGCGATCGAGCGTCGCCACAGCACGGCCGGCTTCCGGCTCGCCGGGGCGATCGAACGAGAGCGTCTGCCCGCTGGCGGTCCACGCGACGATCAGGACCGCGATGAACGCAGCGCTCGCGCATAGACCCCATCGAGCGCCTCGATCATGGCATGAACCGAAAACTGGGTTCGGCATTGCTCGCGTCCTCGTGCAGCCAGGGTCTGTCGCAACTCGGGCGAGTCCGCAAGTCGCGTCATCGCCTCGCGCAGCCTCGCGCGGTCGCCCACTGGCACGAGCAAGCCCGTCTGCTCGTGGCGGCACACTTCGCCCGCGCCGTCGGCATCGTACACCACCGGAACCACGCCGCAGAGCAGGGCCTGCGGAACCGTGCGCGGCAGGCCCTCGCGATAGGAAGGATGCGCCAGAATGTCCATCGCGCGAATCAACCCCGCGACGCGCTCCGGCGGCACAAGCCCCGTCAGGATCACCTGCGCATCACGCTCGCTCGCGGCGCGCGTTGTGTCGCCTGCGCGATCCAACTCCGCGACGCCCAGACCCAGCGACTTGGCCCGCCCGATCAGGCGCTGCCGCCACCACCCATCGCCCACCCACAGCAGTCGCCAGTTCCCGCGCGATCGGAGTTCCTCGGTCAGCGCATCGAGCAGGTCATCGTGACCCTTGTGTTCCGCGAGGCGCGCCACCGTGCCGATCACCACATCATCAGGCGACAGACCCAGCGATGTGCGCATCGCGTCGCGCGTCTCGCCCGGGCGCGCGTCGAGAAACGCGCCAACCTCCATGCCGGAATAGACCGTTGTGTACTGCGCTGGCTGCCCGATGCCCCGCGAGAGAAACTCCCGCGTCATCGCGTCGGCCACGCTCACGATCGAATCGCAGCGCCTGGCCGCGAATCGCTCCGCGAGCGTGTATCCCGCGTTGAGCACTCGCGTCTTGATGCGCCGCGGCCAAGGCCCATCCACCGGCATGAACGGCGGGCCGTGGATCGTGTGAATAATCGCCGGGTTCGCAAGTCCACTTCTGCGCACGGCAAACGCGGCCGCACGGCCCAGAATCCCCGCTTTGCTGCTGTGCGTGTGTACGACATCCGGCCGCAACTTCGCGATCAGTTCCTTGAGTTCGCGATACGCCAGCCGTTCGGCCCATGGCGAGATCTCGCGCACGAGGTGCGGCACGACGTGGGTCGCGATGCGACGGTCGTGATGCTCGAACTGCTCGACGCGATCGAGCAAACTTCCTTCCGGCCCATAGATCGGTCCGAACGCGAGATGCACCTCGTGCCCGCATCGCACCTGCCCTTCGCACGAGAGTACGGTGTTCTCCTGTGATCCGCCGAGGATCAGGCGCGTGGAGATGTGCAAGATGCGCAGCAGCGCAGGGGGGGGGACCGCGTGGGCCGTTGTCGCGGCACGCTCATTCATACTTCACCCACTCCAGACACAGCCCCGTCGGCGGAAACGTCGGCCCCGCCAGGCGTCGATCACCCTCGCGCAGCGCTCGGGACACATCCTCGGGCGTCAACTTGCCGCGCCCGACCTCAACAAGCGTTCCGACGATGATGCGCACCATGTTCCACAAAAACCCGTTGCCGGAAATCTCCACGCGCAGGCGCGATTCCCAATCAACGCGCTCACACTCCTCCTCCCTCCCCGGTGGGGCGGGCGTCCCGCCTGCACCCTCTCTCTCTTGCATCGGTGGTGCGGGCGTCCCGCCTGCACCCGCTCTCTCTTGCCTCGGTGGTGCGGGCGTCTCGCCTGCACCCTCAGGGCAACCGCAAGATCGCGTACCGCTTCGGCGCTGGGATGAAACTTCGCGCGTCGGACACGCAAGAGGGGCGGGCGAGACGCCCGCCCCACCGGATCCAATGGGCCTTGCGGTTGCCCTGCCTGCACCCCCCACAACATCACATGTGAACACCTTCCTCACCGTCGTCTGCCTTCCATGCCCCGCAGCCGCGAACGCCGCGAAATCATGCTCACCCACAAACCGCGCCGCCGCCTCAGCCATCGCGCCGACATCCAGCCCGCGCCAGATATGCTGCACATACCGCCGATCCCACAACGGCCGATGCGGCGAGACGTGCAGCGTGTATGAGTACCCCTTGGCCGTGCAATGGGTCACGGGGTCGAACGCGTCATCCACGATGCGCACGTCTCGCACAAGGACATCTTCCGGCAATCGCGAGTTGATCGCGCGAAGCATCGGGAGCGTTCCGCGCTCGGACGGCCAGCCGCGCCCGCGCTCTTCCCCCGCGCTTGTCGAGAACGCCGCGACCTGTCCTCGGGCATGAACACCGGAGTCGGTTCGGCTTGCGCCCATGATGCGCACTGGCTCGCGGACGACTTCGCCCACCGCGCGTTCCACCACATGCTGCACGGTGCGAACCAGCAGCACATCGCCGACGCGTTCATACGCGACGTTCCTCCCCCCCCCCGGCAGCACATCCTTCGCCCCCGCGCCCTCGGGCACCACGAGTTCCTGCTTCTGCCAACCGTGAAACTCGGTTCCGTCGTACGCGATGGTCAGGGCATAGCGCGGCACGCAGGAGACCCGTTAGGCCGTGGGGCCGGAACCGTTTGATTCGGTCGAACTCGACTCGCCCGACGTTGGAAAGCCGCGAACCACGCGCGGCGCCGGACCCGAGTCCTCCCCCCCGCCAGATGATGAACGACGAGACGATGGAAACACCTTGTCCGCGATGCTCCACCAGCCCACGGCGATCAGCGAGCCAATCACCAGCACGAGGACGGCCGTCACGATCATCGCGGACATGCGACAATACTACGCCGTCATGCCCGAGTACCCCGACATCACGATTTATATCGAGGCCCTGCGCGAGCGGATCGTCGGACGGCGGCTCGATAGCGTCCGCGTGCGAAGTCCGTTCCTGATCCGCACGGTGGACCCGCCGCGTGAAACGGCCGAGGGGCGCATCGTCAGCGCCGTGTCGCGCGTGGGCAAGCGCATCGCGATGCAACTCGAGGGCGACCTCGCGATTGTGATCCACCTGATGATCGCCGGACGCTTGTCGTGGAGGGAATCAGGGGCGCCCGCGCGTGGTCGTCAGGATCTGGCCGCGTTTGACTTTGAATCCGGCACGCTCATCCTGACCGAGGCGGGAACCAAACGGCGTGCATCGCTGCATGTCGTCGCCGGCCAGGCCGCGCTTCACGCCCTCGACCCGGGCGGCGTGGATGTGTTTGAAACTTCCGCAACCGAGTTCGCCGCCGCCTTGCAGCGCGAGAACCGAACACTCAAGCGTGCCTTGACCGACCCGCGCATCATCAGCGGCATCGGCAACGCATACTCCGACGAAATCCTCCACGCAGCGCACCTCTCACCCTTCGTCCGCACGCAATCGCTCACCACCGAGCAACTCGCCCGCCTTCACGACGCCGCACGCGACACGCTCACGCGATGGACCAATACGCTGCGCACGCAGTTCCACGGCCGATTCCCCGGCGTCGGCGATATCACCGCCTTTCGCCCGGACTTCGCCGTGCATGGTCGATTCGGCAAGCCATGTCCCGTGTGCGGCACACGGGTTCAGCGCGTGATTCACGCGGAGAATGAAATGAACTACTGCCCCACATGCCAAACCGACGGCCGCATCCTCGCCGACCGATCCCTCTCGCGCCTGCTGCGCGATGACTGGCCAAAGACGGTGGAGGAATTGGAGTGAAGGCGGGTGCCGGAATGCACTGAACAGTCGGTGACACAACCGCCCGTGGCCACAACCGCGCGTGGCACGCCAGCGGTGGCACGGGCGTCTCGCCTGTGCCCGACTCATCGGGTGTGGAACGTCGCTCGCTTGGAGCCTGCGCTCATCGCTGAATCGCAAAATCATTCGCAAACTCAAGAAAGTCAAAGATGTCAAAGATCAAGTCCCCGTTGTAGTCCGCCCGCGGCAGCCGTGCCGCAAAGTCGTTCTGAAACGCGAGGAAATCGAAAATGTCGTACACGCAGTCCCCGTTCCAGTCCGCCTTGAACGGAAACTCATCCATCACCCATTCTGAGTGGTACAGAAACGCCTCCAGGTTCTCCTCACCGCACGGACGGATGTGGCTCGGCGCGGGATCGAATCGACCGCCGCGCAACTCCACCGTGTACGTCACCGCGCCGCGATCGGCGTACATCCAGTCCACGGCCGCACCTGCCGAGGGATACAACACGTTGTACCACTTGCCCGGTCGATACGTCAGCCCATGGACCGCGAGAATCCGCGATCGCATTTCCGTGCCCGTTTCGAGAAACCACGCGGCGTGGGGCGAATCCTGCGATGTCCACGCCCACGGATGCAACAGCATCTGCCCGTGCGAATGCACATCGTTGTGTCCGCGAAAGCCGGGCTTGCTCAACACGAGATCGCGCAGCGCCTGTGTCTCCGGCTCTGAGAACGCCGACGGCCCCCAGTACACATCGCTCGATGGGTTTCCATTTCCGGCCGATTGATGCGGCAGCGAGATGCCCCACATGTGCCCCCAGTTGCGATTCAAATCCACGCCGAACGTGCCGTTGCCGTTGTTGCGGCGGTTTTTTCGCCAGAAGCGACTCGTCGTCCACGAATGCACGTAGCCATCCGGATTGCTCACGGGAACGATCAGAAACTCGACGCGATCGACCAGGTCCGTAATGCGCGGAACGGAACCGTGGTTTGTCACCAGATGTTCGGCGAGGAACATCGTCGTCATCGGCGCGATCCACTCCCGCGCGTGCTGCGTCGAGTTGAACAGCATCACCGGCTTGCATCGACCCTCGTTCGCCGCGTCGTTGGTGATGCGCAGGCCCTCGATCTGACGCCCGTTGTGCGTCGAGCCGAACGTGAATCGTGTGGCAATGTCCGGCCGTAGCGCGGCCAGTTCATCCATCCGCGTCACGATCGCGTCAAGGTTCTTGAAATCCGCGAACCAGTCGCCCGCATCGGGCGCACCGCCGGGCTCGCCGTGCAGCGCCGGCGGACGAATCACCCCGCGTCGACCCGCGCGGATCCGCTCGGCCTCGGCATCCACATCCGCCTGCACGTTCTCGATCTCGACGCGATACGCGATCCCGGACGCATCCAGCGCGGCCATGACCTCCGGCCGAACCCGAAAGTGCGTCGGCCCGCGCCGCGGCTCGCAACACCACAGGTCAAGACCAAGATCGACCACGCGGTCCAGTATCGCTGGATCGGCAATGTCGATCGTCACCACGCGGTGTCCGTCATATCGGACCACCTGAACCCCTTCCACGGCGTCAGGTTGGGCGGTGGCTGCCGACGCAACGATGATGGGTGCTAAGGCAGCGATGGCCTGCTGCAGCCGACGAATTCGCGTGTGCATCATGGATCATTCCTCCGTGGTCCCTCACAGCATACCACAAGCCGCGTCCCAATACCAGACTCCGAGCCGCAATGTCGTCAGCGACGACCCGCGCGCACTGAACCTGAGGCAGGGAACCAGTGTGTAATCCTGAGAGGAGCACAGATCTGCCAGAATGAATTGGCATTCCCAATGGACCATATCGACGTACGAGACATCCCGGACCCCGTGGCCAAGGCCCTTGCAAGCGTCGTGGAGATACTTCGTCGAGAACTTTCGACACCGCGAGAGGGTTCGCGGCCCTCGGATCTGAACGGACACCCGAACGTCGGCGAGCGACTTGCGAAGCACGCGCGTCCCGGGAGAGTTTTCGGAACGTTGACCCGAGAGGAACTCTACGACGATGTCGCTTGATCTCGCGTTGGTCGATACGAATGTCCTCGTCTACGCCAACTTCAAAGACATGGCGGCGCACGCAGCGAGCTGAACTCTTCTTGAAGATTGTGAGCGCGGCCGAGTGCAACTTTGTGTCGCCCAGCAAGTGCTCATCGAGTTCTATTCAACCGTGACGTGCTCCGCTCTCACTGCCCCTGCTGCCGATACTTCTCACGATACTTCCCATCCAGCACCGTCTGCTTGTTCGTCAGGTCAATGGTGCGCCCGTCGATGAAGGCACGCTCGATGTTCGTGCGAATTTCCAGCGGCGAGCCATCCGTCACGATCAGCGTCGCGGCCTTGCCGACCTCCAGCGAGCCGAGGACATCGCCCACGCCGAGAACTTGTGCCGCGCGAAGCGTGATCGACGCGATCGCGACATCCTCGGCGAGTCCATGCTCCACGGCCGTGGCCGCATTGTGCGGCAGGTTCCGCTCGTGTCCCGGCTCTTCGCCGCTGGCGAGGCACCATCGCACGCCCGCGGCCTCCAGCCGTGCGGGCAGCGTGAACGCCTCGTCATGCGGCGAGTCCGCCCGGCGCGGAAATGCGTGCGTGCCAAGCACGATCACAGGCACATCATGCTGCTTGAGCAACTCCGAAACCATCGGCGCATCACGCCCGCCCACAATCACCGGATTCAGCCCACGCCCCGTTGCCCATGTCACGGCCGACGTGATCTGCTCAACTTCCTGGGCGAAGATGAACAACGGTGAAGCCTTCGCATCCTCGCTCGCTTCGGGGTCGATCGATCGCGGACTCTGAAACTCGCCCATCGCCTCCCAGCGAAGGTCAACCGGATGCGATGGATCCGCCTGCCGCGCACGTTGATACGCCAGCGCCGTATCAAACGCCTGCTCAATCGCCTGCATCGCCGTGCTGATCCCCTGCTGCTGCTGTTCATCGCTGTCGGTCATCCACCACGCACGCACGGGACGCACGTTGGGCCAGTTGACGATCAGCCCCGCGCTTTGCTTCACGGCCATCTCTTCCCACGTCCAACCATTGAGCCGCATCACGCTCGCGCGACCCGGAATCCGGCCACCCGTCGGAAATGAACCCACGGTCAGAATCCCCGATGAACGCGCGACGGGAATCAGCCACGAATCCGGATTCACCGCCACGGCCGCACGAACCTCCGGCGACA
The DNA here is from genome assembly GCA_964614515.1 of uncultured Phycisphaeraceae bacterium. GTDB lineage: Bacteria > Planctomycetota > Phycisphaerae > Phycisphaerales > UBA1924 > CAZTPJ01. Next base: position 38,296 of record CAZTPJ010000006.1, on the reverse strand, counting down.
CATCGCCAACCTCACGATGATCCAGCATCGCCCGAACGGATGAGATTTCAGAAAGGCCAATCTGCGTCACCGCGCCGATCATGCCCGGATACACATGCTTGCCCGTCGCATCGATCACCGTCCCCGGCCCGGCGAGCGCGAAATCTCCCCCGCCCACCGCCGTGATGACGCCATCCTCAAAATGGATGTAGCCGCGCTCGATCGACGGCCCGCTCACAGGGTGAATCGTCGCGTTGACAATCGCGATCGCCTCGCGCTGCGGCCCCGCGTGGATCGTCAAGTCCTGCGCGAACGCCGGAAATGCACACACCAGCCCCGTCAACGATGCACTCAGAAACCTCAGCGACATGGCAAATCTCCGTGGAAGTCCCGTTAGCATACCTCCCCCGACCCGGCCGCGCCAAGTCCTCTGATCGCGATTGCGCCTTGCGCCGCGAACCTCTGGAAACCCTATAATCCAACCAAGGAGCGACGATCCGATGAATGAAGCCAATCTCGCACAGCAACTCGCCGAACTTAGCGTCGCCGAACGAATCCAGCTCATCCAGGATTTGTGGGACAGCGTCGCGAAAGATCCGGAAGCGCTGACTCTCTCCGCGGCGCAAACAAAGGAACTTGAGCGACGCCTCAAGGCCTATCGAACACGGACCGCTCGAGGCGTCGTGGCTGGCTCGTCGTGGAGCGACGTCAAGCAGCGAGTGCGACGAAACAAGTGAACACGCGCCTGCGAATCGAACCAGAAGCCGAAGCCGACATCGAACAGGCGTTCGCGTGGTATGAATCCCAGCGAGTCGGCTTGGGTGACGAGTTCCTGCTCTCGCTCGAAGCGGTGCTGGCGGCTGCTGATCGCAGCCCTGAGTCATTCCCGGTCGTGGACCACGGACTACGACGCGCGCTCATGCGCCGATTTCCCTTTGGCGTCTTCTTCACACTTGAAGTGGAATCAACGATTGTCCTCGGCGTACTTCACGCCAAGCGAGATCCCACCATTTGGAAGCAGCGTCGCGCGCGATGAAAGTGTGCCAACCTCATCGTAACCTTTCCGGTGTGGCGTACCACTATCACCCATTCACCGCCATCCACCCTGCATACCCATTCGCCAGGTTCACCGCGTCAAACCCCTCGCGACGCAGCAGCGCCACCGCCCGCGCGGAACGTCCGCCCGCCTGACAATGCACGAGGATCGGGCGGTCTTTGGGCAACTCCGTCAGATGCGCCGCCAGTCGCGTGTGCGCGATGTTCTTCGCCCCGGGCAGGGTGCCCTGCGCATGTTCCGATGCGCGGCGCACGTCGAGCACAAACGCCCCGGACTCACGTACATACGCCGCCGCCTCGCGAACATCCACATCCCGCGATGTCGCCATCGTCCCCCCCCCTCCCGCGTACGCCTTGAGCGACGCCGGCGAACACCACCCGCGAACATCATCAAGCCCGATGCGCACCAGATCCCGCACACCCTCTTCCACGCGCGATCCATCAAGAATCAGATAGATCGGCTCGCCTCCGCGCACGAACGAACCCGCGTCCGTCGGAAACGACGAGTTCAGCGGCAGATACAGCGACCCGGGCAGGTGGCCCTGCTTGAACTCGCGCCACGACCGCGTGTCGATGATCGCGCACGCCTTCGCATCAAGCCCCGCCAGGTCGCGCGCTGACATCTCCGACGGCCGCGGCAACTCGCCCAGTACCGCAGGGCCGTCGCGATTCTCCCGCTTCATCCGCGCGAAATACAACGGCGGCTCGGGCTGACCCTCCAGAATCGCCGCGACAAACGCCGACTCGCCCTCCCCGGCCACGCGAATCGCCGGATTGAACCGACGTTCATACCCCACGGTTGATTGCGCCACCGCGCCCAGCGCCTTGCCACACGCACTGCCCGAGCCATGCGCTGGCCACACCTGCACATAGTCCGCCAGTTCAAGAAATCGCTTGACGCTCACAAACAACTGACGTGCCGAAGGCTCCTTTGCACCGACGGTTCCGGCCGCGGTTTCAAGCAGATCCGGGCGACCAAGATCGCCCACGAACACGAAGTCGCCGGTGAACACGCCCATCGGCTCCGTCGCCCCCCCCCCCTTGTCGGTCACGAGGAAGCAGACGTGCTCGGGCGTGTGCCCCGGCGTGTGCATCACGCGCAGCGAGATCCCTCCGATCGTGAACGCATCGCCATCGCGAACGCGCATCGCGTCATACGACCCGCCGCCGGAAAACGAGTCCAGCCACCGATACTGCCAGTCTTCGCCTCCGCACCCTGAGACATGCAACTTCGCCCCTGTGCGCTCCGCCAGTTCGCGGGCGCCGGAGAGATAGTCCGCGTGGATGTGCGTCTCGGCGATGGCCGTGATGCTCACGCCTTCGCGTGCGGCCAGGTCGAGATATCGATCTACGTCGCGCTGCGGATCCACGATGAGCGCCTCGCCGGATCGCTGACAGGCCAGCAGGTATGACGCCTGCGCCAGTTTGTCGTCATAGAGCATTCGCAGGAGCATGAGGTTCTCCGGTTACGCCCGCGAACTCGGCCGTGGATGTCCAGCATTCCGTGGCAGATGACACGCGGCGTTTGTCGGCGTATCCTAGTGACCCGCGTGATGGCGGGGCCGGGCCACGCCCGGCGACAACTCGGGCTTGTAGCTCAGGTGGCTAGAGCGCACCCCTGATAAGGGTGAGGTCGTTGGTTCGACTCCAACCAGGCCCACTTTCCCGATCATGCAGATCGTGTCGCGCCGCGGGCGATCTTCGCGGCCATGGCCGCACGCGCGCAGAAAAGAACCCCCCACTCTGTCGAGCGGGGGGTCTGGGTCGATTTCATTCTGTCAGCGTCGCGGATTACCGGCGACGACGGCCAGCGACCAGCGCGCCCATGCCGAGCAGCGCCAGAGCGGACGGAGCGGGAACGACTTCGATCGCGCCAGCGCCTTCGAGCAGACCAGCGAGACGGCTCTGCGAAGCAGGGCTGGTCGCGCTGATGTATGCATCGAAGCGAGTCGTGCGGGTGTTCACGTCAACCGAACGCGGGGTAAAGTCACCCGTGCTCCATGTCGCCTCGAACACCGCGATCGGGTTCGCGGGGTTCGCATTCACCACCGGCGGGAAGTGAATCTGGCCAGCCGTGATCCCGTCGATCGAACCACCGTTGATCACGCCGGGATTGTTCGGCGGGGGGAGCAGAACGGTGTTGCCCGACCAGCCAGCCTCAGCCGCCACAAGAGCGAACAGGGCAGCGGCGAACGCATGGTCCTGGGCTGAGAAGAACGCGGAAACGGTCACCGTCGCCGACGGGGTCGTCGGGGTGACTTGATTGCTGACCGCGATGTTCCAACCAGCCTGCCCGAAAGCAGCCGTAGCCAGACCAGCGACGCCAAGAAGCGCAACGATCGAATTCTTCATGTCTCTTTCTCCTCGAAAGTATGTCGGGGACGATGCCCCAAGGCTCGAAAACTCAACTCACCGATGACGAAACAACCGTCATTCGATGCAATCAGATTACCGACAGTCGGACCACTTGTCAAGCCCCCCGCGAAACCATTTTTGGTGGACCGCGGTACAACCGAAACTCTCTAAAAATGGGGATTGCACTAGAACAAAAACGGCGGACAATGAAAAACCCCCCGACCTCACGGCCAGGGGGTTTGAGTTATTCGAGCCTGTCATCCTTCGCGGATTACCGGCGACGACGGCCAGCGACCAGCGCGCCCATGCCGAGCAGCGCCAGAGCGGACGGAGCGGGAACGACTTCGATCGCGCCAGCGCCTTCGAGCAGACCAGCGAGACGGCTCTGCGAAGCAGGGCTGGTCGCGCTGATGTATGCATCGAAGCGAGTCGTGCGGGTGTTCACGTCAACCGAACGCGGGGTAAAGTCACCCGTGCTCCATGTCGCCTCGAACACCGCGATCGGGTTCGCGGGGTTCGCATTCACCACCGGCGGGAAGTGAATCTGGCCAGCCGTGATCCCGTCGATCGAACCACCGTTGATCACGCCGGGATTGTTCGGCGGGGGGAGCAGAACGGTGTTGCCCGACCAGCCAGCCTCAGCCGCCACAAGAGCGAACAGGGCAGCGGCGAACGCATGGTCCTGGGCTGAGAAGAACGCGGAAACGGTCACCGTCGCCGACGGGGTCGTCGGGGTGACTTGATTGCTGACCGCGATGTTCCAACCAGCCTGCCCGAAAGCAGCCGTAGCCAGACCAGCGACGCCAAGAAGCGCAACGATCGAATTCTTCATGTCTCTTTCTCCTCG
>CAZTPJ010000006.1:0-33959 GCA_964614515.1 uncultured Phycisphaeraceae bacterium | reverse complement strand
GACCAGCGACGCCAAGAAGCGCAACGATCGAATTCTTCATGTCTCTTTCTCCTCGCGAGGCAGTCGGGAAAGAAACGCCCGACGCTCAGGTTTCAACTCGTCGCCTACGACCCATTCGCCGACGACACACACCAATATACACGACCCCACTTTCAAAAGCAAGCCCCTGCGGCCACCCTCACACTCCCTTTTTTGCGGTCTCAGGGCCATTCCTGCCGGATTCCCCCTGTATATTGCCCATTCTGTCATGCAAAACACACAAAAGCATAGTGTGTTATCGGGCTACCAGCGCGTTCTGTTCATCGTTCATGCACAACTTCGCCCCCGATCACCGTCGTCACCACCTGCGCATCGGCCATCTCCCGCGCCTCGCACACCATCACATCACGATCGATCACGATGAAGTCCGCGAGCATCCCCGCGCGCAGCACGCCGCGCGAATCCTCACAAAACGCCGCAAAAGCCGCATCAATCGTCATGCTGCGAAGCGCCTCCTCGCGCGTCATGCGCTCCGACGCCATCCAGCCGCCCGCGGGTGCGCCCGATAGATCCTGCCGCGTCACGGCCGCATACAGCCCCAAAAACGGATTGTGCGATTCAACGGGAAAGTCGCTCCCACCCGCGATTCGTGCGCCGCTTCGCAAGAGCGCGGCCCACGCATACGCGCCCTTCGCGCGATCCGCGCCCACGCGCGCCTCAACCCAACGCATGTCTGATGTGCAGTGTGTCGGCTGCATGGATGGAATCACGCCCATCGCCGCGAATCGCGGAATGTCCGCGAGATTCAGCAACTGCGCGTGTTCGATGCGGAAGCGATGATCGTCATTGGGATACCGCAACAGCGCCCGCGCATACGCATCGAGAACCTCGCGATTCCCGCGATCCCCGATCGCGTGCGTACATACCTGATACCCAAACGCCAACGCGTGCTCGGCCATCTCCTGAATCCGCTCCGGCTCCATCACGGCCAGGCCCGCGTACGCCTTGCCTTCCGAATCCACCGGCCGATCCGCATACGGCTCGAGCAACCACGCCCCGCGCGAACCCATCGCACCATCGACGTACAACTTCGCCGATCGCACAGTCAAGCGATCCCCGGCCGTGGGGCCGTTCTCGGTGAACCAGCGCATCGCATACGGGGCCGAGACCATCGCGTAGATGCGGATCTTCAGACGGCCGTCGGCCTCCAACTTTCGATACACCTCGATCTCGGCGGGCGACACGCCCGCATCGTGAACGCCCGTCAGCCCCATGCTCAGGCACATCTCCTGTGCCTTGAGGATCACTTCTTCCGGATCGTGCGTCGCGGTGGTGATCACACGCTCGACCAGGCGCATCGCGTTGTCCACGAGCACGCCCGTCGGACGGCCGAGGTCATCCTTGATGATCTCGCCGCCGGCCGGACTTGGCGTCTCGGCCGTGATCCCCGCGAGACGCATCGCCGCCGCATTCGCCAGACCCGCGTGACCATCCACACGCCGCAGCCACACCGGATGTTCCGGCGTCGCCGCTGACAGTTCCTCATGGCGCGGCAGCGTCTTCGACGGCCAACTCTCGTGGTCCCATCGCCCGCCGAGGATCCACTCGCCCGCCACGGCCGTATCCGCCTTCGCCCGCACCGTGCGAACGACCTCATCCAGCCCGCCCGCGCGACTCAGATCAATCCGCCCCAGGCCGAACAGCCCAAGCCCGTGCATGTGCCCATGCGAGTCGATCAGCCCCGGCAGCACCGTCCGACCCTGAAGATCGACACGCTGCGTCAGCGGACCCGCGAACGCGAGAACCTCCGTATCAGACCCCACGGCCGCGATGCGACTCCCCCACATCGCCACCGCCTCCGCCCGCGGGCGAGCGGGGTCCATGGTGTAGATGTTGCCGGAGTGGTAGATGGTGTCGGCGGGCTGGGCGAGGGCGGACAGGGCCATCACCAGGAACCCAACGATCAGGGAGATCAGACGCATGGCACACCTCCGCAGGGATGATACCGGACGAGGCGAGGTATGGCCGGGGCGGAGAGGGGATGCGGCACGAGTCTCAAAGCCGACTCGGGACGTGAGCATGGCTGTCGGAATGGCCACGCCTTCAAAATCACGCAACGGATCAATGCAGCGCGCCCTTGACAGAACCCGGGATTTCGGCGATCATAGAACCAGTCCTAAACGAAGCTCGGATGTACTAGTCCACGAGCAACTGTCGAGATTGGCATCGCGCACGAAGTGTGGAGGTCTTATGCACGCAACCCAGATTGTCGTTGGGGTGACCGCAGCCGTCGGACTTTGCGCCGGATACGCGATGGCCCAGTGTCATTTGGAGTGGTCAACCCAGTTTGCACCTCCCGCTCTCGTCGGCAACGCATATTACCTCGCTGTTCATGAAGACAGTCAAGGAAATGCGTTGCACGCGTTTGGCTCGTTCGAGGCAACCGGTGTCGGCGGGTTCATTCGTAACGCTGGAAAGTGGGACGGGTCGAAGTGGTGGCCGACGTGGGATTTCTTTCTCGATCGGGTGCAAGCCGTATCGTGGGATCGCGACGGTCCAGGCGGGACTCCTCCGGTGCTGGTTATCGGGTCGTATTCCCCAGTGTATGGCTCACTTCAGGCGAACTACATTGCTCAGTGGAATGGAACGACGATGTCTTCTCTGGGTTCGGGCATGAACCAGTCTGTCACCAGCGTAACCACGTTCGATCCTGACGGCTCGGGACCGCAGTTGCGGCAACTGATCGCAGGAGGGTTCTTTTCCCAGGCCGGCGGCGCGCCAGCCAAGGCGATCGCGGCGTGGAATGGCGCGCAATGGTCGGCAATTGGGTTCGGGCTGGAAGGTCGGGTTTGGACGGTTCTTGGAGTGGACGCAGGAGCACCCGGACACCCCGAGGCACGCTTGTACGCTGCCGGGGACAGCCTCCGCGCTTCAACGTCCGGTCCAGTAGGGCCAGTCGTGGTCTGGGACGGCCAAACCTGGTCGCACCTCGGCTGGCTCGGCGACGGAATTCTAAGCACGATGGTGTGGTTTGATGAGGATGCAGGTGGACCGATCCCCCCATCGTTGTATGTCGGGGGTCGAGCGTTTACCTCGGCGGGCGGAGTGCCAGCGATCAATGTCGCGAGATGGGATGGCGTGGCATGGCACGCCTTGGGTGACGGCCTAATCGGCGCTACAGGGGGGGCCACCGTCACCGAACTTGTCGTGTTTGACGAGGATGGGTCTGGACCTGAACTCCCCGTGCTCTACGCCGTCGGCGGGTTCAATGCTTCCGGATCGCAACCCTTGGGCCGCGTCGCCCGCTGGAAAAACGGGCAGTGGGAACCGGTGCCGGGCGCGCCGACGACGGGCCTGGTGTACGACGCGAAGGTTTTCGAAGACCACTTCGCCGGCCCCGGACGCGCCAGCCTGTATGTCTCAGGTGGTTTGACATCCGTCGACGGACGAGTGATTCGCAGCATCGCAGCTTGGGATGGCCAATCGTGGCGTGGGACCGGGTCTGAGCACACGCCAGGATTGGCTCACGGCATGGAGTCTGCGGTCTTGGCGACCGCCCTCTACCAAGCGCCAGGAACAACAGCCCCGCGAGTGATCGCCGCTGGTGCGTTCATCGCGGCCGGCGGAGTTTCCGCAAGACACATCGCGCAATGGGACGGCGCGGGCTGGAGCCCTCTTGGATCCGGAGTCGGCGGCGTTAGCGGCGATGTCGATCCCAAAGTCAATGCTCTGGCCGTACTCTCCGGTGCGGGCGTTCCTCGGCTCATCGTCGGAGGACGGTTTCAGACCGCAGATGAACTTTCGGCGACGAACGTTGCTCAATGGGATGGTGAGTCTTGGTCAGCGATGGGAGTCGGGCTTGGCAATCCAGGAAGTTTTGCGGAAGTCCTGGCGCTGATCCCGTTTGATCCCGATGGGCCGGGTCCGCAGCCCATCGGCATGGTCGCAGGTGGCGACTTCCAGACTGGTGCTGCGCGGTTTGTCGCGTTTTGGGACGGTTCGGAGTGGCTTCCTTTGGGCACGACCATTAATGCGAAGGTCCACGCACTCGCCGTGTACCAAGATCGGCTTGTGGCCGGCGGCGACTTCGGCGCTTCCGGTTCCCCGCTGCTCAACCGAATTGCGATGTGGGACGGGGGTGCCTGGTCACCGCTCGGCGCGGGTCTGAACGGCAGAGTTCGAGCGTTGCACGTATACGACGGCGCGTTGTTTGCCGGCGGAGACTTCACCGTCGCGGGAACAGGTGAGGCCCTTCGCGTGGCGCGGTGGGATGGCGGTGGATGGTCGCCGGTTGGATCTGGCTTCGGCGCGTATTTCGTGCATGCACTGAGCGACTACGACAGCGGTAGCGGACGATCCCTCATCGCCGGCGGACACTACTCCAATTCGGGATCCACACCCGTGAGAGGGCTCGCGCGTTGGAATGGCGATCGATGGGAGGAACTGGGAGGAGGAACCTACGGTTCGGTCAACTCACTCCTTCCGCTCGACCTTGGCTCTGGATGGCATGAAGAACCGACACTCTTCATAGGAGGCTGGTTCTGGAGCGCTGGCGCGACCCGATCGAGCCACTTCGCCCAGCGACGTTGTCGTCCTTGTTATCCCGATTGCGATCCAACAACCGGCCCCGGACTCCTAGACATCTTCGACTTCCTCTGCTTCGGCAACAAGTTCCACGCCGGCGATCCCTACGCCTGCGACTGCGACACCACCACCGGCCGTGGCGTGTGCGATGTCTTCGACTTCCTCTGCTTTGGCAACGCCTTCAGCGCGGGGTGTCCGTAAGCACACGTCAAGTCGTGTGCCGTGGCGACGGTTCGACGTGGCCACGATTCGCGTCGAACGCTTCGGAACTACGACATGGCCATCCAGAGCGATGGCCATGGCACACCGTGGTCCTGCTCACGGAGCCGAGCATTGGTCGATCGTCCCCATCATGTCTCGGCACTCTTGAGCAATCTTGCATCAAACTTCACAGGTTGCGGCCGTCCGATCTCAACCGTCGCAAACCCCGCGTGCGCCGGGTTGAGGATGTAGATTCGCTCGGCAGGCACCACCGCGCTGGGCACGGCCAGAACCGCGCTGCGCCGTTGTCGCACCCACGCATCGCCGATTCGGCGTAGCGATGGCGGCGCGGGTGATCGCTTCCACGTTCGCGGCAGCGCGCTGGCCTCGATGGTCTCGACGATCGACTCGTCGAAGCGCACGTCGATGATGACATACGCGCCCATCACCTCGTGCGATTGCAGGTGGACGAGCATTTCGAGCATCGCCAGTGAGGCCGTGGCCGCGGCATACACGACGCGAACGCCCGGCGAGTTCCATCGCCCTCCGGCGAGCCGCGCGCCCTCGCCGCTGAAGGCATCGCTGGCGTATTTCGCCTTGACGATGCGCCATGCCGAGATCATCACGAGATCACGCCGTGCTCGAGGCGCTGGATCAGCGATTCAACCTCGCGTGCGCCGACTTCCGTTCCGGCGAACTCGAGGGGAATCGCGCCGCCCAGCCCGGGCTGCGGCGTTTCAAGCCAGCGCTTCGCCGCATCCCGGTCACCCTCGAACAGTTCCGTCGCGAGTTCGAAGAGCGTCGCGAGGCGAAGCACGCGATCTGACTCATCGGCCTGCAACCGCCCCTGTGCCTGCCGGCGCGTCATCGTCCGCCCGGGAATCCGCGCGAAGCGCCCGATCTCCTCGACCGTCAGGCCCGTCGCCTTGCGCAGCGACTCGATCCGGGCGAACGCGAACCCCGCTTCGACCAACTGTACCAAACGTGCGGCATCGACCCCGGCCAGACCGAGCATCCGGCCGCGTGCGGTGGCCGTGCGAACCCGCGCTGTCGATCGTGGTCCCGCCATATGGCCAGATTATACCAGCCAAATGGCGGATTCGCCACCCCCCGCCCGCACAACGCCATCGTCCGCCAACCGCGACAATCTCCCAACTTCCGCACCCCCTACACTTGCCATTATGACCCAGGTCTCCGCCAAACCGGACGCCACGGCCGCACGCCAACGCCGTCCGCGACCCCTCACCGACAAACTCCCCGACGCCACGATCATCTCGTGGCTGCGCGACATGCTGCTCATCCGTGAGTTTGAGAACCGCACGGCCCAGGCGTATCAGCAGGCCAAGATCGGTGGGTTCTGCCACCTGTATACCGGCCAAGAGGCCGCGTGTGTTGGCACGATCGCGGCCGTGAACAAGGATGATCCGATCGTCACCGCGTATCGCGATCACGGTCACGCGCTGGCGCGAGGGATGGACCCCAGGGCGTGCATGGCGGAGATGTACGGCAAGATCACCGGGTGCGCCAAGGGCAAGGGCGGGTCGATGCACATGTTCGACAAGCCGAACTGGCTCTTTGGCGGGCACGGGATCGTGGGCGCACAGACGCCGCTGGGCGCGGGTCTGGCCTTTGCCGCGAAGTATGAACTCGAAGTCCTTGGCAAACCGCTGCCCAACCCCGGCGCCGGCGACAAGCCGAAGAAGAAAGTCTCGCTGTGTTACCTCGGCGATGGGGCGCTCAATCAAGGCGCGCTGCACGAAGCGATGAACCTGGCCGGGCTGCTCGGCCTGCCGGTGATCTACATCGTCGAGAACAACGGATACTCGATGGGCACCTCCATCGCCCGCGGCACGACCATGGCCGACGACCTCACCAAGAAGGCCGACGCCTATGGCATCGACGGGTACATCATCGACGGCTTTGACATCCTCGATCTCTACAACGACTTCAAACCGGTGGTCGATCGCGCCCGCGAACAGCAGCGCCCGGCCTTTGTCGATCTCAAGACCTACCGCTACTTCGGGCACTCCATGTCGGACCCGCAGAAGTATCGCACGAAGGATGAAGTCGAGCAGTACAAGTCGCAGGACTCGATCGACCGACTGGCCGCGTATCTCCTCAACGAACGAAAGAACTCAGACGGCAAACCCGCGCTTTCTGAGCAGGACTTCACGGCCATGCAGCAGGACATCCGCACGGTGGTCAAAGAGGCCATCGACTTCGCCGAAGCGTCCCCCGAGCCGGACCCCGACAAAGAACTCTACAGCGATGTGCTCGTGAACCCTCAACCCAACATGAGCCCGATCCGCGACTATCACGAGGGCGCGAAGAACCCGCTGCTGTGACGACATCTACAACTGAGTTCAAGTAGATTCGCCAACGATACCAGATCTACCTCATCGCACAGGCTACTCAAACATGACGAAGCGACTAAGGTCCATACGGGCGACGCCTCTCCTGAACGAGGACGATGCGGACTTGGCGTCGCTTGACGTAAGAACGTCAAGACGCGGCCAGCCGCCGCCGATTTCGCGTCTTGAAACGAAACGAAAACTGATCGCCTTCGGCTGGTATGGGGGCAAGTACTCGCACCTCGATTGGCTGCTGCCGCTCCTTCCCATTTGTCACCACTACTGTGAGCCGTTTGCAGGATCGGCCGCAGTCCTGTTGAATCGCGCCCCATCTCCGATCGAGACGTACAACGATCTTGACGGTGAAGTCTGCAACTTCTTTCGCGTGCTTCGGGAGCAACGGGACAAGCTCGCCGAGGCGATCGCGCTTACGCCGTTCTCGCGCGAGGAATTTTCGATCGCGTGTGATCTTGACCCGGCTCAGACGCCGTTCGAGCGGGCTCGACGCTTCTATGTCAGAGCGAGGCAGGTGCGCACGGGCCTCGCGCAAACCGCGAGCATCGGACGCTGGGCCAACTGCAAGGACACAAGCCGCGCGGGCATGAGCGGCGTCGTGAGCCGCTGGCTCGGCGGGGTCGAGGCGTTGCCGGATATTGGCGCACGCCTGCTTCGCGTGCAGATTGAGAATCGACCGGCGGTCGATGTGGTACGTTTGTACGACTCGAAGGAAACCCTGTTCTACTGCGATCCGCCCTATGTGCATGACACGCGGGGTGATTCCAAGGCTTACGTTCACGAGATGTCGGATGAACAACATCGCGAACTCGCCGACGCGCTCAACGCCGCCAAGGGAATGGTCGCGTTTTCCAACTACGACTGCGATCTCGTCAACCATCTGTACCCGACGACGCGATGGCGGAAGATCGTCGGCCCGCAGAAGACCATTCACTCCACGAAGGACACGCGGGCCGAAGTGTTGTGGGTGAACTACGACCCAGACAAGTTAGAGGGGGGGGATGTTCTGTGGGAGGCTCACAAGTGACCTCGCCGCGCGAGCTCCTCGACGCGACCTTAGCCAAGGCCGTCCGTCTCGGAAAGACTCCACTCATCAACGACCAGGACGTGTCGGGCCGTATCGACTACATATGTCGTTGCCTCCGCAATCGTGCGGGGGTTCGTCTACTCATGTCGTGCATGTTGGCGAAGATGCATCGCCCCGAGGTCGATCCCCGAAAGCCCTACACCGCAATCGGCGGCAACGATTCCTTCTCCGGACGAACCTATGACGAGCAGTACCTGACCGGGTTCATCACGACCCATCGCCTGCCGTGCAATGCGACCACCGCGTTTCTGACGCCGGCCCTCCGCAATCAGGACGCCATGCTCACGACAGGCACTGTCCTGGTCGGTCGCCCTCCCCAGGTCTACCACGACACGCTGCGACTGCTCGACGATGTCGCCAAGAACCGCGTGACGGCGGAACAAGTCCTGACTGACACGTTGCGCGTGCTGGTGCTGGTGCGAGACGAGAAGCAAGAACGCATGGACGCCCTTGTCGCGGCGCTCAAACACGGCGACGATGCGCTGCCCCTTGCCTCGGAACAGATCGTCACGCTGCTTCGACAACATCTCGCGTGCAAGCACTCAAGCCGCCTCCCCGTTCTGATCGTCGCGGCGGCGTACCAGGCCGCCGCGAAGCGCCTTGGGGAGGAAGCCATGCCGCTGCGCGGCCACCTCGCCGCCGATGAGCAAACGGGCGCAAGCGGTGATGTCGAAGTCCGCCTTACGAACGATGAACGGATTTGCACGATCTATGAGATGAAGTCAAAGCGGGTCACGCGGGACGACATCGATCACGCCCTCCGGAAGATCGTCGAGCGCACGCCCCGCATCGACAACTACGTCTTCATCACGACCGACGTCATCGAGGAACAGGTCGCGGAACACGCCGCCGCGATGTACGAACAGACAAACGGCGCCGAGATCGTGGTCCTGGATTGCGTTGGTTTCGTCCGTCATTTCCTTCATTTGTTCCACCGCCTCCGCATCCAGTTCTTGGACGCGTATCAAGCCCTTGTCCTGAGTGAACCCGACAGTGCGGTGAATCAACCATTGAAGGAAGCCTTTCTCTCGCTGCGCCACGCCGCCGAATCTGACGAATAGTCATTGCCACGAAGGCACGGGACAGATCGGCCCGGAGATCCAGTCTCGTTCTGCCGTTGAGCAGCAGACAACAGACCTCCTGGCGGTCGGGAGGCTGGTGGCGTATCGTCTCCAATGGCAAGTGCGCACCCCTTCCGATTCCTGTTCATTCTGCTCGCCGTCGCCCTGCTCCCCGCCGCCTGCGCCTACAGGCCGCCCACGCTGACCGTCGCCGACGCCCGCATTTCGGAGCAGACCGAGGCGGGCTATGTCATCACCTTTGACATCGACGCCGCGAACGACAATGCCATCGAACTCCCGCTCGCGCGGATTGACTATGTCGTGTTTCTCGACGGCCAGCGCGTCTTCACCGGCACGCGATCGGCCGAGGCCTCGCTGCGACGGCGCGGCGTGCAGCGGTTGACGCTTCCCGCGGCCGTGCCCGCCGACGCGATGCCCCCCGGCGAATGCGAGTACGAGTTGCGCGGACGGCTGACCTATCTCATCCCCGGTCGCCTCGCGGAGGTTCTCTTCGACGCCGGCGTGCTGCGCCCGAGGGTGGGCTTCAGCGCAGAGGGTCAACTCGACACGCCGTAATGATGCTGCTCGCGGCCGTACACCATGACCGCTTCGCCGCACATCTTTGGGATTCGTCACCACGGCCCCGGTTCGGCGCGCACGCTGCTGGCCGCGCTCGATGAACTTCGTCCGGCGTGCATTCTGATCGAATGTCCGGCCGATGCACAGGATGCGGTCGAGTGGATTTTGCGCGACGACCTCACCCCCCCCGTGGCGATGCTCATCCACGATTTCGATGCGCCGTCGAACGCGGTGTATTACCCACTGGCGGAGTATTCGCCGGAGTGGCAGGCGATGCGCTGGGCGGCCGTGCATGGCGCGGAGATTCGATTCATGGATCTGCCCCACGCGCGACGCCCGGAAGGTGCGGACGCGGCGGAAGATCGTGATGACGAAGCGGAGGGGAACGAACCCTGGCCCGATCCCCTCGCGCTCCTCGCGCACGCGGGCGGGTATGACGATGGCGAACGATGGTGGGATGCGGTCATGGAACATCGCAGACGCACCGAGGGGGCGCTCCATGCCTTCGAGACCATCGCCGAAGCGATGGTCGAAGTTCGCACGGCCGTTGAAGCGGATGTTGCCAGTCTGGACGTTGCGAACGATGAGGAACACGAGAGTGATGCGCCATGCGATCGAAACTACGGAGACCGCTCGCGGAGCGAGCGAACCACCCGGAGCGAGCGGACCACCCGGAGCGAACGAACCACGCTCAACAGCCTTCGCGAGGCACACATGCGCCAGGCCATCCGCGCGGCTCTGGGCGTGAGCGCGGGTCCCGTGGCGGTGGTTTGTGGCGCCTGGCAGTTTCCCGCGCTTTGGGTTGATCGCTCGCTCGGGGTGGACCGCTCGCTCCGCGAGCGGTCTGAATCCGCGCAGACGCCTGTGCTTCGCTCCGCCACGGCCGACGCGGCGCTCCTGAAATCGCTGCCGCGTCGCAAGACGGCCGTGGTCTGGGTCCCGTGGACTTCGTCGCGCCTGACGGTCGCCAGCGGGTATGGTGCGGGCGTGCGTGCGCCCGGCTGGTACGCACATTTGTGGCGACACGATGACGCCATCGCCGAGCGATGGACGGCGCGAATCTCGCACGCGCTGCGCGAGGCGGGCCTCGATGCTTCACCGGCGCACGCCGTGGCGGCGGCGCATCTCGGCCAGACGCTGGCCGCGCTGCGCGGGCGTGCGATGCCGACGCTTGATGATCTCACCGACGCCGCCGAGGCCGTGCATGCCCATGGCAGCGATGCGTGCATGTCGTTGATTCACAGCCGCGTGTTCATCGGCGATGACTTCGGGCGTGTGCCTGACGATGCGCCGACGACGCCGCTGGCGTCGGACCTGGCGCGACTTCACAAGTCGCTTCGACTCAAGCCCAGCCCCGCTGAATCCACGCTCGAACTCGATCTTCGCAAGGATCTCGACCTGGCGCGAAGCATTTTGTTGCATCGGCTCGCGCTGCTGGGCGTGTCGTGGGGCGTGCCCGCCGAGGCGCAGCGCGGGCACACAGGCACGTTCCGCGAGACCTGGACGCTCGCCTGGCAGCCCGAGTTCGCCGTACGCATCATCGAACGCTCGCCGTATGGAAATTCCGTCGAGATCGCCGCGGGCGCCTTTATCGCGGAGCAGATTCGCACGGCCGAGCAGGTGCAGGTGGTTGCGTCGTGCATCGCCGCGGGACTGTCGGCCGATCTTCCCCGCGCGGTTGAAGCCGCGCTGCTACGCCTCGATCAACTCGCGGCCGCGACCGATGATGTCGGCTCGCTCATGGACGCGATGCCCGGCCTGGCGTCGGCGATGCGCTATGGCGATGTGCGGCGCACGGACACGTCGATGCTCGCTCGCGTCGCACGCTCGCTGCTGGTGCGCATCATGGCGGGGCTGCCCGCGGCCACGCTCTCGCTCGATGATGAAGCCGCCGGCGTCATGGCTGCGCGAATCGACGCGACGCACGCCGCCTTGACCACGCTCGCCGACACGATCGACAAAGGCGACTGGATCCAGACGCTGACGGCACTCGCCGATGGTGATGCGTGCCACGGCCTGATCGCCGGACGCGCCGCGAGACACCTGCACGACGCGGGCGATGACTCCGCACACGCCCAGCGCCGGCTCACGGCCGCGCTGTCGCTGGGCGCGGATGTACCGCGTGCGGCCGTGTGGATTGATGGGTTCCTCGCGGGTTCAGCGCTGGTGCTGCTGCATGATGTGAACCTGTGGCGTGTGATCGATGACTGGGTCGCGTCGATCGCGGGCGAGCGGTTCGACGCGATTCTGCCCGTGCTGCGACGCACCTTTTCCCGCTTCCCCCCCCCTGAGCGACGCCAGATCGGCGAGCGCATCCGCGAGGGGGGGGGCGCGCCCACGGCCGTCGCCGCTCGCGACAGCACCCCGTTCCATGAAGACCGCGCTGCGCGGGCCATCGCCACGGTCAACCTCATTCTCGGTCGGGGGGCCGCGCCATGATCGACCGCGCGGAGACGTTGCGCCGTTGGCGACTTATTCTCGGCGGCGATGAGGCTGACGCGCTGGGCGTTGATCTCTCGGAGCGCGACGTGCGCATGGACAAGGCGCTTGGGGCGCTGTATGACTCGGACCGCAGGGGCGGCCTTGGACCCTCGCACCCATCCGTGGCGCGATGGCTCGCGGATGTCCGCGAGTTCTTCCCCGCCTCCATCGTGCAGGTCATCCAGAAGGATGCCATCGAACGCCTCGAACTCAAGCGGCTGCTGATGGAGCCCGAGACGCTCGAAACCCTCCAGCCAGATGTGCATCTCGCCGCGACGCTCGTGTCGCTATCCACGGCCGTGCCCGCCAAGGCTCGCCACATCGCGCGGCGGATCGTGCGTCAGGTGGTGGATGACCTCGTGCGACGCCTTTCCCCCCCCGCGCGGCAGGCGATCGCCGGCGCGCTGCGCCGCGGTTCGCGCACGCATCGTCCGCGACCCGCCGACATCGACTGGCACAGGACCATTCGCGCCAACCTGCGGCACTATCAACCCGAACTCGGAGCCATTGTTCCGCGTCACCTTCGCGGCCGTGCCCGCGCTGCCCGGCAACACAAGCACATCATCCTTTGCATCGATCAGAGCGGGTCCATGGCGGATTCCGTGATCTACGCGGGCGTGATGGCGTCGATTCTCGCGTCGCTCCCGGCCGTGAAGACCTCCATTCTCGCTTTCGACACGTCGATCGCGGACCTGTCTCACCTGTGCAGCGATCCGGTGGAACTGCTCTTTGGCGTGCAACTCGGGGGGGGGACGGACATCGGCCTGGCGCTGGCCCATGCCGAGAAACTCGTGACCAACCCGACCGAAACAGTACTCGTGGTCTTGTCGGACCTGTACGAAGGGGGCAACCGCGACCGCATGCTCGGGCGATTTGGGGCCATCGCACGCTCCGGCGTCACCGTGATCGCGCTGCTGGCGCTGTCAGACTCCGGCGCGCCGGACTTTGACCACCAGAATGCGGCCGCGCTGGCCGACATGAACATCCCCGCCTTCGCCTGCACGCCCGACCGCTTCGCCGAACTCATCGCCGCAGCCATCGAGCGTCAGGACCTGGCCTTGTGGGCGGGACGACAGGGCATCACGGCCGCGCGCCGACGAACCCACGGCTAGAATCCGCCCACGCATCCGTCGAGGCGAACCCGCCATCCGGACGCAACCTGACGAAGAAAGGGACTCCCTGTATGGGCTTGAGCTTCCTGAGCTTTGAACCCCAGCGATTCGACGAATACGCGAACATCGGACGCGCCGACGCGAACAACTGGTCCATGGGCGCCCAGGAGGGTCTGTTCCTGTGCGCGTTGCTCTCCGGAATCAAGGCCAAGCGCGTCGTCGAGATTGGCACGAACATCGGGCACTCCACGTTGTTTCTCTGCCACGCCCTTCGCGCCACCAACCATCCGGAGAGAGTCCTCCACACGTTTGAGACGTCCGACCGCGCCCAGATCGCCCGAAAGAACCTCAAGCAGTTCGGATACGACGAGTTCGCCCACGTTCATCAGGCCAGCAGTCGCGGACTCGAAGCCCAGGATGTCCGCGACACCATCGGACCCATCGACGCCATCCTCATCGACGGCGATCACTCCTTTGAAGGCTCGTATGCCGACTTCTGTTTCTGGGAACCGGCCGTGCGGCCGGGCGGACTCTTCATCTTTCACGATGTCAGCAAGGAGTTTGAAGAACTGTACAAGCGGCATGGCATGCGCAGCGTCTATTCCACGATTCGCACGATCGAAACGTCGCACCCCGGCTTCAACATCATGCGCATGCTCCCGCCGCACTATCACAACGCCACGTCGATGGCCGTGGTGCAACGGCCGTATGAACCCGTCACGGCCAGCGCACCAGCGCCCTCCACCAACGGGACCGTGCGCAGCGACGATGGCCCTGAACTGATCTGGGTTCCGCGAAGCGACGATGAGGCTCGCTATCGCCCGTGGGAGTCCATCGTCTTTCCGCATGATGTCAAGGTCCCCCCCTCGATGATGCAGACCGACGAGGTGCTCTACGCCTACTGGCTCGCCAAAGAGGCCGCGACGGTTGAAGGCGACATCGTGGAACTCGGCCCCTGGATCGGGGCGGCCACGGCCGGGCTTGCGCAGGGCGTGATGGACCGCAAGCGCGGCTCGCCGAAGTCCAAGGTCCACGTCTTTGACCGCTTCGCGTGGACGCCGTATGCCGCGAAGTTCCTTCCCGATGTGCCGTTGAACGCGGGCGATGACATGGAGGACGTGTTCAAGCAGCAAACCGCGCGATGGGCGGACCTCATCGTGACGCACAAGGGCGAACTCGAGAACGCGACCTGGCCGCAGGACAAGCCGATTTCCATCCTCTTCATCGATGCGCCGGACAACGCGGACCTGATGAAGCGGATGTGGGCGACTTTTGGTCCCGCGCTTCGTCCGGGCAGCATTGTCGTTTTTCAGGACTATAAACACTACATGGGCGCATTCATTCCCCCCCTGGTGTATCAGTGGCGGAGCCTCAAGCCCGTTCACGTCGTGCGCGACGGGTGCAGCGTGGGCTTCCGCCTGACCCAGCCGTATTCGCCTATTGACGTGCCGCCGATGACCCGCCCGATGATCGACAAGGCGTTTGATGCGGCGTGTCGCTTCTTCACGTTCGACGCCCCGACGGTCAATGCCCTGCAACTTTCATGGTCCGCCCAACTCGCCCGGTCCGGCTTCAAGCAGGACGCACGGCGACGATTCGATCGTGTGAAGAACGACCGCGTCTCGCGCGGCGCGGGCGACGCCATCAAAGCCCTCGAAGCCGCGCTCGCATGAACCACCACACACCCACGACCCCGGAGCCTCATCCATGACCAACATCGACTGGAACAAACAGACCTGGGATGATCCCGCGCGATGGGAGTCGGAGTGGAAGGGCGGGTATGCGTGGGGCAATGTGCAGGTGGTGCGGCGGGATTTCTCGCGCCTCGTCGCGCCGTACATGCCCTTTGGCCGTAAGCCCGTGATCCTCGAGATCGCCTGCGGCATGGGCCGCTTCACGGAACTGCTGCTTGAGGTGGCGGAGTTTGTGCATTCGATCGACCTTGCGAAGCACTGCGTCGAGAGTTGCCGGGCGCGCTTCGCGGGCAAGCCATTCAAGGCCGAGTTGACCGACGGCAAGACGCTGCCCAAGGGCGAGTTCGACATGGTTGTCAGTTATGACTCGCTGGTTCACGCGGACTTTGACGTGGTGGCCGCGTATTTTCGGCAAGCGCGCGATGTGCTTGTCCCCGGCGGGCATGTGTGCATTCATCACGCCAATCGCCCGGATGTGAACTCCTCGCGCATGGATGTACGATCCGAGCAGGTCTTTGGCCTCATCATGGAGATGCCGGGGATGCGGCTGAACTCGCAATCGCTCTTCCGTCTCACCGACGGGCATTTCATCGACTGCTTCACTGTCGCGCAGCGACTTCCCAACGACGCCAAGCCCTGATCCATGCCCACGCCCACTCGCTCATCGCCCCGATCCGCGCCCGTGGAGGTTGTCGCGCCCGCGCCGGCCGCACGCCCATGCTGCATTCTCGGCATGCACCGCTCGGGCACGTCACTGCTGTCGAGCCTTCTGGCCCGCGCGGGCGTCAACATGGGCGAGCGACTGCTCGAAGCACGGCCTGACAACCCGCGCGGCTTCTTCGAAGACGCCGACTTCGTCGCGTTTCACGAGCGATGCCTGGCACATCGCGGCCTGACCTACATCAATCCCGGCAACAAGCCGCTCACCTTCACCGACGATGAACTCGCCGAGGCGAGGGCGATCATCAACGCGCGCCCCGCCGATGCGCCCTGGGGTTGGAAGGATCCGCGAACGTGTCTGTTCATCCGCTCCTGGCACGAGTTGCTGCCTGATTGTCGCTATATCATCGCGCATCGCGGGCCGATGGCCGTGGCCGCATCGCTTGCGCGGCGCGGCGAGTTGACCACGGGGGCGGATGTGGCCTCAGCGCTTCGCGCCTGGGCGCGATATTGCGGCGAGATTCTCGCGTTTCTCGATGCACAGTCACCCCCCGCCGTCGTCATCGACGCCGACACCATCTTTGATGATCCACAGCGCATCTGCGAAGCCCTCGAAGGCATCGGCATCACGCTCTCGCCCGACGACATTCGCGCCACGGCCGTGGCTTCCGAGTTCGCGCGGCACTCGCACGATCACCATCTGGCCGCGCTGCTCGACGCGGTTGATCCGTCGATTCGCGAGATCGACGCTCGCCTGTCGCACCTCGCGGGGGTGGATCAGGCGTCAACGGATCGGGCTGACAATGCAGTTTCGCGTTCACTGGCGGCGCTGAGCGTCGCGGCGGGCGAACATACGGACTCGCCCGCCGCGATCAGCGCGCTGCTTGAAGCGGCGCTGAGCCTTGTCGATCCCCGCGCGGGCGATGCGCTGGCCCGGGCGCGGCGTGAGGCGCTGAGCGCGGCGGAGCGCATCGTCGGCATCGAGATGCGAGCGTTCACCGCGGGCATGGATGCGCATCGCGAAGTCCTTGCGGAGCGCGACAACGCCCGACGCAACCACGAACACGCCCTGGCCGCGGAGGCCGCCGCGAAGGCGAACTACGAACGCGCCCTGGCCGCCGAAACTCGTCTGGCCGAGAGCGAATCATCCGCCGCGGAGAACTATCGCCGTGCCCTTTCCGCCGAGGCCGCGGCGAAGGCGAACTATGAACGCGCCCTGGCCGCGGAGGAAGCCAGCCTGAAGAACCATGAGCGTGCGGTCCGGCTCGACGGCGCGATGGAACACACGCGGGCCGAACTCGCCGCCGCCTCGCAGTGCATCATCTCGATCGAAACGGCCGCGAAGGCCAACTACGAGCGTGCGCTGGCGTCCGAAGAATCCGCAAAGGCGAACTATGAACGCGCTCTTTCCGCCGAGCGTGCCGCGAAAGCGAACTATGAACGCGCGCTCTCGGCCGAGGCTGCCTCACGCGCGAACTATGAACGCGCCCTCGCCGCCGAAGCCAGCGCGCAGCGCCTCGGCGACCTCGCGCGCGAAGCCCAGCGCGAAGCCACGGCCGCGAAGGAATCACAGGCCGTCTCAGAAAGCGCCGTGGCGCGCGTGGCGGAACTGGAGCTGGCCGCGGCCGAGGCTCGCGAGACCGCGCGGCAACTTGATCTTCGCGCCGCATCGCTGGGGATGCAACTTGACGAGGCGCGACTTCGCCTCGCTCGCGAGCGCGAGACCGTCGCGACCTCCGCACGGGCCGCCGAAACAGCGCGACACGAGGCGGATCGCCTGCGACAGATGCTCGCGCAGATGGAGGGTGAGCGCAACACCTATCGCCGCCGCTGGCCGCCGTATGCCGCGAAGCGCCTCGCGCAAAAGGCCATGGCGAAGTTCGCCCGGCCCATCGCCACATCCCCCCCCCCCGTCGCCAACTTCGGCGCCACGGCCCGCGTCGCCATCCTCTGCACCGGCCTGCCCGCCGATGAACACACGTCCCACGTCCGCGATGCCCTCGCCTCGCAATCACGTCGCGCCGCCACGCTCATCCTCCCCGGCGATTCCAAAGACCTCGCCGGCAGTGCTTCCGCGTCAACCACGAAAGTCTTCAACTGGTGGTCGCCGGATGTCGACTCGCTGACACAAGGCCACGATCTCGTTCTGCTGCTGCATCCACAGCACTACGGCCCTGGCCCCCTGTGCATGCCGCTGTGCCTTGAGATGGCCGCAGCCGCGCTCGCAGAAGATCCCGCCGCCGACGCCGTCGTCTTTCGCGGGCAGCCCGGCCCGCCGCGCACCGATTCGCCGAATCATCTCTATGAAACCGACGCGGCGACAATCGAACACTGGAATGATGAACAGTTGGCGGCCGTGGCGCGTCCCGCTGCGCTCGCCGCCGCGTTTGCCGAAGCCAATCCGGGCGAATCGCGGAGCATTCGCGACACGATCATCGCGCTGCTTCGTTCCGGACGTCGCGCGCTGATCGCGCCGCGATCGTTCCCCATCGAGTCGCCCGTCGCGGATGCCGCACGCGCCGCCATCGGCGACAAACTTCCCGCGACCGCCAAGGGCGCGATCCGCGCCCTGTACATCACGCAGTGGCTCGAATGCGGCGGCGCGGACAAGGGCATCGTCGATCTGCTGACACGCCTGAATCCCGACACGATTCAGTTCTCGCTGCTCACCACGCTGGCATCATCGCATCCGTGGGAGGATCGCGTTCGCGCACACGTCCGCGAGGTCTGCCATCTCGGCGACCATCTTCCACTCCCGGCCGAGAAGCGCTTTGAACGGTTCATCGTCGAATACTGCCGACGCCGCGAGATTCAACTCGTCCACATCATGCACTCGTTCCTCGGCTATGACTCGCTGCCCGCCCTCAAGAAGTCCCTGCCGGGCATCAAGGTCATCGATCAGTGCCACATTCTCGAACCGCCCGACGTCATGGAAGGCGGCCACCCCGCCTACAGCAGCCGGCATTACAAGCAGTACTTCGACCATCGCACCGTCACCAGCGAATGGCTCAAGTCATACATGATGCGCGAGCACGCGATCTCCGATCGCGATATCAGCGTCATCTACACCTGCGTTGACCATACGCACGAGTTCAACCCGGATCGGTACGAACGCGGACATGTCCGACGGCCGTTGGCCATTTCTGACGAGGCCGTGCTGGTCGTCTTCGTCGGGCGTCTCTATTGGCAGAAGCGTCCGTGGCTGTTCGCGAGGATCGCGCATGAAGTCCAGAAGCGCAGGCCCGACCTCGACATTCATTTCGCGATGATCGGTCCCGGCCCGGAGCGGCAGCGCATCGAGGCGATGCGGCTCGAACTGCCGAATCCCGATCGCTTCCACCTCGTGGGCGAACTCGCGCATGGCGCGCCGGTCTTCCGCGATGCCGACCTGCTCCTCATGCCCAGCGGACACGAAGGACTCGCCTATGTCAGTTATGAAGCGATGGCCATGGGCGTGCCGCAGATTTTCACGGCCGTCAACGGCCAGCCCGAACTCATCACCCCCGACACCGGCATCCTCATCCCGGTTGATGAAGCACAAACCGTTGAAGATGGCACGCTGGCCGTGATCGACCTCGCGGAAAACGCCGACAAGCGCGCCGCGATGGCCCGTGCGGGACGCCAGCGCATCGAACAACACTTCGGCGTTGATGTCCTCGTGTCGAAGTATGAATCGCTGTACCGGCGACTTGTCCACCGGCCATGATCTGAACGTGGTGACGCGGGCGTGTCGCCTGTGCATCCCTTCTCGCCCAACGGGCGCACGACTGTTGCCAGGGGCGTCAGCCCCTAATTTGTCCACCTTCGATCCTCCGCCCGGAGTGCGGACGAACCACGTTCATCACCCAAGGCAACCGCAAGATTGCCCACACCTGCGTCTGTGGGTTGAGCCACCGCGCGTTCGACACGCAAGGGAGGCGGGCGAGACGCCCGCCCCACCGGATCCAACGAACTTTGCGTTTGCCCTGCCCGGTCCTCCCCAGGGGCTTCAGCCCAAACATCGCCGTACAGTCCTGCTCATCATGCTCACCCGCGCGCAGATCATCTCGCTCGCCCCCGATGACTCTTCCGCCGCCGCGGCGCAGCAACTTGCCGCATCCAAGTCCTGGGTCACGCTTGCGAAGTCCGACCGCGCGATCTGGGCCGAGATCCAGGGCAGCGGCAAGAACCCCTACCGCGTCTGCGCGGACTTCACCGCCACGGCCAACCGCTGCACCTGCCCCAGCCGCAAGCGCCCCTGCAAACACGCGCTTGCGCTGCTGCTTCGCGCTGCCGACTCGCTCAAAGCCTTCACACAAGCCGACGAGCCTTCGTGGGTCTTGCCGCTGTTTGAATCCAAGCCCGCCAAGACTGCGCCCGCGGCGCCGAGCGAAAGTTCCAAAGCTAACGAAGTAGCCAAGTCCGCCGATCGCGCCAAACGCGCGGCGCGGCGCGAGAAGCGCATCGCCGAGGGCGTCGCCGAATGTCGCGCGTGGCTTGATGACATGCTCGCCGAGGGCCTCGGCGCTGCACGCACGCGACCGACGGAGTTCTGGGAGCGCCCGGCCGCGAGACTCATCGACGCGCAGGCGCCCGGCCTTGCCCGCAGCGTGCGCCGAATGCGCGATGCGGTGATCGCGCCCGGCGAGTGGGCCTCTCGCGGCCTCGAACACGCCGCCTCGCTCCACCTTCTGCTCCGCGCCCACGATCGACTCGCCGAACTGCCCGAGCCGTTGCAGGCTGAAGTACGCTCGCGCCTCGGCTGGACCATCACGAAGGACGAAGTCCTCGCGGGCGAGTGCATCACCGACACATGGGCCATCGTCGGCATCGTCGAAGAGGAAGAAGAGCGCATTCGCGTGCGGCGAACGTGGTTGTCGGGCGTGAACTCCGGGCAGGAAGCACACATCCTCGATTACGCCGTCGCCGATCGCGGCTTTGGCGCGACGATGCCGCTGGGCACGGCCGTCGAGGGAGACATCGCGTTCTATCCCGGCGCGCGGCGCTCGCGCGGCATCATCAAATCGCAGACGCCCGCACCGTGGCCGAATGAACTGGGTGATGACACATGCGATGTCGCGCTGTCGCGCTATGCCGAGGCCCTCGCCGCCGATCCGTGGGTCGAACGCGTGCTGCTGATCGTGCGTGACGTGCGCCTCATCGAAGATCACGGCCAATGGGTCATGGCTGATCGCGAAAACTCCTGTTTGCCGCTCATGGGCGAACCGCCGTGGAAGGCCATCGCCATCGCCGCCGGCGGCACGATCACGCTCGCGGGGGAGTATGACGGGCACGCCGTCAGGCCCCTGGCCGGGTGGCTCGGCGATGATGTCTTTGCGCTGTAACATTCCACCATGGCCGCGCCGCGCACGCCATCGCTGACGGAACTTGAGGCCACGGCCACTGTTGGTCTTGCGCGATCGGCGCGTGATGGCGACATGGCGGCGTTCTGTGATGCGTGCATCTTGGCGAGCATCTCGGATCGCGCCGGGCGCGGGGCGCGGACGCTCGCCGATGTGCCCCCCCCTTCCGCCGCGCCCGCGACGGAAGCGCCCTGTTCACGCTCGGCCGGGCAACTCCTTGCCGAGATCATCGCCAGCAGCGACATTCCGCTGGTTCTTGAATGGGCCGGGCTTGCGCGGCAGCGCGGCCTTGCCGCCCCCCCCTCGCTGCTTCCGGCGTTGCTCGACATCGCGGCCGCACACCCGCGCACGCGCGACGTGATCGAGCCGATCCTCGGCGCGCGCGGCCTGTGGCTCGCCGCGCAGCGCGAGCCGTGGCGCACGGCCGTGCCTTCGCTCGCGCTGCCCAACACCGCCGAGACATGGGAGACGGCCAAGCGCCAGGAACGCCTCCTCGCGCTGGCTTACTTTCGGCGTCATGATCCAACGGCCGCACGCGCCCTTGTGGAATCAACATGGAGTTCGCTCTCCGCGGCTGACCGCGCGGATGCCGTACACACGCTCGCCGAGGGACTGTCGATGGATGATGAGGCGTGGCTTGAGGCTTGTCTGGATGATCGCGCGGCGTCGGTGCAGCGTGCGGGCGTGCAACTTCTCGCGATACTTCCCCAATCGCGGCTGGCGCAGCGCATGCGCGAGCGCGTGGCCGGCTGCCTCAGTCTCCAACCCGGCGCCGACAAGAAGTGGCGCTCCGGCGTCCGCAAGGACACGCTCACGTTCACACGCCCCGCCGCGTGCGATGCGGCGATGCGCCGTGACGGCATCGCGGCGCGATTCAACGCCTCGGATGCGAATACGCGATTCGGCATTGATCCCGATGATGCGAAAGCGTGGCGCGAGGATGAGGACTGGTGGTTGATGCAGATCATCGCGGCCGTACCACCCGGCGCGGGCCTTAGCGATCCCCCCCCCGAGCCGCGCGACCTGATTCTCGCGGCGATGGCGATGCGGGAGGGATACATCGCGTTGACGGGTTGGCGCGCCGCGGCCGTGCTGCATCGCGATGAAGCGTGGGCGGCCGCGCTGCTCGAGACGTGGTGCCTGCCGTCGGCTGAGATCGACGCGGTCGAGGGGCTGTGGTCGGTGTTGTCGCCTGCGCAGCGGGACCGGCTGGGTCCGGTGATCCTGTCGACGCGCGGCTTCAAGTCGCGCCGCGTGGCGCTCGCCTTGAAATTCCTTGACCCGCGATGCCCTGAACTGTCGCGGGCGTGTCTTGAAGCGATCGAGCATGGGACAAAGCGTGACTATGTTGATTTCGAGGCAATGGCTCGCGGCGTTCACCGCGCGCTGGCGACCGAGGCGATGGCCGTGATGCAGCGTATTGTTGCCGACGGCGGGCAATACACATCGCACGTCGCCAACCGTGTTCTTCCGCTTCGCGTTCGACTGGCCGAGGAGTTTCCGTCATGACCGCCACCGCCTTGCGTGTGCCCGCCGAGGTCGAGTTTCGCGATGAACTCTCGCTTCTGGCGAAGCACGATGACCATCCCAAGCCCGCGGGATGGCGGCTGTCGCCGCGCGCGGTCATCACGTACATCATGGGCGGCAAGGTCGGGGGGGGGACGATCGCGCCAAAGTACATCGGCTCGCGGCGGCTCATCGAGATCGCCGTCGCCACGCTCATCACCGATCGCGCGCTGCTGCTGCTGGGCCTGCCCGGCACGGCCAAGTCGTGGGTCTCTGAACATCTCGCCGCCGCGATCAGCGGCGACTCGACACTGATGGTCCAGGGCACGGCCGGCACGGCGGAGGACTCCGTGCGATACGGCTGGAACTATGCGATTCTGCTGGCCGAGGGGCCATCGCGCAAGGCGATGGTGCAAAGCCCCGTGATGCGTGCGATGGAAGAGGGTCGCATCGCGCGCATCGAGGAACTCACGCGCATGCCCTCCGACGTGCAGGATTCGTTCATCACGATTCTCTCGGAGAAAACCCTGCCGATCCCCGAGATCGACCAGCAGGTTCGCGCCGCGCGGGGATTCAACCTGATCGCCACGGCCAACGATCGCGATCGCGGTGTGCAGGAGATGTCCAGCGCGCTGCGACGACGCTTCAACACCGTCGTCCTCCCCCCCCCTGCCACCGAAGATGAGGAAGTCGAGATCGTGCGCACGCGCGTCGCGGCGATCGGACGCTCGCTCGACCTGCCCGCCGAGGCCGCGGAACTGCACGAAATCCGGCGCGTCGTGACGATCTTCCGCGAACTTCGCGCGGGGAAGACGGCCGACGGCAAGACGAAACTCAAGTCGCCCTCGGGCACGCTCTCACCGGCCGACGCCATCGCGGTGATGAACCTCGGCCTCTCGCTGGCCGCACACTGCGGCGATGGCAAGGTCACGGCCGAGGATCTCGCGTCTGGACTCGTCGGCGCGATCGTGCGCGATCCGGTGCAGGACCGCGTGGTGATGCAGGAATACCTCGAAGGCGTGGTGAAGGATCGCGATGGATGGAAGGACCTGTACCGCGCGTGCCGCGATGCGCTGTGAGAGAGCCCGCATGCAAGGCGACGCGATCAACCATCGCGATCGTGTGCCGCTGTCGCAGCCGCGACGTGATCGGGGGGAAGGGTGTCGAACTCGGCTGTGTCGGGCGCGGCCGTGGGTGTCACGGCCTCAGTTCGCGCGGGTGCGGCGGGCGCGATCACGCGCAGGTGATGCTGCATGTACAGAATCGTCCCAGCGCCGGCGATGGCCAGCAGGCCCGCGGCCCACTGAATCGGCGAGAGCGCCGCGTTGGGAAACAGGAACACCGACGCCACAGACACCAGCACGGGCTGAAGTTGAATCACACCTGACGACACGGCCACGCCGAGACGCCCAATGCTGGCGTAATAGAACACATGGCCGAGAGCGATCCCAATGATGGCCGAGAGCAGCAGCAGCGCGATCTGCGATGATGACATCGCCAGCGCCATCAGGCCCTGACGTTCACCGAGAGCGAACATGAGTCCGAGCATAGCCGCGGCCGTGTATTGACTGATGACGGAAAATGCGATCAGGGGGTGCGTGCCGTGCATGTAGTGACGGACGGAGAGGGCGTAGCCGGCGAAGCATGCGCCGGAGATGAGGGCGAGGATGATGCCGAAGGTGGTCGTTTGTTGTCCGAAGCCGTCATCGAGGGCGACGGTGGTCATCGTGCCGCCGAGGACGAGGAGGATGCCGATGATGAACCCGCGCGAACGGATGATTCGTCGTTCGGGGATGAAGAGGATGGCCGCGCCGATGGCGACGAAAACGATCTGCGTGCGCAGGGCGAAGGTGAGCAGGCCGGGATCGATCTTGTAATGCGCCCACGCGAACGCGACCTGGCCGATGGAGTTGAAGACGCTCGGCACGAGCGCCCGCTTCCAGATGCCGCCGGGCAGCGAGTGTCTTCGCAGGCCCCAGATCAGCACCGGCAGCCAGAGGAGGGCCGAAAAGCCATAGCGCCAGCCGTTGCTGGTCCACACGTCGATGTGCGCGGCGAAGTGCTTGATGAAGAGCGGGACGCTGGACCAGCCGATGAGGGTCATGATGACCATGACCATGCCGCCGCAGCGATTCCACGCGGCCTGAGTCGATTGAATGGACATCACGTTCGGCGATCCCCTCGGTGGTGGGTGAATGGTAGGGTGGGCGTGATGGCTGGCGCGGGTTGGGGTGGCGACGTGAAACCGCGCGGGGTTGTGGCCGTATGCTCTTGGGCGGGCGATGGACTCTCCGATGCGGATCTCACACATCTGTCTGGGTTGCGGGTTGGACATGGCGCATCAGCGTGCGTCGCGCGAGCCGATCTATGGGCTGTTCGTGGTGACGTGCCCGCGCTGCGGGCGCGTGGCGGCACGGCGGCGGAATGTCGCGTTTCCGATGCGGCGGTTCGAGCCTGTGCTGACGCTCATTGGACTTGCTGTGGTTCAAGTCCTGATATTCGCGGGGGCTACGGAGTTGGTCACTACATGGCTTGATGCGGTGCAGTTTACCGCTGGACGAGACTGGATTCTCCTCGCCTGGATTCGGCTCGTGGGGACGTCGGTGGGCTTCGGAAGGTCGATCAATCCGGCCGTGCTCTTCGAGTTGCGAAGCATCCTGTTCTGGGGCGTTGGCATGGGACTCGCGATCGGCATGATGCTCGCGGTCCTGCTTCATCACCTTTCGCGAACCATGCGATTGATCGTCTTCTTCATTCTCGCCGCGATCGCGTTGATCGCGAGGCAACTGCTGGATATGGGCATGGCGGTACACCCGAGTCCGTTCCTCTGGCAACACGTCGTGGATCAATGCCATATCGCGCTGGGGGGGTTGATCGTACTCGTGACGCTCATGCCGCTGATATTGGCGGGGATGTCGCTCGGTGATCGCGCCTGGCGGGTGGGGGTACGCTCGAAGCGCAAAGCCCTCAGAAGGCTCGTCGAACGACGCACGCGAAGGATTCATCATGGATGATCGCGGATCGACATCGCAGGATCAGCCGCCGGATTCCGACGCGACGCAGACGGCGACGCGCGACCCGGTCGTGTCAACCGTCATCGGAGATCGATGCTGCACGGCCTGCGGGTTCAACCTCATCGGCGCCCCCATCATTCGCGAGTCGCACTATTCAATGCTCATCATCCGTTGCCCGGAATGCGGCACATGCGCGGCCGTGCAGGAGTACCCGCTGCTTGGGCGATGGACACGGCGATTCGCGGCGCTGATGGCGGCGATGCTGTTGCTGGTGATGCTGGGCGCGGCCGCGGGGAGCGTGGGACTTGTGCAAGTTCAGTCATGGTGGCTTGGTGAGGAAGCGAGTTGGGATCTCGCCGGGCGGATCGGCAGGACTCACGATGCTTGGTTTGGCGAACTCCCCACAACCGAACGAGACAGGATCCTCCGCCAGTATCCCTTGGGACGAGGTTGGATGGGTGGCAACCAGTTCTCCGCCGTACTAGTGGAGTGGTGGGAAAGCGAGGGTGATCGCTCTGTGTACACGTCCGGGGTTGGTTTCTGGAGCGAGTTTGATCCACAGTCGCTCCAGGTCGTTCCATGGCTTGTGCTCACATCCCTCGGAATCGGGGCGTTCTGGTCGATTGCGCTCGTGTATCAGCGGCGCATCGTGGTAATGATTCTGGTGTGCGTCTTTGCGATCGTTGGCGGCGCGATCGTCGGGTTCGGGCAATGGCATTTGTATGACATGTCGTCGTACCTGGGCCAAGGATGGCGCTACGCGTATTCGTTGGCGTATGAGCGAGTTGGTGTTCCTGTAGCCATCGCCGCAGCAGCATTGATGCTCGTATTCATGTGCATCGGCGCATGGCTTGGACGGCCGGTGACGCGGTTTGCCGTGTGTCTGCTCCTCCCGCCGCGGCTGCGCGGGCCGTTGGCGATCTTGTGGACGGCCGAGGGCAAGGCGCCGCCGACGCGGAGCAAGTTCGGGCCACGGGCAACCGACAAACATACGCGCGGCGAGTGACGGCGCGGATGTATCCATGACCTCGGGCAACTCGTGTTGCGCACGCCACGAGGCGGGCGGGACGCCCGCCCCACCGGGGTCTAGGAGAGTTGGGTGCAGGCGGGACGCCCGCACCACCGGGGTCTAGGAGAGTTGGGGGCGCGTGGCGGCGTAGTCGGCGGGGTCGGTGCTCCAGCCGCATTGGCGCATGAGGTCGAGGACGAAAGCATCGCTGAGATATGCCTCGATGGCTTCCGCGGGAAGCGCGAACGCTTGCAGCGAGCGCGGGTGCGCCGGGTCGGCCGTGTGATCGCGACGCATCGAAGAAATGTGATACTTGGTCGCGACGTAGTTCACGGCCGCGGCGATGACCTCATCCGTCGCCGGCCATTGCCACGCGGCGAAGATCGCGCGGAAGTACCCGGCCGGGTCGGCGAGCAGATCGTCATACATCACGCGATGCTCGGCCTCGAGCCACTGCGCGGCGTATCGCTTGAAGTCGGCCAGGTCATGATCGGGACGAATGGGCTTGAGCCAGCCGCGAAGGTGGAAACTGTTGAGTCGATGAAGCGGATTTCGCAGGAGCCACACCGATCGCGCCGCGGGATACGCGCGTCGAAAGTCATCAGGATCGAGCATCAGGTGCGGCATCTTGGCGATGATGCGGGCGCTGCCCCCCCCATCGCGCTCGTCGATGCCGCGAAAGACCCGCTCGGCCAGATCGATGACCTCTTGCGTCAGGCGTTCGCCCGCTTCGTGAAAGCGTTGTTTGAGCGTGAGTTGTTCGCGCGGATAGAGATAGGGCGGACCGGTGCGGTCCCAGGGTCCGAAGACTTCATCGGCGACGGCCGCGCGTGCGGCGTGCGCGGCGGCATAGGCCGTGACGGATGATCCGCTGCGCGTCATCGAAAAAAGCCAGACGACGTGCGGCGCGGGTCGCGCGTGTGGTGGTTGCGCTGGCGCGTTGGCCATCGCGCTGTCGGCGTTGGGCTGCGCGGCTGCGTCCGCGGGTTGCTTGACGGCGGCGACGCCGTAGTCCGCGCGAGGGGGGGGGCGATACCCGCGCCACCGCGTCCACCGACGCGCCCACGCGGGATCGTTGTGATCCTCGCGATATGCGGCCGCGATGGTGGGCCAGCCCACGCGGCGCATCAGCCGCCGCATGAAGGGATCCCTGAGATACAGCGCGAGCGCTTCCTCGGGAAGCGACCAGTATCGGTCCGAGACGGGAGGGGCCTCGCCGGCTTCCTCCTTGACGCCCGAGGATGCGTGATAGTTGCCGCGTGCGTACTCGACGGCGCGGGCGACATCATCGCGCGAATGGTCCCAGCCCCAGGCGCGCCAGATTCGCGTGAAGTACGCGGCCGGGTCTCGCTTCATGTGTTCAAAGACGATGCGTTCGCGACGCCCGAGCCAGTTCTTCGCGAAGGCGCGGAAGTGTTCGATCTCATGGTTGGGGCGCAGCGAGTCGGTCCATCCGCGCGTGTAGAGGCTGTTGAGGCGCGTCAGCGGATTGCGCATGACCCAGATGGCCCGATGCGTGGGAAACGCGCGGGCGAACTCGTCGGGCGAGGGCTTCAGGTGCGGATGCTTGACGATCAGTCGCCCCGTCGGCGCGCCGACGATCTCGAAAAGTTCGTTGGCCATCGCGACCACGTCGGGCGTGAGCATGCAGCGCTGCGCGTGGTACTCGCGCATCAGGGCGCGTTGAAGGGGGGGGTAGTTGTACGGCGGGCCGGTGCGGTCCCACGGGCCAAGCGGCTCATCGAGGACCGCGTGTCCCCACGGCGCGGCGGCGGCGTAGGCGGTGATGGACGTGCCGCTGCGGGGGAGCGAGAAAATCCAGGCGACGCTGACGGGCATGGGTGGGCTGGGCTTGCGGAGCGCGGGCATGAACGTGGTGACAATGTTAAGCCGAGTCCGGGAAGCACAACTGTCCGGCTTCGGCCGGACAGTTGTGCAACAGATCAGAGACGGCGCTTCGGCATGACCACGCAGAGCCGTGGCCAGGGCACACAACACAAGCGAGGCACCCGCGCCACCGGAGGTCAGGCGGACGATGGGCCGCCACCGGTGTTGTACATGAACTCTTCGCGGATGATCTTGCCATCCTTGACGGTGTACACACCGACTTCCTCCATCCACTCGCGCTGGCCGGTGGACTTGGTCTCGATATCGAGGCGGAAGCGCACGGCGAAGCCGGTGGAGCCGACGTATGGCCCCTCGGCCGTGCCGCCGTGCATCACATGGTCAGCGGCCCACCAGGCGTTCTTGCTGTACACGCTCTCTTTGCCGCGCCAGCCCATGCCGACGCCGATGCCCTCGATGCTTTCGATCATGGGTGCCCAGTAGAGGTCTTCGATCTCTTTGGTCTGTCCGGCGTTGAACTTGGCGACGAGGTCCATGCCGATCTCCATGGGCGAGGAACCCTTGCCGGTTGAAACGACGAACTCGCCGGGTTTCGCGGCCGGGGCCTTTTTCGCGGCGGACTTGGCTGGAGCCTTCTTTGCGGCCTTCTTGGCGGGCTTCTTTGCTGGTTTCTTGGCGACTTTCTTCTTCTTGGCCATGTGGTTGATCCTTGGTTGGCGTGGGGTGGGGGTAGGGTCGCGGCGGTCCCATCCGCCGGCGAGCATCCCGTACCCATGAGCGTACCGCTATCGAATCGTCAGCGTTGGACGACGCCGTCCGAGGCGCAGCGCGGCGAGATCGGCCTGTCGTTCGATCTGCACGGCCAGCGCATCGAGGCACTTGGCCAGCGGATCGTTCGCGCCGCCGAGGAAGTTGGCCGTGGGATCGCCCGAGTCGCTGTTGCGCCGCAGCGCGATGGTGATGGGGACCGCGCCGAGGAAGGGAACGCCGAGTCGCTGGGCCATCTGCTCCGCACCGCCGCGCCCGAAGAGGTCATACTCGCGCGGGGGCGAAACATCATCGGCGATGAAGTACGACATGTTCTCGACGACGCCGAGGACTTCAATCCCGAGTTGGGAGAACATGCGCGCAGCGCGCACGGCGTCATCCTGCGCGACGCGCTGCGGCGTGCAGACCACGACCGCCCCTGTAAGTTGCAGCGTCTGGGCCATCGTCAGCGAGACATCGCCCGTGCCCGGCGGCAGATCAATGATGAGATAATCAAGTTCGCCCCAGTCGGTCTGTTCGGTGAGTTGCTTGAAGGCGCCGTGCGCCATCGGCCCGCGCCACACCAGCGGCTTTTCGGGATCGACGAGTTTGCCGATCGTCATCGCCTTGATGCCATGCACCATGAACGGCTGAAGATGGCCCTGATGCACGATCGCTTCCATCGAATGCAGCGCGAGCATCGTCGGCAGCGAAGGGCCGTAGATGTCCCCATCCATCAGGCCCACCGCGTGTCCGCGTCGCGCAAGTCCCACGGCCAGATTCACGGCGATGGTTGACTTTCCAACGCCGCCCTTGCCCGCACCGACGGCGATGATGTGCTTGACGCCCTGCATGGGCGGCGCGGCATCCTGCGGACGCGCTGGGCGAGACTCGCGCCCGGGCGGCGCTTCGCGCGGGGCGGCGGAAGCCGGTCGATGTTCGACGGTGAGGCCGCGGAGTTCCTCCCCGGCCGCGACTTGCAGGGCCTTGGTGATCGATGCGTCGATGCGTGCTCGTTCGGCCGGAGCAATGGGCTTGCTCAGCGTGATGCGCACCTGACCATCACAGACCGCGACGTTCTCGACCGCGCCGGCTTCAATCAAGTCGGAATCCGTCCCCGGAAAGCGGACGGTGCGAAGGGCCTCGTAGGCGGCATCCTTTGACAGGGGCATTCTCACACTCCACCAGAGGGATGGGCGATCGCGCCGGAACTCGGAAACGGTTGATTCTGACCCGAGAATCGCCGAAGATTCGAGTAACGGCGGGTTTCCCGGGCCAAGGCTCGTGTTTCGTGCAATCCCATCCCGCCCCCTATCGTTGTGCGGCCAGGACAGGAGGACCACCCGTGGGCAAACGAAATCGAATTGGCGTGGCGTGCGGCGTTGCGATGGCGCTGGCGGGGCTGGCCGTGGCGCAGGATGACCCCAAGCCGCTGCTGCAAGGGCCGAAGGTCGTCGAGGAGAAGATGCCCGGGACGCAGGAGTCGTTCATGCAGGGCGGCGATCGCGTGATGCGCGATCAGACGCCGCAGCGACTCGTCGAGGCCGCGCTTCGCGCACTGCTCGCCGACGATGCACCGGAAAACGTGCGACCCACGCCCAAGCAGGCGGAGCAGATCCGCGAGATCGAAGCGGATGTGCGCGGATCGATTCGCCGGTACACGGCGGACCACGCGGAGGAAATTCGACGCCTGACGCGAATCATCGAAGCCGCCCGGACCCGCGGCGAGGAAGGCATGGGCGAAAGGGCCATGCAGGATCAGACCGCCTCGCGCGACGTGGAGCGTGCGCGGGCAAGATTGCTCGAGATTCGCCAGGGCGCGCCCAGCCCCACCGATGCTCAGACTCGCATCTGGCGGCTGCTCAACGCCGAGCAGCGGGAGTTTGTCGAAGCGGAACTCACACGACTTCGCACGGCCATGGAAGAACGCCTGCGTGAGGCGTATGTCGAACGGCGCATGCGTGACCAGCAGGGCACATCGGACGCCGCCCCGCAGCGACCGATGGCGCGACTCGAGTTTCTGCCCGAGGAACTGCGGCAGCGCATCGCCGCGCTCCCGCCCGAACAGCGCGAGCGCCTGATCGCGCGACTCCGCGAGCGACACATGCAAACGTTGCGGGAAACTGAGGCGGCCAAGCGTGAAGAGTCGCCCCGCGGCGATTCCACCCGCGCGCCCTCCAGATCACGCTGACGGTCACAGCGCACCTGCAAACCCAACCGGCGCGGCGCTGATCCCGCTGGTGTTTTCCATTGATCGCGGCTCGGCGGTGGAAAATGTTGGGCCAAGTGTGGCCAAGTCTGCCACCGCAAGCCCCTATAACGCTATGATTCCATTGATCTCTCTCTCCTCCAGCGGGGCGCTGTCGAACAGATGGCGCCCTGCTTTTCTTCGAGGATCGAGCGGAAGGGTGCCACCACATGTAGGCAACAGAGTTGGGCGAGGCGCATGACGTGGTGGCCGTGGCGCGATCGAGTGTGAATGATGGCATGCGGCGCGGACCGATGAAGGCCGATCGCAGGTTTGCCTAGATTCACAGCGTTAAGTGAGCGTTTGAGTCACGATGAGCGGCCCCATCATCATCACCGGCGCGGCGGGATTCATCGGATCGCATGTGACCGAGGCGCTGCTGAAGCGCGGCGAGCGCGTGATCGGCATTGACAATTTTGACGCGATGTACGCGCGGGAGCGCAAGGAACGAAATCTCGCGGAGGTTCGCGCGACGGCGGCGCGAGGCGCATTCGAGTTTGTCGAAGCGGACTTCACGGATGGCGAGGCGATGGTGCATCTGGCGCAGCGCGTGCGGCCGGGGAGCGTGATTCACCTCGGCGCCCGCGCCGGCGTGCGGCGGAGCATTGAGGATCCGATCGGATACGGGCATGTGAACGTGACGGGCACGGCGGTGATGCTCGCGGCAGCGCGCGAGGGGGGGGCGTCGCGCATCGTCATCGCCTCATCCAGTTCGGTGTACGGCAACAACCGCAAGACGCCGTTCGACGAAGGTGATGATGTCAGCGAGCCGATCAGTCCATATGCGGCCACCAAGCGGGCGTGTGAACTGATCGCACACTCGCATTGGCACTTGACGAAGATGCCGACCGCCTGCCTTCGATTCTTCACGGTGTTCGGGCCGCGCCAGCGCCCGGACCTGGCGATGTCGATGTTCTTCGAGCGCCTGCAGCGCGGCCAGGCGATCCCGATGTTCGGCGATGGCACGACCAGCCGGGACTACACATACATCGATGACATCGTGTCGGGTGTGCTCGCAGCGCATGATCGCGTGCCGGAGTTCGGGTATCGCGTGTGGAATCTCGGCGGGAATCATCCCGTGACGCTGCGCGAGATGATCGCGGCCGTGGGCAAGGCCGCGGGGATCGAACCGCGGATCGAGCAACGGCCCATGCAACCGGGCGATGTCGAGCGGACGTGGGCGGACCTGTCGCGGAGTTCGCGTGAGTTGGGCTTCGCGCCAAAGACGAGCCTCGCGGAAGGTCTGGCGAAGCAGTGGGCGTGGCTGACGGGGCGCGGCTGATGGGCCAGACGCAGACGAAGGTTGAGGGGCCAGCGCCCGTGCAGCCTGAGAAGGCGACGGAGGCGCCATCGACGGCGTGCGTGTTCATCCTCGGGCGACAACACAGCGGCAACACGGTGCTGGCGCATCTGCTTGGGCGATTGCCGGGCGTGTATGCGCGGGTGGATGAGAATGGGTTCATGGAGCATCGGGCGCGGATCGACAGACTGACGTCGCCAACGGCGAGGGCGTTGGCCGTCATCGAGGCCCTGCGCCTGGAGGAAGGCGAGGACCAGCAGGGCGTGCGGGGTCGCCTGCTGGCGATGGCCGCGAGTGAGCCGAATGTCACGGCCTTGTCGCTGTACCTCGCGGGGATGGATGTGCTCGCGGCCGGGGCGCACACATGGGTGCAGAAGGCGACGAGTTATATTTTTCACGTCAATGAGATTCTGTCGGATTTGCCCAGTTCCCGGCTGGTGTACATACTGCGCAATCCGTTCGACCTGGCGGCGTCGGAGAAGCGCCGCGAATGGACAAGGGGCTATGTCTGGGGAACGCCGAAGGGCTGGTCAGTGGGTTTGGCGCTGGCCATGCGTGCCCAGACATCGCGGCCGGATCGGTTTCGCATCGTGACGTATGAGGACATGGTGCGCGAGCCGGAGCGAACGGCGCGGGACTTGTGCAAGTTTCTGGGATTGACGTTTGATCCGCGGTGTCTGGATGTGCCGCGAGTGAATCCGTCGGAGGCGGGGGCTTATTCGCTCAAGGAAGAGGCCGGCGCGAGAGGACTGTCATCGGGAAAGGTGTATGGGTATGTGAACTCGTTGACGCCGGTGGAGATCGCGGCGGTTGAGATGATGGCGAGGGGGGGGGCGCTTGATCGGTATTATGCGGATCGGCCAACGGCGGGACATCGGGCTTCGTTAATGCTCAGAGCGCGGGCGCGCGTGATGCTCCTCGTGGCGGCGGTGCGGTTTGGGTGGACGTATGCAACGAAACTGGATCGATCGCCGGGCCATCTTGTGAGGCGGACGTTGAGGAGGCTGAGGGGGGGGTGATTCGTCGGCTCAGGTGGACCGCTCTTGGGTGGAGCGCGCGCGACCCCAGCCGGCCCCCCCCATACCACCCGAACAAAACGCGCCCACCCCAAAATTACAACCATTACCACAGGTGACAAAATGAC
>CAZTPJ010000005.1:29418-72618 GCA_964614515.1 uncultured Phycisphaeraceae bacterium | reverse complement strand
CAACCGCCGACGAGATAGCCCGGCCGCTGCGTCGTGGTGAGATACTCAATCGCACCTTCGAGGTCCGCGGCGCGATGGGTCTGGATGCGAATCGGGCGATGTTCCTGCCATGCACGGCCGAGCGAGGCCAGATGCACGTCCAGATCATCACGCTCGTCGCTCTTGAGGCCGGATTCGATGGCTTCCTTCAGGGCGATGAACTGACCAAGGCGAGAGGCTGATCGCTGCGGGCGTGAGGGTTTGATCATGCCGTCGGGCGACGGCGGGATGAGCAGGTCAACGATGCGCGGCGGATTGAACGAACTCTCACCGAGGTTGATCGTCAGGTCCGCCGTGGGTTGCAGGATGCGTGCATCGGCACGTCCGCCGAGGCGCACCACCGCGCCTTGTCCCGTGAGCAGGCGATGATCGCCGGGCGAGAGATGAACCGTCGTGACGCCGCCCGCGAGAATCGGGCGGTAATCGGCGAACAGGTCGAACTCGTCCGCCGCGTGATATGCGCCCGAGATCGACTCCTCACCGGGATGGGGGCCAGCGAGATTCGATGTCGCGGCCACAAGGCCCGGAATCACCGTCGCATCGGGCATGTCGATGATGGCCAGATCAGGCGGCAGCGCATGGCCCGAACCGCCAACGGATGCAATGCGCCCATCACGCACGATCACAACGCCGGGTTCAAACACCGCCGCGCCGGTCGGCGCGGCCGTGTAGACGCGGCCAACGCGAAGAATGAACGAACCACCCTGCGCCGCCGCAGGCGCGGGACTCAGCATCAACGCACACAACGCGAAGACGAACGCGACGATCGCGTGCTTCATGGACGACCGCCTTCCCGCTGCGGACGATCGGGGCGACGCTCGCCGGACTCCGCTGGAGCATCCCCGCCGCTCTCGGGCGCGGGTTGATCGGTCGGCGCGGCTTCGGCTGGCGGCTCTTCAGGCGAGGCAGGTTTGGATTCGTTGGCCCGGCCGAGTTCGAGCAGTTTCTGCAGGCGATGATCCTTCGATCGGTCATACGCCAGGATGCCGTCGATGTAGACGTATTCAACCCATGAGTTGAAGTCGAGCGGATCGCCGGAGAAGGCGACGATATTGCCGGCCTTGCCGACTTCGATTGAACCGAGTCGCTCGCCAAGACCGAGCATCCGTGCCGGCGTGAGCGTGATGGACTCCAGCGCCGTCTGACGCGGAATGCCGTTGCGCACGCACAACGCGGCCTGATAGTTCAGGTATCGCTCGGCCATCGAGCCGCTGGGATGCGTCTGAAGCGCGAAGGCGATGCCGTTCTCATGCATGACGCGCGGAACGAAGACCTCAATCAACTCCCGCGTGATCGGATCGCGATCGCGGAAGAACAGATTCTCATCAAGCACGACCGGCACGCCGGACTTCTTGATCTCCGCCACCGCTTTGAAGGACTCAGGCCCGAGCACGAGCACGGACTTTTCAAGAAAGCCCTGCTCTTCTGCGAGCGCGATGGCGCGGCCGACATCGGTCGCTCGTCCCGCATAGATCCACGCGGCCAAGTCGCCGCGGCGCAGCCGCATGAGGTTCAAGTGTCGATCGTCGTAGTCTTCATCCTTGACCAGGGCTTTGCCGCGCTCGCGCGCCTCGGCCGGGCCGACATCGACGGGCTTGTCCTTGAGCGATTCTTCGTACTTGCGTTCGGCGAGGCGTTCTTCGTAGTGGGCCAGTTCATCAAACGCTTCGCGAAGCGAGGCCATCTGCCGCATTCGGTCATAGCCCGAGCGCGGCGTGGTGGCGAGTTTCAGGCCGATTCGCGGTTGAATGGTCATTTCATCGACGGTCAGGCCGATCGGACGCACCGCACGCGACAGCCCGCCGATGACGAGGTTGTTCGCCTGAATCACATGGACGGTCGTGATGCCATCGCGGAGCGCATCCTCGAAGAAAAGCCGCGATGGGTCGAGCGCGTCATAGACATCGAGAAACGGCGCGACGGGGAGGTTCTCGTTGGGCACGTCGAGGCCGCGCGCGGAATGCGGATCAATCATCCCCGGGAACAACACCTTGCCCGACACATCGATCTCCGTCGCGTCAAAGGGGATGTCAATGTCGGGTCCGACGGCCGTGATGATGCCGTGTTCGATCAGCACGGTCCCGGATTCGATGTCCGCCCCCGAAACGGTGATGATGCGTGCGCCGGTCAGGGCGACCTTGGTCGGCGGTCCCGCCTGTGCGGCGAGCGGCGTGCTGGGGGCCAGCAAGCCGACGCATCCGATCACGCATGATGCCAACATGTGCCGCATGGGTGTGTCTCTCCGATGATCCCGAGGGGGGCGATGGTGTGAGTGGGTGGGGAGGAAAACTACTCGCGTCGATCAAGCACGATGCGGCCTTGAATCAGCACGACGCTGGGTGAACTCGTCGCTTCCAGCGGCTCGCCGTTCCACAGAACGATGTCGGCCCCTTTGCCGACCTCAATGGTGCCGAGTGTCTCGTCGAGACCGAGAATTTTCGCGGGTGTGGAGGTGACCGCGGCCAGGGCGCGTTCTGGCGAGACGCCGGCGCGAATTGCGTACATCGCCTGTCGCGCCAGGCCGTCTTCTTCACGAAGGTCCTGGGCCGTCAGCGCGGTTTCGATGCCCGCGTCGATCAACTGGCCGAGCGTTGTGAGGCGTGAGTCGTTGGTCTCGCCGCTGAAGCCGCGCATGCCGGAGGCTTCGATGTAGATCGGGCCAAAGATCACCGGCACGTTCGCCTCGCGAAGGTCATCAAGGCACTTCCACGCGTCGGTGGCTTCGACCAGCGTGAACGTGAAGCCGAACTCGGAGGCAAAGCGAAGGGCCGTGAGAATGTCATTCTGCTGGCGGGCGTGAATGCGCAGGGGGACCTCTCCGGCGAGGATGCGAATGAGCGTGGGGAAGGCGGCGTCGGGCGGGGCGTCAGCGCCGGTGATGGGCCGTCCCTCGCGATGGTCAATCGCGTCATAGAACGCCTTGCGGAAGACCCAGGCGACGCCCATGCGCGTGGTGGGGCGACGGGTGCGCGTCGAGACGAAGTTCCGCGTCGGGCCGCTGTTGCGAAGGCCGATGCGAATCGGATCAGATCCGATCGCGGCGCACACGGCATCCTCGTCGCGGATGATCCGCTCGCGAATCGGTCCGCCGGTGCGAAGGATCGCCCCGCGCGGGCCGATGACGGCCGAGTTGTCCGACATCACGAACACCGTCGTGACTCCCCCCCCCACGAGCCGACGGAGATCAGGTGATCGCAGATCGATCGCGTCGATGACGCGCGTGTGCGGCACGGTTTCCGACGAAGCCTCGGTGCGGACGATCGAACCGACGAGTCCCGTCGCGTTGTCGATCGCCTCGGGCGAGGCGGGTGTCGCGCACACCGGGCAGAACTCGTCCGCCGCGAGGTTCGAGTGAAAGTCCGCGAAGTCACACGCGGCGAATCCATCGCAGAAGCACTGATCGTTCATGTCGTGGCGATGCAGCATCATGAACGCGGACTCCGGCGGCGGCTCAACGCCGAGACGCCGAGACTGCCGCGAGACGGCATCTTCAGACTCGACCATCGCGGCCGCGTCGATCAGACCGGGTGTGATTGAGGCGCCCTTCGCGTCGATGACTGTTGCGCCGCTTGGGACGGGGATCGAGGGCCCGATCGCGCGAATCACGCCGCCCTCAATCAGGACCGACGCATTGGCGATCACGCGCCCATCACCGACGTGAATCTTCGCGCCGGTGATGATCGTGACATCTTCCGCGGCCGGCGCCGCATGTGCCGCCAGCGCCATCGCCAGGCATGTTGCGAACTGTGAAAAACGGCGTTGCCATGTCGTCATGACCCGGCTCCTTTCCAGGATGATTCGATCGTCTCTTCGAGTGGAGGGGCTTCCGCGTACACCCGACGACCGCGAACATAAATCGCGAGCACGCGCGCATCAAGCCGCAGCGGATCCGCTGAAAACACCACAATATCGGCGTCAAGGCCAGCCGAGAGTGAACCCACACGTGAGTCAACGCCCGCGGTCTTCGCGGCTGTGACGGTCAGGCCCCGGCGAGCAACCGCGGGATCAAGCCCGTAGCGCACGGCCAGTGCGGCGGTGGTGCGCAGGGCATCGGGCTCGCGATCGGCCGTGGCGAAGGCGATGGGCAAACCGCGAGCCGCCACAGCGCCAGGTCCGGCGAGGATGTCCGATGACGTTCCAAACGAGAACGGCCCGACGATGATCGGCGTGTCGCTGCCTTCGAGATCTTCGGCGAGATCAAGCAGGTCGGCGGTGTGAACAATCGACAACGGGCGGGGCGGGCCGTGAAACACCATCATCGCCGCACCGACATCGACCGATCGCTCACAACGAATCAGCGCGGGCAGTTCGCCCGCCATGACGCTGGCCAGTCGCGGATGTCCGCGTCCGGCGGCGGATTCCGTCAACGCATGCCGCAGCATCGCCACGGCGCCAGCGCGGGATGTCGGCTCGAGTTGAAGATCAAACACCGATTCGCCCAGCGACATCGCGATCGGTCCATCGGCCCGAATCACGTCAAGGCCAGGCCCATCGGCCCACGTTCGCACCACGGCCGCCGCGCCGCCGACGATGAGATTCTCCGCCGGAACCGCCACGACCGTCGTGAT
Source organism: uncultured Phycisphaeraceae bacterium (assembly GCA_964614515.1). Lineage (GTDB taxonomy): Bacteria > Planctomycetota > Phycisphaerae > Phycisphaerales > UBA1924 > CAZTPJ01. The sequence goes on along the minus strand of CAZTPJ010000005.1, from coordinate 68,011 downwards.
CCCGGCCTTGAACGCCCTCGCCAGCGCCGGGTCATGCGAATCAAGCCCATCGACGATCGACAGGCTCGGATCAATCGGGTGGAAGCGTTCATCACGGCCCAGGCGCGTCCCGATGCGGCTGTAGGCGTCGATCAGGCCGGGACAGATCACCGCGCCGGGATAGTCATGCACAACGTCGGCCGTGAGAGAATCCTCCGCGGCGACGCTCGCGATTTTTTCGCCTTGTATGAGCACGCCTCTGCCTGCGGTGATCGTGCCATCGGGCGCGAGGATCGACGCACCGCGGATGATTGTCGCTTCCTGCGCGAGTGCGGGCAGCGCGAAGCCGCATAGCAATCCGATGGCCGTGATGGTGTGGGCGAGGTTCATTGAGCCTCCGGCGTTGGGCGTGTGTAAACGAGTTGGCCGCCGACCCAGGTTTGTTCAACTCGAGAGGCGGGATCGAGCGGATCGCCCGACCAGATGACCATGTCGGCGAGTTTGCCCGCTTCGATTGAGCCGACTCGGCCCGAAACTCCCAGCACGTCTGCAACCTGGGATGTGATGGCGCGAATTGCGTCAGCGCCCGCCACGGCCGTCTGCGCGGACATCAGCAGGAACTTCGTCGCGGCCGGGTCTGCGCCGCTGCCAAAGGCGAACGCGATGTCGGCGTTGTGCATCGCGTCGCGCCGCTGGGGGGGGGCAACGGGCGTCGGCGTCAGCCACGATGGTGCGCCGAGCAGTGGCGAGAGAATCACCGTGGCCTTCGCGCTTGCCAGCGCGTCGGCGACGGCGTGAGCTTCGGCCGCGCCGGTGACGATCAACCGCAGGTTGAATTCATCGGCCAGTGCGATGGCCGAGAGGATGTCGCCGGCGCGGTGCGCTTCGATGCGCACGGGAATCTCGCGATCCATCGCGCGAAGCAGCACCTGGGCCGAGGGATTACGCGCCGGTTCCGTTGGCTTCTTGATCTCGGGCGTCGCGCCCGCGGCGGGTTGCTGGCCTTGCTGCGCGCCGCTCGAACGCCCGGCGGGTGGCGTCGAGCCGTCACCGCCCGGCTTGGCCGCTTCATCCGATTTCTCGGCCCGCTCTTTGACTTTCTTCTCGTACTCGGCGAGTTCTTCCTTATACGTCTCGTTGGCCTCGCGCCACTCGGTCGCGGACTTGAACGCACGACGCACCTGGTCGATCGTCTGCGCTCGCCGGATCGTCGCGGCGGACGAACCGAGGTCGATATACAGCGCCTGCCCTATCTCCATCGGTGTGCCGCGACGCGGCGTCGCATCGGCCGCGGTCAGGCGGATGACTTGCGACTGTCCGCCAAAGCCTGAGCCGCCGCGCGGTGAAACGGCCACGGCCGTCACACCCTGCGCCAGCGCTTCAAGTATCTCACGATCGGCATAGCCGTCGAAGCCGTCGGCGGCGAGATTCGTGGCATCGCCTTGTCCGCCCGCATCCATGGCCAGCGCGCCATCGGCATCAATGAACCCCGGCGTCACCGTCATCCCCGTCGCGTCGATCACCCGCGCCCGCGGAGGAATGTTCGTCAGCCGACCGACCCGCTCGATGCGATCGCCTCGGATGATGATGCTGCCGTTTTCAATGACTGCGGCCGTATCGCCGCCGGCCATCGTCACGATGCGAGCGTTCTGTATGACGGTCGGTGGTGGACCGCCGGGTTGGGCGGCGGTGACGGCGGGAATGGAGAGCGCCGCGATGACCAGGACGACCATGCGGCGTCGGGCGCGACGTCGCCTCGTCGTGTCAAACGCATCAGGATTCCGCTCCGCGTGAACTCCCCGCGACTCTCGCTCAACGCGTTGGTTGCTCATTCGTCTGGAGGCCTCCCCGCTCTGGCAATCCGCGCGCTCCGCAACCGACCTTCGGAAGCGGCTCGCCCGTGGACTACAGCATACCCGAAAGCCGCGCGTCGCGTTTCAATGAGCGCGAAACCAGTATTTGTCCTGGACTGCTGTCAGCCTCTTCGGGCGGCGGCGTGAGCCTCTTCAAGCAGGGCCGTGGCGATCGCTTCGGTCGGGGCTTCAGCGATCAGGCGCATGATCGGCTCGGTGTTGCTGGGTCTGACATGGAGCCAGGCTCGCTTCGTCGGAAGATCAATGCGTAGGCCATCCTGACGGTCGAAGACGGGCGCGCCGGCGGCGTGGCCTGGCGCGGCGGACATCTGCACGGCGAAGTGGGCGGCGATGGCGTCGATCGACGGGATCGCGGCATCGCGATTCGGCAGGTCGATCTTGTGCTTGACGATGGCGTAGGTGGGTATCTCGGCGATGATGGTCGAGAGCGGGCGCTGCCGTCGCGCCAACAGCCACAGAACCAGGGCCATGGCCGAGAGGCTGTCGCGCACAAGCGTGACGGCCGGCCAGATGACGCCGCCGTTGCCCTCACCGCCGATCGGCGAGCCTGATGTCGCGATGGCCTGGGCGACGTGAGCCTCGCCGACGGGTGTACGGATCACGCGAGCGCCGCGCTTGCCCGCGACATCATCAATCATGCGCGACGTGGACAGGTTCGCACAGAACATCATTCCCTCTGTGGTTTCGGCGGCTTCGAGCAGTGCCATCGCTGCGAGTACGAGCGTGTATTCCTCGCCGATGTACTCTCCGCGTTCATCGACGATGGCGAGCCGGTCGGCGTCGGGATCCTGCGCGAAACCGATGTGGGCGTTCGCGCCGCGCACCGCTTCGCACAGGGATGTGAGATTCTCGCGCGTCGGTTCCGGCGTGTGCGGAAACACGCCGGAACATCCACCGCCAAGTTGCAGAATCTCCTCGCACCCGAGCGATTCGAGCAGGCCAAGCCCGGCCGGGCCGCCGGACGACTCCACCGAATCCAGCGCGATCGTCAAACCCTCCGCGAGTTCGACGGCCGATTGGCCGGGCTGAGGCGGGGGGAGCGCCGCGATGGCCGTGGCCACGCGGGAAATGTGCTGCTCGATGGCCATGACGTTGGTCGTGACCTCGCCGCGCCGCGCGGCAGGGGGGGGCACGGCCTGGGTATGGAATCGTTCGATGATGGCGTTTGCGTCAGCGAGGGATGGCGCGTGGGCCTGCGCAGCGGTGTCGCTTGTGGACGAATCAGCGGCGGAAGATCGTACGAGGCACTTCAGCCCGTTCCACGCTTGCGGATTGTGGCTGGCGGTGACGATGATCGCGCCGTCAGCGTTGGCCGCATCGACGGCGACGGCCGTGGTGGGCGTGGTCGCGATGCCGAGGTCGATGACATGAGCGCCCGCGGCTTTGATGGCGTTGATGGCTGTGGCAAGGAAGGCATCGCCGCCGGCCCGTCCATCGCGCGAGGCGACGATCGTTGTCGCCCGGCCGTGGTTGCGATCCATGAGCCATCGCGCGATCGCGCCCGCGTATCGCGCGGCGACATCGTGCGTGAGGGATTCTCCGGCGATTCCACGCAGGCCGGAGACACCGAGCATCAAAGGTGCGGTCATGGGCATCCGAAAGCATAGTGGTTGCTGAAGCAGAGAAAGTCAAAGACGTCGCAGATTGTGCCGCCCACTTTCAGTCACACCCCTGACTGAACGCATTTCCGAAGCACAAAAAGTCAAAAATGTCACACACGCCACGGCCCGTGGACTCATCACAGTCGCACGCATACGGATCGCCCGCCGCGAACAGGTTGCCAAAACAGAGAAAATCGAAAATATCGAGGATTCCCGGGCCGGAATCATGATCGCAGTCCGCCCAACACGCGGGCAGAATCCGGCGGATGGTCGAAAACTGTTGCACGGCGTCACGGCCATAGCCCAGCAGGTACAACTCGCCCCGCGCATCCTCCGCGAGCGAATGAACCGTGTAGTCGAGATCCGCGTTCACCAAGCCAGTCTGCACATCGGCGATGCCCGACGCGCTCGGCGGTCGAACCGCGCCGTGTTCATCGTACAGATTCGCGGCCAGCAATCGCCCGGCGGTTGGGAAGCCCTCGCGCGAATGATCCGCGAAGATGAACATCCCGCGAAGCGCGGGCATCGCCGCGCCGCGATAGACAAAGCCGCCGATGATGGCGATGCCGTCATCATGGCCGTAGGAAAGAATCGGATCGCGCCATGCAGGGGGGGGCGTCGGCGGATCATCCGGACCCGGGCATGGCCCTTCTCGATACGGCCAGCCGTAGTTCGCGCCGCGCACGACATGATTGATCTCTTCCATGAGCGCGCCGCCTACATCTGCGACGAAGAGTTCGCCGCTGATGCGGTCGAAACTCATGCGCCACGGATGCCGCAGGCCATAGGCCCAGATTTCCGGCGCGGCGGACGGCGTGCCGTGGAAAGGATTGTCCGCGGGGACGCGATACGCGCCGTTGCCGCTGACGGGGTCGGCCGAAAGCGGTGTGAGCGATGGATGCAGCGGATCAATTCGGAGGATTGTGCCGTCGGGGTGGTCGTTCTGCTGCGCGGTTGCGCGAGGATTCGGCGGGCTGCCGATGGCGATGTAGAGGTAGCCGTCCGGACCCCACTTCATGTCGCCGCCCATGTGAACCGTCGAAAGGTGATCCGCGCGGAACACCTCGCGCTTGGAATCCGGACTCACGCGGTTGGGCGCAAACGGATCCATCCGCCATTCGACAAGCACGTTCTGATGCACCGCGTTCGAAACCGGCCACGTCGGTACGCCCGAGCCGGGCGGGAACGTGCAATAGACGTAGATCTTTTCAAAACCTGGCGTACCGGGACGGCCAAAGTCGCGATGCAGCCCGAATCCCGTGATGCCGCGCTGAAACGATGACAGGATCTCGCCGCGGAGGTCAAGCGTCGGAGTCGGGTCGATCGCGCCGTGTTCGATGATGTGAACCGTGCCGGTGCGATTGACCATGAACATCCGCCCGTCGCCCGCGTCCACGAGGGCGATGGCCTGATCAACGAGGTCGCCGCCACGACTGTCGGCAATCGACTCAAGCACGACGCGGGCGCTTCCCGCGGCGATGATTTCCGGCGGGCACACCTGCGCGACGCAGGCCGTGCCCATCGTCAACACGATCGTCGCGGTTTGTGCGAGCATGGCTGTTTCCGTGCGAGTACCGCCAAGAGCATAGCAGCACGGCCGCGCTGACAATGCCGTTCGGCTTCGGTCGAGACCGACGGTTTACTCGCATCCTTGACCGAACGCATTGCCAAAGCACAGAAAGTCAAAGATGTCGCAGGCACCGGGGCCCGTCGAGGTGTCGCAGTTGCAGGCGTACGGATCGCCGGCCGTGAAGAAGTTGCCGAAGCAGAGAAAATCGAAGATGTCCAGGACCATCAATCCCGTGGACTGGTCGCAGTCCGCCCAGCAGTGCGGAACAACCTTGGCCACGACGGAATAGGTTCCGAGGCCCGGTCCACCGACGCCAAGGAGATACAACTCGCGATTCATGTCCTCGGCCAACGAGTGAACTGTAAAAGTAAGTTGGTCGTTGGCGGGCCCGACGAGAATTTCTTGAATCCCGGATTGCGCCGGCGGGCGGACTTGGCCGGACTGGTCGTACACATCGTACATCATGAGACGACCGGGAGTCGGCGAACCCTCGCGCGACAAGTCCGCGAAGAGGTACTTGCCGCGCAGGTTCGGCATTGAAGCGCCGCGATACACGTACCCGCCAATCACGGCGACGCCGTCGTCATGCGAATAGGCCACCAAGGGCTCCAACATGGCGGGCGGCGGATCGGGAGGTTCAAGCGTGCCTTCGCATTGACCTTCAAAGTATGGCCAGCCGTAGTTGCCGCCGCGGACGATGTGGTTGATCTCTTCGTAACTGGCGTGTCCCACGTCACCGGTGAACAGGTTTCCGGAAAGCGCGTCAAAACTCATCCGCCATTGGTGCCGGAGTCCGTACGCCCAGACTTCTGGCGTGACGTTGGGCACGCCGACGAATGGGTTGTCCGAGGGCACGCGATACTGGCCGTTGGCGCTGGGCGGATCGATCGACATGGGTGTCAACGCTGGGTCGAGCGGGTCAATGCGCATGATCGTGCCGTCCGGGTGATCGTTCTCCTGCGAGGAGATGTGGCGATTGATCGGGCCGCCGATGGCAACGTAGAGGTATCCGTCCGGTCCCCACTTCAAGTCGCCGCCCATATGAACGACGGAGCGATGATCCGCGCGGAAGATTTCGCGCTGCGAGGCCGGATTGACGCGGTTGGGATCCATCGAATCCATCACCCATTCCGTGAGCACATTCTGATGTGAGACAAAGTTCTGCGACCAGGTTGGCGTAGCGGTGGCCCGCGGCTGCGTGAAATGGACGTAGATCTTCTGGTATCCCGGCAGCAATGGGTTGTTGAAGTCCTTGTGCAGCGCCAGTCCCGTGAGTCCGCGATTGCCATCCGCGAGAATACTGGCTGAGATGTCAAGCGATGGGATGGGGTCAATCACGCCATCTTCAATGACGTAAATTCTTCCGAAGCGATTCGCCATGAACATGCGCCCATCGCCCGCATCGACGAGCGCCAGCGCCGCTTCCACCGGATCGTTTCGACGGCTGTCCGCAATCGTCTCCAGTCGAACAACCGCTGGGCCGACGACGACATTTCCCGGTGGGCATAACTGACCATGAGTACTTGCGGCAAGGCCGACGACGCAAAGTATCCCTGCTCCACACCCTGATGTCACTCTCCGATGCATGTGTGCCTCCTCTACTGACGCGCGGCCTCCACGCCGCATGACTTCTGTCTCCAGGAGTCTTCGCAGGATTGGGGTTCGCTGGCCGATGCGGAACCCGAACCCGGGGTCGTTCGGCTTGAGGACTCCTCCGGTGCTCCTCGCTCGTGAATTCGATGATTTGTCCGCCATCGAAACGCGGGCGGACTCATCATACCAAAGCCCCAGTGGGATTCAAGTGGTCAAGGTGCGTTATGTAACTCGGTTTTGCCTGCCAGGGCGGCGCGCTGAACTCGCCGGAGGCTTGCCGCCGTGACGCCGCGGATAATGCCCAGCATACGCCCCTCAAACCGGCTCTCCGCGAAACTCACGGCCTGTCGGCGACATGCCTCAGAAGCGAGTTTCCCAGGCCGATCGGTGGCCGATGCGAGCGATGTGGGGGTTGGCTCATCGAAAAGCACGCCGGTGACCCCTTCCTCGACAATGTCCACCGCCCCGCCCGCGCGCCTCGCCACCACTGGGCATCCGCACGCCTGCGCCTCGGCCGCGATGATGCCGAAGTCCTCGATCTGCGGGAAGAGCAGGAGTCTGGCACGGCGGTAGGCATCGCGCAGGGCTTCATCGCTCACTCGCCCGCGAAACTCGACATGCGGTCCCGCGGCACGTTCCAGCGCGGGTCGCAGCGTGCCATCGCCGATGATGACGAGCCGTGCCCCGGCCGCCTGCGCCGCCCGGATCGCGAGGTCGAACTGCTTGTAGGGTTCAATCGCGCCCACGGCCAGCCAGAAATCCTCGCGCTCCACGCTCGCATCGGGCGTGAAGAAGTCTGTTCGCACCGGGGGATGAATCACCTGCGAATCCCGACCGTAGCATCGCTGAATCTCACGGGCCGTGTGCGTGGAGTTTGCGATGAAGGTCGTGACGTGTGCGGCCGTGGCGGCATCCCATCGTCGCAGGGCGGGGCCGGTCATGGCCAGACCCACTCGCAGCATCGCCGAGGTTCGGGCATACTCCTCGCCTTGTGACCAGAGATACCGCGCGGGCGAGTGGCAATAGCAGATGTGCGGCACGCCCGGGGGGGGACGCAGGCCCTTGATCGCCGCGGAACTTGTGGAGATCAGCAGGTCGATCGGCTCTCTCGCGTGATCGAGGGCCAGTAGCCGCGAGAGATCTCGTACCGCGAGCGGATACAGCGGCAGCAGCCATCGCCGCGCACGCCCAGAGCCACCCGGAACGCGGTTCAGAAACGATGAAGTCTTCTCAAAGGCGTCAATATCGGGTGACATCGCCCGGCCGTCGTCAAACATCGTGTACAACCGCGCGGGTGTGAATCGTTGTCGTACGATGCGTGCGATGGCGTCGAGGACTCGCTCGCCGCCGCGCATGCCCACGAGCCAGTCGTGGGCCAGCGCGATGCGCGGGCGTCGCGTGGAGGGCGCTTCGGCGGACTCGGTGGTTGCAGTGGGTTCAAGCAAGGCGGGAAAGTCCTCAAGCGGCGTGATGCATCACGCCCATGACGTATCATTGCACCGCATGTCCAGCCCGGAACGCCAGACGAACCCACGCAGCGCCGCGAACCTCACGGGCATTGACTACGCGGCCGAAGCGAAGGTTCTGTCGTCGCGTGGTCCGATCATCGATGCGCACATTCACATCAATGGCCCCGGCGCTGCACGAATCCTCCAGCGCGTCGCGAAACTCTACGGAGTGACCGCCTTCATCTCGCAAACGCGACTGGCCGACGCCGCCGCGATCCGCGAGATTCTCGGCGACGCGGTTCACTTCGTCGCGGGGCCGAACTGGGGACAGGCGGACAAGGGCCACGCGTTTCGGCAGGGATTCCTCGACGACATCGCGGTGTGGCACGCGAGCCACGGCGCGCGGATGATCAAGTTGTGGGCCGCGCCCCGGCTGTGGGACTTCATCGGCGACAACGCACGCGATGTCGTGCCGCTCGACAGCGAGTGGCGCGTGCGCGCGGTGGAACTGGCTCAGAGTCTGGGCATGATGATCCTCGTTCACGTCGCCGACCCCGACACCTGGTTCAGCACGAAGTACGCCGACGCCGCACGCTACGGAACCAAGCAGGCGCAGTACCTCCCCTTCGAGCGGATGATGGATCGTTTCGCCGGACCGTGGGTCGCCGCGCACATGGCCGGATCGCCGGAAGACCTTGACGTGCTCGATGGCCTGCTTTCACGGCACGCGAACCTGTCGCTGGATACATCCGCGACCAAGTGGATGGTGCGGGAACTCTCGAAGCATGATCCCTCGCGCCGCCGCGAGTTCTTCACGCGGTGGAAGGGGCGCATCTTCTTCGGCTCCGACATCGTGACGACGGATGAACACTTGCGGCCGCGGGATTCCGATTCCACGCATCCGATGGGGGATCTGGCGGACGGTCCGGACTCCGCGTTCGAGTTGTACGCGAGTCGGTACTGGGCCTTGCGGACGATGTTCGAGACGAACTTCGACGGCCCGTCGCCCATCGCCGACCCCGACCTGATGATGGTGGATCCATCGCGGTTCGATGCGATGTCCGCTCCGCGGCTGCGGGCGGCCGCGCTGCCCGACGATGTCCTACGCAGCCTGTACCACGTCGCCGTGGAGAGGTTGTTTCAAGGCCGGGCGCGATTCGGTTGAGTCGCGGGCCATCATCCCGCGGGGGATATCCTCACCTCCCGATGCCCGCTTCAGCGCCAGCCGCTCCCAAGTCGCGACGACCCCCACCGGGGGCGGAGTCGTCGTATGCGTGGCTGTCGATGCGGCCGCTGCACGTGCTGGTCTTCCTCGCGCCGCTGATTATCTTCTATGAGATCGGTTCGATCGTGTATCTGAGCGATTCGAATCACGGGCTGATCGAGACGATTCGAGCGTGGCGCGTGCTGGCCGGGTTCTTTCAGGCGTTCGGCGTGGTCGGCCTGTATCTGCCAGGGATCGCGCTGGTCGTGGTCATGTTGACCTGGCACATCCTGGAGCGCGACCGATGGCGCATCCGCCCGATTGTCCTGACCACCATGGCCATGGAATCCGTCGTTTGGACGCTGCCCCTGCTGGTCTTTGCGATTCTGTTTCAACCGGGCACGCCGGCGGCCCGCACGGCCTCTGATCTCTTGACGCTGCCGTGGCCCGCGCGGTTGACGATTTCCATCGGCGCTGGGCTGTATGAGGAACTTCTCTTCCGAATGGTGGGGATGGCCCTGATCCACTCGCTCGTGGTGTTCGCGCTGAAGCACGCACGCAACCTCAAGACGCGCGAAGGGCTTGACATGGCGGATCGAAGCGGCCGGATCGCGGCCGTGGTGATCTCCGCGGCGTGCTTCGCGTTGTATCACGATGTGTGGGCGTCGGGTTGGGATCTCGATGCGTTTCGCTTTCTGTATTTTCTGATCGCGGGGGCGTTCTTTGGGGTGATCTATCTGCTTCGCGGGTTTGGGATCGTGGTGGGGGTGCATGCGTTCTTTGACATTCTGGTGCTTGTGATCCTGCCTGGGCGATGAGCCTGGGTTACCGTCTGCTAACTTGCGTGTCGGTGGCGAAACCAGGGGTCAACTAGACGTTTCGTGCATGTTCGGCTACGATTGGTGCGCGCTGGAGGGTTTGAACGTCGCCGACGGCTCGATCCTGCGAGGGAGAGGCGGCCCTGCGGAAAGGATGGCGGCCCATGGGTCTGGACTTCGCAATCGACGAGTTGTACGCAACCGGCTGGGCCGCGATGGACTCGGCCGGGTGCGAGCATCATTCTGATGGCCGGGCCTTTCCTCGCGTCAAGGCCGTCCGGGAAGAGTTTCGCTCCGCCGGGTTTGACCTCACGCTTCGACACGTTCAACTGTTCGACTGCTATCGCGCTGAATGGCGCGATGCGGCCGGGAGCGCCTCGGGCGCGGTCGTTGGACACACCGAGATCGAGGCCGCGGTCTATGCCCTTTCGCAGTTGCGGCGCAGGCTGTGTGCCGCCTCCGCGGCCGTGGCGCACGCGTAAAAAGCGGGGCGCGACGCGTGTTGGCGCGGGGGTCTGGCCCTCGCGGTTGCCGCATCGGCCGAGGTCGACTACGCTTGATTCTCATCGGCCCCATCGTCTAGTCTGGTCCAGGACGCCAGGTTCTCATCCTGGTAACAGGGGTTCAAATCCCCTTGGGGTCATTCGCGGCGGCCCACTCTTCGGGGTGGCCCTCTCGCTCCGCGAGCGGCTTCGCGTGGTTCGCTCGCTCCGCGAGCGGTCTCCGATTCTGCCCACCGACGCGATGGTGACATCTGTTTATGCCGAACGCATCGCGTTGCCTCTTCATGCCGAAGGCGCGATGTTGTCTCTCCCGGCCGAAACGGCGGTGTTGCCTTTACATTCCGAAGGTCTGGCTTCGCTTCCTCATGCCGAAGGCATGGCCGTCAGTAGCGGGGGGTCGTCGCCGCGCTTCGCGGCGACACCCGCGGAAGTCACGCCCCCCCCTTGCACCCTGAAATGGCGCTCGATGGTTGATTCGCGCAGGCACGCCCGCGATGCGGGCCGAACGAGCAGTCCTTCGAACCGCGGATCAATGAGGATCGAGCGAGAACGTCTGGGTGGTTCTCCGGTGGTGTCGCTCGGCGAAGGGCCTTCGCTTCACCACCGGCCATTGCCGACCACGCCTTCGGCGTGAAGAACCCGCCACGGAGTGGCAGGCCACCCAGGAACCCGCCACGGAGTGGCGGGCCACCCAGGAACCTGCCACGGAGTGGCGGGGTACACCGGAACCCGCCACGGCCTGGCGCGATTCGCCTAGGGTTCTCGCGTCGTGTGGGTGCGGCGGTGCGTGACGGCCTCGGCGGCCGGAACCCACCGCGGGCGGCGAGACAAGGCATGGCGTCCATCTCACACGGCGGGGCGGTGATGGAAGGTGTCCGCGAAACGATGGACGTTGTCGGCCATCGACCCGCGCGGTCGGAGCACGCGAACATGGATCAACCAATTGGAGACCTGACGCGCATGCTCAAGGCCGCGGCCAGCGGCACCCGGCGCGATGTCGATGCGCTGCTCTCGGCGATGTACGACGATGTGCGGCGCCTGGCGGTGAGTCACCTTCGCGCTGAACGCAGCGACCACACGCTCCAACCCACGGCCCTGGTGCACGAAGCCTACCTGAAACTCATCGAGCAGCGCACGACGGACTGGAAGGATCGGGCGCATTTCTTCGCCGTGGCTTCACGGATCATTCGCCGGATTCTGGTGGATCACGCGCGTGAGAAGCACGCGGCCAAGCGTGGGGGCGGGGCTCGGCGCATCTCGCTCGAAGGGGTCGAAGTGGAACAGGGGCCGCGCGATGTTGATCTCGTCGCGCTCGATGAAGCGCTCGAGGAACTCGCGCTGCTCAGCGAGCGCCAATCGCGAATCGTCGAACTCAAGTTCTTCGGCGGGTTGACGATCCCCGAGATCGCCGAAGCGTTGTCCATCGGTCGTCGCAGCGTGGATCGCGAGTGGCAGATCGCGCGGGCGTGGCTGTTTCTCCGCCTGTCGGAGTTGGAGGGCGCGCCCGCCGATGACGCGGCTTGACCTTGCCCGGCGTTCGCACGCGATGTTCGTGCGCGCGATGGAACACGATCCGCCGCGTCGCCGCGAGTTCGTGCGTGAGGCCTGCGCTGACGATGCGGAGCTGCTCGATCGCGTGATGGCGCTTCTGGATGCGGCGGATCGTTCCGGCGCGTTTCTCGAAACGCCGATTGTGCAGGATCGACGCGATGGCGGGCGATCGCCGCCGGATGCGGTGGGCAACTACCTCGTGGTGGGCGTGCTTGGCGCGGGCGGCATGGCGACGGTGTATGAAGCGATTCAGGAGGATCCCAAACGCCGCGTCGCATTGAAAGTACTGCACACGAGCATGGAGCAGACCGATGCGTACCTGCGGTTTCGCTTCGAGACCGAAGCGCTCGCGAAATTGCGGCATCCCGGCATCGCGCAGATCTATGAAGCGGGCGCTGCGAAGATCGGCCAGCCCACGCCATCCCCGTTCTTCGCGATGGAACTCATTCCCGATGCCGCGCCCATCACCGAGTTTGCCGAGCGACTCGGCCTGTCGCTGCGAGATCGCGTGGCCCTGGCCATGCAGGTGTGCGAAGCGATTCATCACGGGCATCAGCACGGCGTGATTCACCGCGACATCAAGCCCGGCAACGTGCTCGTCGATGGCGAAGGTCGCCCGAAGGTGATCGATTTCGGCATCGCGCGGGCGACCGACGCGGGCGCGGACTCGCCGACGATGGCGGGGGATCGGCGGCAACTGCTCGGCACGCTGAACTACATGAGTCCCGAGCAGTGCGAGGCATCGGCGGACATCGACATCCGCACGGATGTGTATTCGCTGGGCGTGCTGCTGTATCAACTCGTGGCCGGGCGTGTGCCGCATGATCTGGCAAAGGTCGTCCTGCCCGAGGCGCTTCGGATCATCGCGGAGGATGATCCTCCACGGGCCACGCAGGATCTCGCGTCGCCTTCGCATGATCTTGACGCGATCATCTCGATGGCGATGCACAAGGACCGGTCGAAGCGATACGCGAGCGCGGCCGCGCTGGCGGCGGACCTGCGTCGTTGGCTGAACCATGAACCGATCGAAGCGCGTCCGCCGAGCGTGTTCGAGCAGGCGCAGTTGTTCGCGCGGCGGCATCGCGGGCCTGTTGCGGCGGGGCTGGTGATCGGCCTGAGCGTGGTGACGATCGCGCTGGTCAGCACGATCTTCGCCGTGCGCCTGAATGAAGAAGTGCGTCAGCGCCGCGGCGCGCAAGAGCAGACCGCCCGCGAGCGAGACGCCGCCAGGTGGCAGGCGTACACGGCGCACATCGCCGGCGCGATGTCCGCGATCAAAACCGGCGAACTCGAGCAGATGCGCACGCGCCTCGCCGCCGCCAACCATCCCAAACGCGGATGGGAATGGGGATTCCTTTCCCGGCTCGCCGAGCGGAGCATACGAACCGAACGGGCGCACGATGACATGGTGCTGGACATGGATGTGAGCGATGATGGAACCCGCATCGCCACGGCCGCGGGCGATGGGTCCGTTGCGCTGTGGAACATCGAAGACTTTTCGCCAATCGCGTCGATCGCAGCGCACGATGGGACGCGCGTGCTCAGCGTACGTTTCACGCGCGATGGGCGCGGCGTCATCACCGGCGGCGAGGATGGCGCGGTGCATGTGTGGGATGCGCGAGACCTGGGTTCGGTGGAGACGATCGCGACGATGCCGTCGGCCGTCTACAGCGCGGTGGAGTTGGTCGATGGGCGGACCGTTGTCGCGATGGACAACGGGCGAGCGATGATCTTCTCGCGTGGCTCGGCCGATGGCTCGCCGTTCGGCGCTGAGCAGCCCGGCGGCGTGCAAGGAGCGGAGGTATCGGATGATGGACGATGGCTGGCGACGTTCAACAATCGCGGGAGCGTGTGGATTCGCGGGGCGGACGATCTTTCGGTGGATCATGAACTCGATCTCGGCCGCGCGGTGATGCAGGTGCGATTCAGCCCGGATGGTTCGATGGTCGGCGCGGCCGGCGAGGGCGGGCGCGTGTCCATCTGGACGACGCACGATGGCCGGCAGGTGCATGTGTTCGAGGCGGCCGGCGGGGTCAATGCCGTGCGCTCGATCGGCTTTTCGCGCGATGGGACGATGGTCGCGGCCGGGTTGATTCATCGCGGCATCGTCATTGCGTCGATTCCGGAGAAGCGGGTGATCGGCGAATTTCTCGGCCATGCCGAGGCCGTCTCGGGGTTGTGGTTCAGCGCGAATGATGCCGTGTTGATTTCATCGTCGTGGGATCGAACGCTGCGAGCGTGGCCCGCGCGTGAAGCGGCCTCGCCGGCGGGATGCTCGATCCTGACCGGTCTGCATGACCATGCACGCGGGTTGCAGTTCTCGCCAGACGGTTCGATGTTGGCAGGTGCGGCGCGGGATGGTCATTTGCTCGTATGGGACCATGAGACCGGCGTGGAGATCGCGAGGTTCAAGGCGGGCAACGGCGGGCTGACATCAATGGCGATCTCGCCGGATGGTTCGGCCGTTGCGGCCGCGGGCGGCGAGCCTGTCGTGTGGATGTGGGACATGCGCAGCGGTCGGGCGCTGCCTTCGCTCACGGGTCACACGCAGTGGATCGCCGCGGTCAACTTTGACGCGGAGGGCCGACGGATCGTGGCGGGTGGCCATGACGGCTCGGCGAGGGTGTGGGATCTTGATTCTGGCGGCAAACCGCTGGTGCTCGCAGCACACGATGACCGCATCAACTCGGCGGCGTTCAGCCCTGATGGCCGGCTGATCGTCACCGGCTCTCGCGACAAGTCGGTGAGGCTCTGGGACTCGCGCACAGGCGAGGAACTTCGACGGATGGACGAACACGAGTCCGATGTTCACGTCGTCATATTCAGTCACGATGGCGAGCGCATCTACAGCGGCTCCCGCGATCAGACGATTCGCGTGTGGAACGTCGAGACCGGCACGCGGGAATTCCTGCTCAGCGGACACGGGCAGCATATCACGTCGCTCTCATTGGACGCCGACTCCACGCGGCTTGCCGCGGGCTCGTGGTTTGGCGAAGTGCTTGTGTTTGATGTTGAAACCCACGACCTGATCGCGTCGTTCCGGGCGCACGATGCGGCCGTCAGAGGCGTGACATTCAGTCCTGACGGAAGGTGGATCGCCACGTCAAGCCATGACAGCACGATCCGGCTCTTCGATTCGTGGGATCGCACGCGCGCGGAGCGATCGCGCGAGGAGGCCCTGGCGGCGATGGAACGAGCGAAGGAACGGGTGCGCGAGTACATCCAACGCACGCAACCGGACATGGGGGCTGAGGCATCCGCGGTCACGGCCATCGACGCGATCATCGGAGCGGAGATCGAAGCCGACGTGGCCCGGAGAGTTCGCATGGCGGTGTTGTCGGCGTGGGTCGCGGGCTCGCGTCAGTGAGGTTTGGGAAGGTTGTGGCGCGAGAACCGTGCCGATTTCGCGTATCACTTGAGGCCCTGGATCGGAGTTGGTCATGCCTGTGCATCGTCATCCAATTGCGAACGCAACGACCAGCGAGCCGCTTTCGCGCATCCCGCTGGACCGGGGTCTGATCGAACGCCTGCGGGCGAGTTATGACAAGACTCGCGAGCAGGACATTCGCCTGGCCGAGATCTTCTACGCGAAACTCTTCACGGCCGCACCGCATCTGCGAAGCATGTTCAGCACGGACGTGCGTGAACAGGCGCGGAAGCTCACGGGCGCGCTCGACATGATCGTTGCGAACCTCGCAAGCCCCGAGGAGAACTCGGCGATGCTGACGGCCATGGGCAAGCGGCACGCGGGGTATGGGGCCAAGCCGGAGCACTACGAACTGGTGACCGATCTGCTCGTGGAGTCGATGCGCGAGTTGCTTGGCGATGACGCGCCGAATCAGACTCTCGAAGAATGGCGTACAGCGCTACGGCTGATCAGTCGGCAGATGATCGCCGCCGCCGGGCCGAACGCCTGACGTCAGAGTCGCTCACGCACGAGAATCGAAATCACTGTGGCGCGATGATGAGGCTTTAGCCGCGTTGCAGACAGCCGGAGACTTGCGTCATCGCTATGGGTTGCGAAGCCGTGGGTGCTTCGCACGGCCACCGTCGCCCAGCGATTTGGAGCACACCGGCACACAGGAGAGCCTCATGAAGCACGGGAAATCAATCGTGTTCGCGGGACTGATGGCCATAGCGGGTCTGGCTGGGTCCGCCAGCGCGCAGACACTCTCCAGCCTTGGCGTTCCTGCCGGCTGGACCGAAACCAGCGCGACGGATGTGAGCGATGACGGCGCGACAGTGGTGGGGTTTGGTCTATCGGCCGCCGGGTTGCGATCATTTCGATGGACCCAGGCGGGGGGCTTTGTGGATGTCACGCCGTTCTTTGGCGGCGAGTATCCTCAGGTGCGAGGCGTCAGTCCCAACGGGACGGTCGCCGTCGGAACCGTTCAAACCGCGGAAGGTCAGCGCGCCTTTCGATGGACGCCCGGCGGAGGAATGCAGAACCTGGGCGTGCTGCCGCGCGGCACAGTCTCACACGGCCGCGCCGTCAGCGGTGAGAACGGCGTCGTCGTCGGAAGCCACTCCACAGCCGAAAGCACGCGAGCCTTTCGATGGACCAGCGCTCAAGGCATGCAGGAACTTGGCGCGCTTCCGGGCGCGACATACTCATACGCCTATGACATAAGCGCGGATGGCGGCGTGATCGTCGGCCTCAGTGGAGATGAAGCATTTCGTTGGACCAGTCGTGACGGCATGGTTCAGTTGCCGCGAGTCCCTGCCGGCATCACGGACTACGCGGCCGCGTATGCGGTGAACGCCGACGGCTCGGTCGTGGTCGGCTGGAGCGAGGGCGTCGCGTTCCGATGGACCGCCGATCGCGGGATGCAGAGCCTTGGCATGCTGCCGGAGAGCACCTCGACCGCCGCCGAGGCCGTCAGTGGTGACGGGCAGACCATCGGCGGCGGCTCGCTTGGCGCTGGACCGCCCACTCGCGCGACGATCTGGCGAGAATCCATCGGCATGGTGGACTTGAAGGACTACCTCACAGACTTGGGCGCGAACACGGCCGGGTGGGAACTGCACAAGGTCCAGGGCATTTCGTTCGACGGGCGCACGATCGTCGGGTTCGGCACGCTCGGTGGACAGAGGCGTGCGTTCCGGGTCACCGGCCTGCCCAAGGCCTGCCGCGCGGATATGAACGGCGACGGGCTCCTCAATATCTTCGATTTCCTCACATTTCAGAACCTGTTCGCCGCGGGCGATCCTCGCGCGGACTTCAACTATGACGGCCTGTTCGATATCTTTGACTTCCTTGAGTTCCAGAACGCCTTCGCGGCCGGGTGTCCGTAAGCGCTATGAGGAGTAAGCGACCACCATGCCCCTGCGGTCGGCGATATGCCGGCCGTGGGGGCTGTGTCTGTGGTGTGGTTGCACATGCGAAGTGTTGTGCGAGTGCTGAACAACTCCACGATGCTGGCGCGAAATGCGACGCAACATCGCGTTGTTGTTGAACAACGAAACACGAAAGGGACGGTTGATCGACGACGTGTGGTGTTCACAACTTCGAGTCGATCTTCGCCAGGCGGGCGCGTTGTCCGTGTGGCCCATCCCTTGAACCTTCAGGAGAGTGTCATGTCAGTGAAGCGAAATGCAATGGTGTGTGCGATGGCGATGGCCGCGGGGTGCGCCGTCGCGCAGGATTCGAAACTGCTGGTCGAGTTGGAGCAGTTCGTGATCGCGTCGGGCCAGACGGTTGGAGTCGATGTCTACGCACAGTTTCCTGCGAACATGTTCGCGCTGGCGCAGACCGAGTTTGACATGGAAGCGCCGTCGCCGCTATGGCGCAGCGCCAGTTCGGGCGCGATCGCCGGCAACATGGTGCTCGGCGCGCTCTTCGAGCAGATTCACAACCCCTTCGGCGGGCCGCAGGCCGACCCGACGAATCCAAAGCGAGTCTGGAGCGGCCACTATCGCCCCGAGGTCGCCGGGCCGACGCTGCTGAAGATCGAAGCCCTCGCCAACTCGCTGTCGTACTACCCAAGCCCCCTGACCGCCTCGACGGTTGAAGGCAATCCGGTTGACGGCCGGAACTACTTGTGGGTCGATCCGATCCACATCCCCGCCACGGGCCATGTCGCGCCCGGCGAAGGTACGACGATGGAAGTCCAGAACGATGGCCTTGTCATCGCGACGCCGGAAGAAGACGCCATCCTGATCGGTATGCTCCTGCCGGCCGTGCAGAAGATTCGCGAGGCGGCTGTGAAGATCAGCACGTTCCTTGCGCCGAGCGACAGTCGCAGTCGGCTGCTGCTCGGAACAGATGGCGGCATTTACAACCCGATCGAGGAAGTCTCCTTCTACTTCAACAAGGTTCATCTCCCCGGCAATCCGAACCCGATGTTCGAACTCACGAGCCAGGCCACATTCAGCCATTACATCCTCATCTGCATCCTCGGTCCGAACGGTGAGTGGATCTGCGGTCCCGGTCCTGGCTTCCTGACGCAGGCCGGTGCCCAGTCGGAGGCGATGATCCGCTTCGATCGCATGCCGACGTGCCTGGTGTTCAAGATCGAAGAGGATGACGTGACCAAGGAGCCGGTGGTCGTCGCCACGAGTTGCGACGATCAGCCGTTCCATGTCGACATCCCCGGCGTGTACCAGGGCATCGTCACCGAGCCGATTCGAATGCGCATCATGCCCGTCTTCATGAAGATCGACGGCATTCGAGGGACCGTCACCGAGGTCGGCGGCCTGCCCGCGGGTCCGGCCGGCAAAGTCGAGATCGAATACGACGTGGCATGCCCTGCGGACTTTGACCGCAACGGCCGACTCAACATCTTCGACTTCCTCGCGTTCCAGAACGCCTTTGCGTCCGGCCTGCGATCCGCGGACTTCGATCGCAACGGCACGCTGGACATCTTCGACTTCCTCGCGTTTCAGAATGCCTTCGCCGCGGGCTGCAACTGATTGAACCAACGCTCCACAATGACAAGCCCCCATGCTCGGCGCTCGGCCGGGCATGGGGGCTTTCTCAAAGAAGGGAGGAGAACATGACGAGCGAGCGCTGCGTGAGGTCAGTGCGACAGCAAAGCCGAGTGGTCACGGCCGCACTGTCGTGGTTGCTCGCACGTCGATCAGCGCCGGCGGCGTCGCGCCGCGACGAGACCGCCGATGGCCAGCAGCGCGGCCGCCGAAGGCGCGGGCACGGCCTGGCCGCGAATCTCGCCACCGGGGAACGCGTTGGTATGCACATTCAAATACAGTGCGCCGGCGAGCAGGTTCGCGATGTTGGTCGCGACTGGCGGGCCGTTGAGTCCGCCCTGCATCCCGCCGAACATCTGATGATGAACGGTTGCGCGAATGCCGCCCGGCTCGGCGACGAATCCGCCCGCGTGGAACCCGGCATCCACCACGATCCCGCCGTTCACGCCCACGGGCGCGTTATGGAAGTGCAGCGGCGTCCCGTTCGGGCCGGCCGCCCGAAGGTCCGCAAGCGTAATGCCCGTGACGAAAAGGTCAAGTTCATACAGGCCGGTGGATACATCGACGACCAGCCTGGCCGTGCCCGTGGCCGTGGAGGCGTTCGGCGGAACTTCCTGCGTGCCATCGAGGATGAAGTTGCGGCGGATCAACTGTGCTTCCGCCGAAGTTGCGGCGATGGCCATTCCGGCAACCACAGCGCACGCGATGAGTGAACGTCCTGTCTGCATGGCTCTCTCCTTTGGTCCGCGAAGGTGGACAAGTCGCGGGCGCACCGCGGACGGACTGCGCCTTAAGAGCGAATGTCGCGAGACTGGCGAGGCATTGCAGGGGGCGGCCGCAACGGGCTCCAATCTAAACGCCTATTTGACAATGACTTACGCCAAATCAGAGACTCAAAGACCTACACATCCAGATTCTTCACCTCAAGCGCATGGTCCTCGATGAACTTGCGTCGCGGTTCGACGTGTTCGCCCATGAGCGTGGTGAAGAGGGCCTCGGCCTCGCCGGCCTGCTCCATCGTCACGCGAAGGAGCGTGCGGCGGGAGTGGTCCATCGTGGTCTCCCACAACTGTTCCGCATCCATTTCGCCCAGCCCCTTGAAGCGTTTGATCTCCATCCCGCGACGCCCGATGTCGTGCAGGCCCGCCAGAACTTCGCGGAGATTCGCGGCCTCGACCACGCCGCCATCACCGCGCCGAAGCGCGGGGCGGGCGGTTGCGGCCGTGTCGTCTTCCGCCGCATCGTCGGCGTCGGCTTCATCCGCGGTGGTTGCAGCGGCGTCACTTGCGTGCTCTGCTTGCGTGTGCAGTGCCGCGGCCTTGCCTTCGATGATCCACGCGTACTTCGCGGGGAGTTTCTCGCCCGTAACCGACTCTTCCTGCACCAGCGCGTAGGTCTCGATGGGCAGGTCAAGTTCGCGAAGATCGGCGATGAGACGCTCGATCTCGCGATTTTCGTGCAGTTCGCGGATGGTGGCGCTCCGGCCGTTGGCGCTGGCGTCGCCCGTGTCATCGGCGAGTGTGAGTTTTTCGTTTCGCACGATGTCGAGGGCGTCGGACTCTGACCAGACGAAACGTTCGCTCTCACGCCATGTGACGCGATGCGTGGGCAGGCGTGATCGCCCGGTCGGATCCGCGGAACGCTGGGCGAGCAGGTCAACGAAGCGCACGCCGCGCCGCTCGGCCACATCGACGAGTTCCATGAGTCGCGCGAGAAGGCGCACGGTGCGCCGGGCCTCGGCCTGCGTCAGGCGTCGCATCTCGCGCCCATCTTCATCGCGCACCACCAGCGTCGCCGCCTCGCACGCGATCTCCGTGAGGACTTCGGCCAGGGACTTCTCGTTGAGCACATAGCGGTGTTTCTTGCCGCGGGCGAGTTGATACAGCGGCGGCTGGGCGATGAAGATGCGCCCGCGCCGGATCAGTTCGTTCATCTGCCGGAAGAAGAACGTCAGCAGCAGCGTGCGAATGTGCGAGCCGTCCACGTCGGCGTCGGTCATGATGATGACCTTGCCATAGCGGAGTTTGCTCGCGTCGAACTCGTCACCGATCCCGCAGCGCAGCGCCGCGATGAGCGTGCGGATTTCCTCAAACGCCAGCACCTTGTCGATACGGGCCTTTTCGACGTTGAGCAGTTTGCCGCGAAGGGGGAGGATGGCCTGCGTCTCGATGTCGCGCCCCTGTGTGGCGCTGCCACCGGCCGAGTCACCCTCGACGATGAACAGTTCAGAGTCCTCGCCCTTGCTCTTGCAGTCGCGAAGTTTGTGCGGCATCGAGCCGGAATCGAGGGCCGTCTTGCGACGTGTCAACTCGCGCGCCTTGCGGGCCGCCTCGCGGGCCTGCGCCGCGTTGATCCCCTTCAGACACAGACGCTTCGCCTCGGAAGGATGTTCTTCGAGCCAGGTTTCGAGCGATTCAGCCACGGCCGCTGAGACAATGCTCTCGATCTCGGGGTTGAGCAGTTTTTCCTTCGGCTGGTTGTTGAAGGCGGGATTCGGAAGTTTGACGCTGATGATCGCGACGAGCCCTTCGCGGAGATCTTCACCCGTGGGGACGGGGTCTTTGTCCTTGATGATCCCGGCCTTGCGGGCATAACCGTTGATGGTGCGCGTCAGCGCGACCTTGAACCCCTGCGCGTGCGTCCCGCCGTCAACGTTGTTGATGTTGTTGGCGAAGGTCAACAGCATTTCGTTGTAGCCGTCGTGATACTGCATCGCGGCCTCGCAGATCACGCCGTCGCTTGCCTGTTCCTTGCGGATGTAGACTGGCGCGGACACGGGCGTCTTGCCGGTCATCAGGTGGTCAATGTATTCGAGCAGGCCGTTCTCCGCGCGGAAGGTCTCGGCCTTGGGCTGGCCGTCGGCCCCGACGCGCTCATCGAGAAACTTGATCGTGACGCCCGGATTCAGATAGGCCAGTTCGCGCAAGCGCGTCGCCAGCGTGTGGTAGTCGAAGTTCGTGTCCTCGAAGATCGTCGAATCGGGCTTGAAGGTGACTTTCGTGCCCGTGCGGCGGGCGCTGCCGGCGGGGAGTTCCCCGATGACGGTGAGCGGGTCAACGACATGCCCGCGCTCGAACTCGATCGAGTGAATCTTGCCATCGCGATAGATCTCGCAGACCAGCGACTCGGACAAGGCATTGACGCACGACACGCCGACGCCATGCAAGCCGCCGGAGACCTTGTACGCCGAGCCTTCCTCGCCGAACTTTCCCCCCGCGTGCAGACGCGTCAGCACGACCTCCACCGCAGACTTGCCGTTGAGCTGTGGATCCTCATGCTTCATCGGGCCGACGGGAATGCCACGCCCATCGTCAACCACGCTGCACGAGCCGTCGGCGTGAATCGTCACGGCGATCGTCTTGGCGTGCCCGGCCATGGCCTCGTCGATCGAGTTGTCCACGACCTCATACACCAGGTGGTGCAGGCCGCTCAGACCCGTCCCGCCGATGTACATACCCGGCCGTTTGCGTACGGCCTCAAGTCCTTCGAGGACTTTGATCTGATCCTCGCCGTAGGCACTCTTGGATGGCTCAAGGGGGGTCACGATGAGTTCCGCGGGGGCAAGTGAAGCGAGGCCCGTCGTGTCCTTCCCGGTTGCGCTCGATGGTGTCATGGAAGCCCTCAACGCGTGGGCGAGGCTGTGCGATCCATCGCATCCGCGACCCGCGCATGAACCCTTTCCGGCGGCCCCGAAACAGGCTCCAATTCATCGGTCACAAACCGCATTTCACCCGCAAAAAACGCGGGTTCGGGGAGGTTCGCCGGATACCGGGAAGTATAGGCGCAGACCCACGCCGAAGCGCGTCAAAGTCACGCGGGATGACCCTCAAAAACGTCCCCGGCCGCCCGCTTTCCGGCCGTGGGGCACGGCCCGGAACCGATACGATGGATGCCGTGGATTCGCAGGAAGCGGACATCATCTCAAGGCTCGCCGGGCGGGATACGCCATGCCCCGGCTGTGGCTACAACCTGAGGGATCTGCCGACGGCGATGTGTCCGGAGTGTGGGCGAACCGTGACCGTCGCGGACCTTGCACAGCCGGGCGAAACTCGTAACGTTGCGGCCACGCGCGTGTTCGCCCTCGCGTTTGTGTTCTTTGGCGGGCCAGCGGCCGTGCTGACTTTCGGGTTTGAGGTGTTCTACGCGGCGGGCGTTGCTGGTCTCACTGCGTTCCTAGTACTCATCGGCTCAGCAATGGCAGTAGTGGTGTGGCTGCTTCGTCGCTGGTCTCGCGTCAATGCCGTCATGAGTCGACTGCCGGGCGGGATTCAGTTCTGTATCGCGCTGGTGGCGATGGCCTTGGCGTTCCTGCCCATGTTCCTCATCATCGTCGGCTTGATCGTCATGATCGTCTTCTCTGCACTCTATTACGGTTGAAGCCGTTGCACGCGCCAATCCTGCCCCAAACCCCGCTCCCACACCGCACGATCATGCAGCCGCCCGGCCGAGCCGACCCACAGTTCCACGGCCTCGGCACGGATGCGAAACGCGCCCCAGTGCGACGGCCGTGGTATCTTCACCGCCGGGTCGTTGGCCATCGCCTGCTCGATGGTGACGTTGAATCGGTCCATGATCTCGGCCGCCTGCATGACGAGGTCTTCGCGCGACGCGATCGGCCGGCTCTGTTGGCTCGCCCACGCGCCGATGCGAGAGAGCACCGGCCGTGACGCGAAGTAGGCATCGCTCTCCCCGGCCGTGCCGCGCCGAACGGTTCCATATACCCTCGCCTGTCGCTCGACGTGATCCCAGTGAAACACAGAACACACGCGCGGGCTCGCCTCGATCTCGCGGGCCTTGGCGCTCTCGTAGTTCGTGAAGAAGACCAGTTCGCCCGCGTCCACATCCACGGCCTTGCACAGCACCACCCGCGCCGCGGGCTGGCCCCCATCACGCACCGTCGCCAGGATCATCGCGTTGGGATTCGGAACCTGCTTCGCCTCCCACGCCTCGGCCAGCCACGCAGCCAGCAACACCAGCGGCTCAGAAGGCAACGGTTCGGGCAGGCCTGTCTCGTCGAACATGGCGGATGGTATGGGTGCAACGGGGGGATGATGCATACGGAGAAGTGCCCAGCGGGGTCGCGGAGAATCTACAACCCGTGGCAGGATTCCCATACCGTCGAAACTCGCTGCCTTCGCCCGCGTCGCCTGACCCTGATACGGTTCCGCACATTCCGCCCGAACGGATCGGGTGGGCCGGGAGAGTCGCCAGTGCGAAAGACGCCGTTGCATCAGTTTCATGTGGACGCCGGGGGCAAGATGGTCGAGTTCGCCGGGTGGGAGATGCCCATGTGGTATGTGGGCGTGCATGAGGAACACCATCAGGTGCGAAAGAGCGGCGGCCTCTTCGACGTCTCGCACATGGGGCGCGTGAAGATCACCGGGCGGCACGCACGGCGGCTGCTCGAACGCCTGTGCTCGCGAAAGATCGGCGACATGCAGACCGGGCAGTGCCGATACTCGCTGGTCTGCAACGAACAAGGCGGCGTGAAGGATGACGTGATCGTCTATCGCCACGATGATGACGAGTTTGTCGTCGTGGTCAACGCGGCCAATCGCGACAAACTCCTGCCGCACTTCACGGCCGTCCGCGATGCCGGCGACCTCGTCGCCAAGATCGACGATCAGACGACCAACACGGCCATGGTCGCGCTCCAAGGCCCGAAAGTCATGGACATGGTGTCGCGCGTCAGTTCAGAGATTCCCACGCTCAAGCGATATCGCTTCACCGTGAAGAACCTGGTGTTCATGAAGTTCACCGTCAGCCGCACGGGGTATACGGGCGAGGATGGGATCGAGGTGATTCTGCCCGCATCGGCCGTGAACATGGCGATGAAACTGCTGCTCAAGGATGTGGATGTGAAGTCTCCCGATGCGCTCATTCGCCCGGCGGGGCTTGGTGCGCGTGATACGCTGCGGATGGAGGCGGCGATGCCGCTGTATGGGCAGGAACTCGGCGAAGAGATCAACGCGCTGTCGTGCGGCGTGGACTTCGCGATCTCGCTGGACAAGGACCAGGATGAACGCGGCGAGGCGTTCATCGGCATGGAAGCGCTCAAGCGAACGCGCGATGCCGGCGGACCGCCGCGCAAACTCGTCGGCATGGCCTTTGACGGCAAGCGCACGGTCCGTCCTGGGATGGCGATACGCACGGGCGGCGAAGAGGCGGGCATCATCACCAGCGCGTGCCTGAGTCCGACGCTGGGCTATCCGATCGCGATGGGGTTTGTCGATGCGGCGCGTGCGGCGGAGGGCACGGGCGTGCAGGTGGACACCGGTCGCGGCGTGCTGGAAGGAAAGATCGTCAAGATGCCCTTCTACAAAGCGCCGAAGGCCGGGGCCTGAGCCTCTACAATGGCGCGTGCGTGAGGACGTGATCTATCTCGACAACGCGGCCACGTCGCTGCCCAAGGCGCCGGGCGTGGCGGAGGCGATGGCGCGGTACATGGCGGAGGTGGGGGCCTCGGCCGGGCGCGGGCGATATGCCCTGGCCCAGCGCGGCGCGGAGATCATCCACGAAGCACGCGAGCGCCTCGCGCAGTTGATCGGCGCGAACGATCCATCGCGCATCATCTTCACGCTCAACGGAACCGATGCGCTGCACCTGACCATCGCGGGCGTGGTTCGCCAGCGACGACGAACACGACCGGATGCGAAGATTCACATCATCACCACTGCGCTGGATCACAACTCGGTGCTGCGCCCGTTGTCCGCATTCGGTGAAGATGGCGTGGAGACGAGCATCATCGAACCGGATCGCGATACCGGCGTGGTGATGGCCGAGATGATCGCACGTGAGATTCGCGACGACACGGCCCTGGTGGCGGTGGTTCACGCGAGCAATGTGACGGGCGCGTTGCAACCCGCGGCGGAGATCGCGGCCGTGTGCCGGCGTGCGGGCGTGCCGATGCTGCTCGATGCGGCGCAGAGCGCGGGGCATGTTCCGATCGACATGACGTCCCTGGGCGTGACGATGCTGGCGATGCCGGGGCACAAGGGCCTGCTGGGTCCGCTGGGCACGGGCGTGCTGGTACTCGCGCCGGGCGTGGAGGAGATCGTCGCGACCGTGCGCGAGGGGGGGACGGGCAACTGGTCTGAGTCCGATCGGCAGCCGTCGGCGATGCCGACGAAGTATGAGGCCGGTTCGCACAACGCGGTGGGCATCGCGGGGCTGTCGGCGGGCGTGCAGTGGCTGCTCGATCGCGGCGTGGCATCGCTGCGCGAGCATGAGCGGCGGCTGACAGCGATCGCGCTGGCAAGGCTTGCGGCGATGGCGGGCCAGGGCGTGCGCATCCTCGGGTCGGTGGATCCGGCCGTGCGAGTCGGCGTGGTCTCGTTCACCCACGATCATCTGTCGCCGGAGGCAATCGCCGAACGCCTGGAGCATGACCATGGCGTGCTGGTGCGTGCGGGGGTGCATTGTGCTCCACGGGCACACCAATGGCTCGGGACGCTCGACGGCCGGGATGACATGCAGGGCGCGGTGCGCATGAGTTTCGGGCCGTTCCTGTCGGAATCCGACATTGGGCGGGCTTGCGATGCGGTAGAGGCGGTTGTGGGCGATCGCCGGGGTGTGACGGTCGTGGGCGTGCGGCGGGCCGTATCATTGCCTGATCTGCGCCCGTAGCTCAGTGGATAGAGCATCGGTCTTCGGAACCGAGGGTCGGGGGTTCGAATCCCTCCGGGCGTGTTGGTGGTGGGGGTGTGGGGTCAATGAACAGGTGGATCGCGTGGTGAACCCGGCGTGAGTGGCCGGGTGCTTTCGCGTTGCGCTGATTGGAACCCGTCCTCAATCGCGGCGGTTGATGGGCGATCTCCCGATGTCGGTTCTCCTTCCCCAAGCGTCCCGGGCGGTACGGCCGTCCGGGGCGTTTATCGTTGGACGCAGGGACGGGAGTATGCTCATCGCGTTCGATCGGGGGAAGTTCCGCGTCGCCAACGCCGAAGGATCGTCCAAGTCGGAGGCGATGCGGGCGATCGCTGTCGCCCGATCGACCTGCCCGATCGCTGAGGAACTCGCATGTCCACCACCGGCCCGGTTCCCATCACTCGACGAATCAACGCCATCGACGCGGTTCGCGGCTTTGCCCTCATCGGCATCCTGATGGTCAACATGCAGTTCTTCAGCGAGCCGTTTGGCGACTACTTGCGGCAAGCGCCCCCGCCGGGATCATCGACGGCGGACCTGGTCGCGTTCTACGGCGTCAAGACGTTCGCGGAGGGCAAGTTCTATCCGCTGTTCTCGATGCTCTTCGGCATCGGGCTTGCGCTGCAGTGGCGGCGCGCGGAGGAATCGGGACGAAAGTTCCTCGGCACGGGCCTGCGCCGGCTCGCGGCATTGGGCGTGCTGGGACTGATGCACGGGTTCCTGATCTGGTACGGCGACATTCTGTTCCTGTACAGCACGGCCGGGTTTGTGCTGCTTCTGCTGCTGGTCAATCGAGCGAAGGCGAAGACTCTGGCGTTCGTTGGCGCGGGCTTGATGGGCGTGGCGCTGCTCATGACGTTGGAATACGGCGCGATCGGCGCACTGACCCTGCCTCAGCAGCCCGCCGAAACCAACGCGACGCCCGCACCTGAGTTGCAAGGGGGTGAGCCGAGTCCGGAGACCCCACTCGCCGAGTCGCCCGTCGAAGATCCACAAGATGCGGCGGAGTCGAATGAACCCGTTGCATCGGAATCCGACATGACGCCGATGGATCGGGCGATCGCGCTACTCCTGGATCGCAAGCAGTGGCGGGGTGTGGGCCTACCCCTCAGCACTCTTGTGTGGATGGAAGCGGAAGAGGAGGCGTATCGCGATGGGCCGTACCGCCAGGCGCTCTTCTTCCGCGCTTCGAGTTATGTGTTCTATCTGATCTTCTGCATGTTCGGATTCTGGTGGCATGTCGCCGCGATGTTCTGCTTCGGCGCGGCGATGCTCAAGGCCGGCTTGTTTGAGCCGCGCCACGCCCACTGGATGCGACGGCTGGCGGTGATCGGGCTTGCGGTTGGAGTGCCGCTGAACGTCCTCTACGCGATGATGCCGACGATCGCGCCGACGTGGGCTTTTCTCGCGTTCGGGCAGTCGATTCTCATGATCGGCGGGCCGATCCTGAGCCTGGCCTGTCTCGGCGCAATCTCATGGCTGATTCAGTCGGGCAAACTGGCCCTCGTGATCGACACGCTGTCCAAAGTCGGGCGGATGGCGCTGACCAACTACCTGCTGCAATCGACGATCGCGACGGGGGTCTTCTATCACTGGGGGCTTGGCTTGTTCGGCCAGACGATGCCGGCGCAGCGCGTGGGGATCGTGCTTGCGATCTACGCGGTGAACATCATCGTGAGTCTGTTGTGGCTGCGCGTGTTTCGCTTTGGGCCGATGGAATGGCTGTGGCGAACGATGACATACATGCGGCCGCAGCCGCTGCGGTATCGCGCGGGTGAACGCACGCCAGATTGATCGCCGGATCCTCGTGACCCTTCGACTCATGTGTTTGTACGCACGGGGGGCGTGCGCGGTTCTGGGCGGGGGGGCGTGGACCCCAGGTTGCCGCGATGGGCGATAAGCCACGGCATTCAAACCGGATCACGATGGTTGTCACGCGACTGTCACACGCGCCGGCGCGTGAGTCGGGCCGGGCGATGACGCTGTATGAAGCGGTGACGGCGTTCGGCACCGCGACGAGCATGAGGCTCAAAGTTGATGATTGTGATGCTTCGCGAAACCGATCGGGCGAGAATGCGAATACAGATGAGGAGTGAACCTCAGCACCGAATCTGAATCTCATGCGTAGACATAAGCGAAGCATCAGTGAAGGAAGGAGTCATCGGACGACACAACGGGGAAAGGGGAAATGCCATGAAGCAGCGTCGAGAAGAAATCAGCCCGGAACGATTGTGCGAAGCGGCGGAAGCCGCGCTGCACGCGGCCGTGGAAGTCGCGCAGCACACCGGCGGCCGCTGGCCGTATCCCGCCGACCTGATGGGCGGGCCGATGCAGCCCTCGTGTCTTGCGGAGTTCACGCGGTTCGAGATCGACGAGGCGTGTCGTTTTCTTGTTCGTCTTGGCATGCTTGAGAGTCGCGCGTCGAAGGGGGCCGCATGATCCCTGCCGAGGCCCTCTTCGTCGCGCGCTCCATCGCGATCCGCCGCGATGAACGTGTTCACAACTCAGAGCAGCCCTGAACCCTCAGGGCGCTCTGTCACGACAGCCCTGTGCGGCCTCGCCTCGCCTCCTGGCGGGGCCGCTTCTTTTTATCCCTGCGATTGTCTTATGGACATCCAGCGTTGAACGCGTTGCCAAAGCACAGGAAGTCGAAGATGTCGCAGATTCCCGTGCCGGTGCTCGTGTCGCAGTCGCAGGCATAGGGATCTCCGGAAGCGAAGCGATTGCCAAAACACAGGAAGTCGAAGATGTCAAGGATGCGCGGACCGGTGGACGTGTCGCAGTCGGCGTAGCACGCGCCGGCGGCCTGTCCGGCCCATTCCATCGCGTTCGAGAACAGGCGAGAGAAGTTCGCGTCATTGAGTTGATCCGCGCCATTGACCGTTGAGAAGTGAATCACCCGCCCGCCGCCGACATCCGATCCGATGAGTCCAGGCTGTCCACCAAGCGCGTCGCTCTGATAGAAAACCGTCGAACCCGGTTTGGGCAGCATGGCCGTATTCGTCCCGCCGCCGATGTTCGTCACTGGAAACTGGAACTGCGACGGCAGGCCGGCGTTAATGATCGGATCGGCCGTCAACTGTGTCAGGGTCATCGTCGCTTCGAATCCGTAACTCGCGCTCGGAGTGACGGCCATGATGTTCGTGAGATTCACAAATGTGAATGTCCCGGCGGCCTTCCACGTCGTCCATTCGCCGGTGACGAGGCCACCGCCTGCGAACAGCCAGTTGATCAGCGCATCCTGGCCGGTCGCGGGCATGTCGCCGGCGGACCAGTTGTAGTTGGCCGCCAGGTACACAACATCGATGCTCGACAGGTTGTAGGTTCCATCGAAGGCCGTGTAGGCGGGACCAATCGTCACCGTGTGACCAAATGATGTGAGCGTGGACTGAATGTGCGCATCATGTCCAACGTCGCCCGTGGACAGGACCAGGACGTTGACGCCGCCGGCCATGGCCGACAATGCACAGGCAGCGGACGCGAAACACGCAAGAATGCTGTGACGGTTCATGCTGAAGCTCCCTCAATCGCATAAGGCGGACTAAGGCCCATCGCAGCGCCCACACGGGCGGGCGATGCGGCCGATGCGGCATTGTACCAAATCGGGCGCAGCGTCGGGTGCCATTGTCATGTTATTCGCTGCTCCGACGTCCGAGAACCGCGCACTCACGGGCACCCAAGCGCGAAGTCATTGCCGAAGCACAGGAAGTCAAAGATGTCACAGGTATTGGGGCCTGTCGAGAGGTCACAGTTGCAGGCGTACGAATCGCCATTGGCGAAGTGATTGCCGAAGCACAGAAAGTCAAAGATGTCGAGCACGCCCACGCCCGTGGTTGTGTCGCAATCGGAATAGCAGGCCGGGTCGGTGGACTGCGGCTCATCCTCGATGACGAGGCGTTCCATGTTCATCGCGCGAAGGTGCGCGAGTGTGTAGTGCTCGATGTCGGCGACGGCGCCTCGCGTCGCCAGATCGTTGTAGTCCGCCGCGACGATGGCGCCGTTTCGTCGCTGCAACGTGCCACAATTGGGGAAGGATACATGGAAGTCGAAGTAGTTTCGCCCGATGCTGATGCAGATCGATCGGATCCATCGGTTGGCGAGCCACTGCTCGAAGGGATTGGGATCACCAAAGGAACCGGCCGTCGTGCCCATGCACGAGAAGACGCTCTCAACGAACGTGGCCCCCACGGGCGAGAAGTCAATCACGCCCAGCGTGCCGCCCGGCACGGCCACAAACTGCCCGGCCGAGACCTTGTCCTCAACGCCCGAAGCATGAAGCCCGAACGTGTGCATGCTGATCGTGGCGTCTTGTCCGAGGACCGAGGGGTGCGACGGCGGCGACATCTGCACATCCCACATCGTCAACTCCGGCGTCAGTCGCACTTCCACGCCGTCCTCACCGGAACTGCCGATGTTGTGCAGCGCGAGGGAATTGTCATACGGATTCCCATCGATCACGCATCGACCGAGCGAACTGTGCAACAGGTCATACTTCTCCATCGCGAGATCCTGCGAAGCCGCGTTGGTCATGCCGTGGATGGACATACGCCCGAAGAAGTCGCCGGAGAATGGCGTGATCGGAGCATCGGGAAGGAATTCGATCTCGTCAGCGAAGACTGGCGGACGACCCGCGATTGAGACCGAAGCGGATCCAGAGACCCACCTCCAACGCCAGCCGATCTTGTTCGGTATGTCGTACCAGCATCGAATCTCGATGCGGCTCGCGGACGTGAGATCGCTGGTTGCCCCAACGCCCGTCAGCCCCGCGGCGGAATCGACCACCACGCCGTTGAGCAGGGCGCGCGCGGTGTATGTCGGCGACCCGGCCGGGGCAAAGTCCGCGTCGATCGCGAGGCCCGACGCGGTTCGCTCGACGCCGAATGTTCCTGCGTCATGCACCGTGGCGCCGTCGCGGAAGAAATTCGCCCCTTCGATGCGTGCGCCCGCGGGCATCGACGGATCGAGGTCCATCGTGTTGGCCAGGCCCTCAGCGCCCAGCGGCGTCACGTCAACCGTGGGAATCGGAATCGGACTCACGCTCGTCAGGCTCAACTGCACAAGTTCCGTCTGGATGAGCGTGTCCTCGCCGCCTTCGATCGGAATCCCGCGACTTCGCACCCACTGTCGATCCACCACGGCCGGGCCTGTCGCGGGCATCGAGATAAACGTGTCGGCAAAGTACATGCGTTCAAACCCGGCGACCGAAGTCGTCGGAAGGAACTCGATCTCATCGCCCTCAACGTTTTGTCCCGCGACGCGGAACTCGACGGGCGGATTCGGGTTCGGCCTGTCGTCGATGATCCACTTCCACTTCGCACGCCACCATGTGCATGAACACGACATCTTGGCGCTCCCGCCGCTGGTGGTGCTGAGTTCCACGGCCGGGCCGGTCAGCCCATCACGGCGCAGCACTTCCGTGCCGCGATTGCGAATGACGACGGTGAACTGTGGCGAGCCGGAGGGTCCAAAGTCCGCTTCGGCGGAGAATCCGCTCGCGATCCTGCGGAGGATGAGGGAACCGGGCGAGACTTCGAGTTCGCCGGCGCGTGTGCCGCGCGATGTGGATCGAATCGTCGTGCCGACGGGCATCGCCGGATCAAGGTCGAACTCCATCCCATACTCCGGCGTGTCGGGCAGGGCGACTTCGACGCCATCCTGCCCTGACGAACCGATGTTGTCGATGCGCAGTGCGCCCGAGGGTGTGCGGGACAGGACTGCGCCGCCGTGGGCGCGGTGTACCAGGCCCGAATGCAGAGAGACCTGTTCGATGCGGATGTTGTCCCACGCGACGGTGTTGCCCGCGCCGTTGATGTTGCAGCGGATGGCGGTGGGGCGGGGCAGGCCGGGCGCAGCGCCGCCTTCAAGATACCACTCGACGGGCAAGACCGTGGCCGTGTCGCCCGAGTGCAGGTCGATGATGCTGACCTCAACCACGCGATTCGTGTTGAAGTCGATCAGCGTGCTCTGACGATACCAGCGATTCGGGAGCAGGTCGGTCCACTCCGGCCCGGCTTCCGCGGAGTTGATGAGCGTGCCCGCGGAATCGAAGATGTTGTACCCGGCGATCCAGGTGTCGGCCGTGGCCGCGTCGGTCCAGCGATTGAGCGTGCGGAAGGACTGGCTTGTGGCCGTGGGCTGGAGCGAGAATGAACCCGGATTGCCGCCCGCGGGGAGCGTGCCGTCAAACTTCACGGCGATGTCAAACGTGATTCGCCACAGCGAGCCACCGGCGAAGTTGATGGCGAGTTGTGCCGACGCGTTGTTGCCGGCGGCGCGTCCGGCGATGCACTGCGCCGCGCCGACCGGATTCGCCGAGAAGCCGAACGCATGACCCGCGTATGTGTACACGTTGAATGGCACGGCCGCGCCGGGAACCGTCGCCCAGCCGTTCTGCCCGGCGAGCGGTGTCCCGCCCGCACTACCCGCGAAGCCCGGCGGCTCAAACGACAAGACCTGGGCGTGCGCGGGCAGGCCAACGAAGACAGATGCGGCGGCGATCAGTGTGCCCGCGAGCGTGCAACGCGCGCGGTGTGACATCGAACGCATGACATGCAATGCGACCGATCGCCGCGCTGCGGCGATCGCCATTGAGAGGAAACCAGACATGGTGGAATGCTCCTGCGGTGGGGCGGGCTGTCCCTCGAGATCCGTGGCCATCACCCGTGACATGTTGTACCACATGTGCCGGGCGATTGTCAAGCGGAAATCGCGTCGTCGGTGCGATCGGCTGGTGCGAGACGGCGTCGCAACGGGAGTTATCTGGCCGTTGCCGTATGTCGAGCCAGTTCCGCCTCCGCCGCGATATGGCCAAACGCGGGCCACATGTCGCCGGAGATGGCCGTGCGGAGGTCGGCGACCGCGGCCGTGGCATCCCCCGCGAAATCATGCCGCATGGCGAGGCCATAGGCAATCGTGGCGTGAGCCACGGAACCCGGCGTCGCGGCCGACGCCCGGCGGATGTCATCCGGAGTGGTTTCACCTTTGAACATCAGCAGCAGTCGGTGGTAGTCGTGATTCTCGATGATCTTCATGTCGGGGGTGATGGGGGCGAGCAAGGCCGTTGCTTCGTCGTTGCGCCCGAGCCTGCGCAGGGTGAGATAGTGCCAGTAGGCCGTGGCGACCATCATGTCGTGGTTGATGCGCGAGACGCGCTGGCAGTCGCGGTAGGCGTCGAGGGCACGCTCAAAGTCGCCCGACAGGTAACGGGCGAGACCCAGGTGGTAATAGATGTTCGATTGCAGCGTGCTGGTGGGGATGCCCGCGGCGTTGGGCTGGCCGTCGGGTTCGACTTCATCGGGCGCGTCGCGGACGAGTTCGACAGCGCGGGCGAGATCGCGCTCTGCGGCGGCGAAGTTGCGCAGCGTGATGTAACGGTGGCCGCGATGGCGAAGGAGGCGCGGGCTGTCGGGATGATGCGACAGGCCGTCGGTGTAGACCTTGATCGCTTCGTCGTAGCGATGGAGATACGCGAGACGACGTCCGAGCCAGATGATCGCCTGTTCGTCGGTTGGATCGGCATCGTGATCCGCGATGGCGGCGGCGAGTTCGGCTTCCATCTTCGCACGGCGATCAGGATCGATGGCCGGGGCGCGAAGCGGTTGGCCGAGGAGGGAATGGGCGAGGATCCGCTGCGGTGAAGGTGGTTCGTCGGGTTGTACGGCGAGCGAAGGCCGTGGCGCGATGGGGACGCAGAGTACGGCCGTCAATCCGACACAAACGACACGGCGATGGATGCGAGGGATCATGTGCGCAGTATACATGTGGCCGCTCAGGCGAGACGCCTGTGCCACGAGCGCATCATGGACACCCGGCCGCGAAGGCGTTGCCAAAACACAGGAAGTCGAAGATGTCGCAGACGCCGACGCCTGTGCTGATGTCGCAGTCGCAGGCGTAGGACTCGCCCGCAACGAATCGGTTGCCGAAGCACAGGAAGTCGAAGACCTCAAGTGTCCACTGATTTCCGCGATCACAATCGGCGTAGCAACTTTCGCCTTCGATCGTGACCGACACCACGGCCCCCGATCCGCCGGGCTGCCACGTTGTCTGGTCGCCATCGGTATTCGACATGAAGCCGTTGCCGGGGTGTGCCCAGTTCCAGACCGGGTTCTCGCCCTTGAGGTCGCACATCATCACGAGCCAGTAGTGCTCGCCGGGACGCAGAGGGGGATTCTGCTCTGACGACACTCTCTCTTCGACGGGTTCCCACCCGATCGCCGAGACGTTGAAGGTCATCGTCTCATAGATGATGTCGTTCGATGGACGTGACTCTCCACCCGTGGGATCATCCCCGCGCAGGCTCACACGAACTTCCGCGTTGCTCGGGCCGGCAAAGTCGTTGCTCATCACCCAGAAACTGGCACCGGTGAAGTAATACATGCGATCCGGCGTGAAACGCACGCCGACCGACTGCCGATGAAACACGTCATAGCCGATCAGCCCGAACGGACTGCCGAATGGCGGATTGGTCTGGTACACGACCTGAGCCGAGGCCGGGGCACACAGCGCTGCCGCGCCCACGGCCGCGACGATCCACGACCCGGCGAGAACACGACGATGGCCAATGCGATTCGACATGATGGACTCTCCTCTCCGCCCGGGCGGTGTGCCGCGGGTGGTGAGGGAATCATATCGCCGAGCATGACGCACGGCCTATCAGGCTTGCCGCAAGGCAGGCGGGACGCCTGCCCCACCGGATCCGAGGCAGGCGGGACGCCTGCCCCACCGGATCCGATTCCGCGGTCTCAGCGAGCCGCCGCCTTGCCCTTGAAGATCTTGAAGAACTTTGTCACCGGGTCGTAGAACTCATCGACCACGCGCTCCTTGAGCGGAATGATGGCGTTGTCGGTGATGGTGATGTGTTCGGGGCAGACCTTTGTGCAGCATTTGGTGATATTGCAATAGCCGATGCCGTGTTTGTTCTTGAGGTCGTCAAGGCGGTTGTCGGTGTCGAGGGGGTGCATGTCGAGCGCGGCCGTGTACACCAGGAATCGCGGGCCGATGAACTCGTCGTGCTTGTGATGGTCACGCAGCACATGACAGACATCCTGACAGAGGAAACACTCGATGCACTTGCGAAACTCCTGCACGCGCTCGATGTCTTCCTGATCCATGCGCCAGGTGCCATCGGGGGCGTCGGGCTTGCGCGGCTTGAAGGGGCGGATGGTCTTCTTGACGGCATAGTTCCACGACACATCCGTGACGAGGTCGCGGATGAGCGGAAAGGCGCGCATCGGCTCGATCGTCACGGGCCTGGTCGTGTCGATCTGATCCATGCGCGTCATGCACATCAGGCGCGGCTTGCCGTTGATCTCCGCCGAGCACGAGCCGCACTTGCCGGCCTTGCAGTTCCAGCGGCAGGCGAGATCGGGCGCGGACTCGGCCTGAATCTGATGCACCGCGTCGAGCACGACCATGCCTTCGCTGACCTCGGTGGTGTAGTCGCGCAGTTCCACCTTATCGGCGGCGCCGCGCTGGATTCGGAAGGTGACGTTGGCCATGAAGTTCTCCGCGTGGTCCCGGCCGCGGGCCGACGTGGCCCGCGGCGCATGCTCAGTCATCATCGCGCGATGCCGCTGCCGCCATCGGGACGAGCGAGTTCCTTCTTGAGTTCCTGGATCAGATACTTGAACATCGGCTGCATCTCGGGCGGGGCATAGCGCGCGCCCTGTTCCATCTGCGGAAGTTGCTGCTTGATGACGTCCTTGCCCGCCTGCTTCATCTGATCGAGAATCTGCTTGACCTGGGCCTGCTGGTCGGCGGGGAGGTCTTCGAGTTTGACTTCTTCGGCGGGCGGCGCGTTCTTCGCGTCCTCGGCGAGTTTCTTCACTTCGTCGGGCAGGGCGAACTCGCTGCTCTCGGTCTTGTTCGCGATGACCTTGGTGACCTTCATCTCCATCTCGGGCATCATCTGATTGTCGGTCGTGATCTTGATCGCGCGGAAGAACTTCACGCCGGCCTCGGGTTGCCAGTCCTTGAAGTGTACGGTGCTGGTCATCTGACCCATCTCGGTCTCGACGGTGTGTTTCAGGCCGCGCGGCAGGCCGGATTCGACCTCGAAGAAGATGTTCGACGCTTCGTCGTCGTC
Organism: uncultured Phycisphaeraceae bacterium; assembly: GCA_964614515.1. GTDB lineage: Bacteria > Planctomycetota > Phycisphaerae > Phycisphaerales > UBA1924 > CAZTPJ01. The sequence continues at coordinate 31,212 of CAZTPJ010000005.1, read as the reverse complement.
ATCGACGACGTGCAGGCGGTAGCACGCCACGCCGTCGAAGGTCTCCTTCGACGCGACTTCGATCGACTTGACGTTCTCCTTCATCTTGCGATGGGGTTCGAGCACGAAGCCGAACATGTCCACCTGGCTGTCGAACTGCTTGGCCTCTTCGCCTTCGATCAGCGCGTAACCCATCGGATCCTTCTTCCACTTGACCTTGCCATCGGTGCCCATGAGCATCTCGCCCATCGGCATCGACATCTTGTGCAGTCGTCCGCCCTCGCGGGACCACTTCGTATCCATCGTGATCTCCATCCCCATCATGTCCATGGACATGACCGTGTGGAGGGACTTGATGCTCTCCACGGCCTCCTTGCCGCCCACGGCCTTGAGCGCCGCGTCCATGATCTTCTCAGGTGAGGGAAGGTCCGACGCCGCGACCGTGCCATCCGCCTGCGCCATCGCCGGCATCGACCATGAATGAACACCGCCGGCGACCGCCACGGCCAGCACAATTGAACTAGTCAGACGCATGAACTGCTCCTCGTTGCTTCGGTCGCCCACGGGGCGCCTACTTGTTGTCCTCGATGACTTGCTTGAGTTCATCCGGCATCGGCCGGATGGGTTCGCGGCGGAGCGACATGTGGCCGCCCTCAGCGCGAGTCAATGTGATGTTGAACTTCGAATACTCGTCGCTCTTGTTGGGATAATCCTCGCGGAACTGCGCCCCGCGGCTTTCCTTTCGTTCGATGGCCGCGCGGGCGACGGCCTCGGAAATCGTCAGCAGATTGGGCAGATCCAGGGCCGTATGCCAACCGGGGTTGTATTCACGATTGCCCGGTGCGCCGACGTTGGCGGCGCGAGCCTTGAGTTTCTGAATCTCCTCCAGCGCCCGGGCCATCTCGTCCTCCATACGAACGATACCGACGAGATTCTGCATGGTTTCCTGAAGGTCGTGCTGGATGGTGAACGGATTCTCGCCGCCGGCGCGATCGAATGGCGCGAGCGCCTGGCGTTCGAGCGATTCGCAATGCCCCGCGTCGACCTCCGCGTGGTTGTGTTCCTTCGCAAACTTGGCCGCATACTCACCGGCCCGCTTGCCAAAGACCACCAGGTCCGACAGCGAGTTGCCGCCGAGGCGGTTGGCGCCGTGCAAGCCCGCGGCCACTTCGCCCGCCGCGAACAGGCCGGGCACGCTGGACATTTGCGTATCCCCATCGACGCGAACACCGCCCATCACATAATGCACCGTCGGCCCGACTTCCATCGGCTCGGCCGTGATGTCCACGCCCGCGAGCGTGATGAACTGGTGGTACATGCTGGGCAGTTTCTTCTTGATGTGCTCGGGGGCCTTGGCGCCGAGTTTCTCCTTGATCCACGCGATGTCGAGGAAAACGCCGCCGTGGGGGCTGCCGCGCCCGGCCTTGACTTCGCGATTGATGCACCGCGCGACGTGATCGCGCGTGAGCAGTTCCGGCGGTCGATTGGCCGTCTTGTCGCCGGTGACATATCGCCAGCCTTCTTCTTCATCCTTCGCGGTCTGATTGCGATAGTTCTCGGGAATGTCGTCGAACATGAATCGACGGCCCTGGCTGTTGCGCAGCACGCCGCCTTCGCCGCGCACACCCTCGGTGACGAGAATGCCGCGCACGCTCATCGGCCAGACCATGCCCGTCGGGTGGAACTGCACAAACTCCATGTCCATCAGTTCCGCACCCGCGCGATACGCCAGCGCGTGCCCATCGCCCGTGTACTCCCACGAATTGCTCGTGATCTTGAAGGCACGCCCGATGCCGCCGGTGGCGAGGATCACGG
>CAZTPJ010000005.1:0-29408 GCA_964614515.1 uncultured Phycisphaeraceae bacterium | reverse complement strand
GCAGACCCGCCACGGAGTGGCGGGCCACTCAGGAGCAACTCCGTGACCGTCATCTCCATGAAAAAGTCGATTCCCTGGTGGATGCCGTGATCCTGCAGCGTGCGGATCATTTCAAGGCCCGTGCGGTCGCCGACGTGCGCCAAACGCGGATAGCGATGCCCGCCGAAGTTTCGTTGCAGAATTCGACCATCCTTCGTGCGATCGAAGAGCGCGCCCCACGCTTCAAGCTCCCGTACGCGATCCGGCGCCTCTTTCGCATGCAACTCGGCCATGCGCCAGTTGTTGAGGTACTGACCGCCGCGCATCGTGTCCGCGAAGTGAACCTTCCACGAGTCACGATCATCGACATTGGCCATTGCCGCGGCCATCCCACCCTCAGCCATCACCGTGTGCGCCTTGCCCAGCAAACTCTTGCACACCACGGCCACGCGGCAGCCCATCGCGGAAGCCTCGATGGCCGCACGAAGCCCAGCGCCGCCAGCGCCAATCACCACCACATCATGCTCATGGATCTCGTAGCCCATCGTGTTCTCGCTAGAGCAACCTGAAGTCCGTCCACACCCCCATCGAACACAGCCTCACATACACATCGCAGAACGCCACCCAGATCAGGCTCACCCACGCCCAATGCATGTGCCGTCTGTTGAGGCACGAGGAGCAGTCATACGCCTTCTTGCGCAGCGGGTGCTTCGACAGGATGTTCAGCCGACCGCCCACGAGATGCCGCATCGAGTGACACCCCAGCGTGTACGCGCCGAGGAAGATCGGATTCAGCGTCAGGATCAATGAGCCTACCCCGATGCCGAACTCGCGCTTGCCCGTCGCCTCGTTCAGGAAGAAGTACGAGATGATCGCGTCATACGACAGGATGAACAGGAACACCACGGCCACATACAGCATGTACCGATGGATGTTCTGAATCAGCAGGGGCAGTTTCGCCTCGCCGCGATAGTTCTTGCCGCGAAAACCCGGCTCCCCCACGCCGCACGCCGGCGGATCGCCCCAGAACGCCTTGTAGTACGCGCCTCGGTAGTAGTAGCAGGTGAACCGAAACCCGCCCGGCGCCCACAGGATGAACAGCGCGGGCGTAATCGGGATGATCCAGATGCTCGTCGGCATCCACGATGGCCACTCCCCAAACCACGCGTGTCCCGTATAAACCCCGGGCGGATCGAACAGCACAGGGCTGTAGAACGGAGACAGGTAGTTCGCGCCGCCCGCGTGCAGGAAGAAGTGCTCACCCTGAAACGCCGCCCAGGTGGCGTAGACTATAAAAAACCCCAGACCAATGAGCACGGCCGTTGGCTGCGTCCACCAGGGATCCGTGCGCGCCGTACCGAGAAACTTTTGTGGTTGGGGGAGAGGGATATCGCAGCGACTCATTCCGATCTCCGCGCGGAGTTCACAGGAGACTGGCGACCAAAGCCAGATCCCCTGTGCTCGCACGCCCATGGTAGGGCATGGACGCACTGGTTTCGAGGAGTCCTTCGCGGTAGATTGACGCACGGCGCAAAATCTGAGAGTGTTCAAGGCCCCGCCGAACCGGTAGGATTGGCGCGTGTGAAGCGGTTTGGTCGGCAGTGACGGCCGTGCGATGTCCTGGAGAACCTGTGTGGGTTTGTCGATTCGTTGGAAACTGGTGCTGGCCATTGGCATTCCGCTGCTGGCGATCTCTGGCGTGACGATCGTGCTGGATTACATTGGTCTGCGCTCTGCGGCGTATGACCAGATGCGTGCGTACGTCTCCCAGGTGACGCAGCAATACGCCGCGCGCCTCGACGCGAGAATGGAACAGTTGGCGCAGGTCGGTCGATCCGCCGGCGCGTTCATCGAAGCGCATCCAGAACTTACCGAGGAGGATGTGTATCGGTTGATGCAGACGAACGTGATGCAGAGCCACCTGATCTACGGCTCGTGCGTGGCGTTCGCGCCGCACAAGTTTGACCCGAATCGGCGGCTGGTGGCGCCCTATGTGTATGGAGATCGCGAGAATCTCAGCCGTCTTGACGTCGCCGATGCGTATGACTACACCGAGCCGTCGTGGGATTGGTATCGACTCGCGGTCGAGAACAGGCAAGCGTACTGGACCGAGCCTTTCTTTGACGAGGGCGCGGGTGATGTGGTGATGTGTACGTATGTCGTGCCATTGATTCGCGACGGGGAGTTCATCGGCACGACCAACATCGACGTGGAACTTGAGACGCTGCAACAGGCCATCGCGCTGCCCATCCAGCACAACGCCCGCTTTTCCATCCTCAGCCGCTCGGGCACGATCGTTTCTGATGAGGAGCCTGACCTGATCTATCACGAGACGGTCTTCAGCCTCGCCGCGAAACTGCAACGCCCGCGCCTGGCCGAACTCGGACGCACGATCCTCACCGGCGATCACGGAACCGCCCAACTGAACTACACCGATACGGGCGAGCGAGTCCTCATCGGCTATGCGAAGGTTCCCTCCACGGGCTGGTCCTTCGTCGCCGGCATCCCCGAGTCCGAGGTGCTCGCCGGCATCTACCAACACCTGACCCGCCGCACGATGATGGTCAGCCTGTCGCTGGTGCTGGTGCTCGCGACGACGGTCGTGTTGTCGCTGCTGATCACCAAGCCGATCAATCAACTCAGCACCGTCGTGCAGGCCCTCAACGTGGGCAACCTCGGCGCCAGGGCCGTGGGCATTCGCAGCCGCGACGAGTTCGGCCAACTCGCCCGCGCGTTCAACACCATGGCCGAGCGACTGCGCGATCAGATCGACGCGCTTCGCCAGGAGACGGCCGCGCGCCAATCCGTCGAAAGCGAACTGCGCGTGGCGCGAGAGATTCAGACATCGCTGCTGCCACGGCGATTTCCGCCGTTTCCGGAGCGAGGAGAATTCGACCTTCACGCGATCAACGCGCCGGCGCGGCGGGTGGCGGGGGACTTTTTCGACTTCTTCTTCACGTCGGATCGCGACTTGATCCTCGTGATCGCGGATGTGTCGGGCAAGGGTGTGCCGGCGGCGATGTATATGGCCGTGGCGCGAACGATCATTCGCAACCTCGCGATTCGCGGGCTTGGTCCCGCCGAGTTGCTCAGGGAGGCGAATCGACTTTTGCTTGGCGAGGATGTTGCGGGGATGTTCGTGACGGTATTCATCGCTCGATACGACGTGTTCACGGGCATCGGCGAGTATGCGAACGCGGGACATCCGCCGCCGTGCGTGCTCGCGAGCGATGGCAGCGTGGGCGTGGTGGGGCCGCCGACGGGCATGGTGCTCGGCGTTGATGACGAGGCGACGTTTGATGCCCGGGAATTTTCGCTCAGGCCCGGAGACCAACTCGTGTGCTTCACCGACGGCCTCCCTGAGGCGAGATCCGCCAACGGCGACTTCTATCGCGATGAGCGCGTCATGGAGTTGTTCGCAGCGCACGCGCATGAAGGGCCAGCGCAGTTCTGCGGCTCCGTGGTCAGCCGCATCGAGGAGTTCTCCGCTTTCCACCTCAGCGATGATCTGACGTTGCTTGTGCTGCGTCGACGTGGCGATGATTCACGCGAGACATGATTCCAGGACCCCCGATGAGGTTCACATGGGTTTCATCACCAGCATCCCAGGAACACAGCCCATCACGACCGCGCCGCGCGACCCGCGCAGCATCGGTGTCGGCGTGCTGGGTCTCCACGAAGGGCGGACGCTGCTGCTCGCGATCGAACGCTGCGGCAAGGTCCACGCCGTCGCGGGGTGTGACCTGTCGCAGGAGAAGATCGACGCCTCGCGGGCGGAACGGCCGAATCTGTTCTACACGCGCGACTATGCCGAGATGCTCGCGCGCCCGGACATTGGCATCATCGCGATCTATACGCCCGATGCGTACCACGGCGAACACATCGTTCGCGCGTTCGAGGCCGGTAAGGATGTGATCTGCACCAAGCCGCTGGTCAATTCCATCGCCGATGCGAAGGCGATACTTCAGGCTGGCCAGCGCACCGGGCGTCGCCTTATGGTCGGGCAGAGTACCCGATTCTTCGAGCCGTTCGTTCGACAACGCGAAGCGTTTGACCGCGGCGAGATCGGCCGTCTCGAACTTGTCGATGCCCACTACATCCATCGCATGGACTGGTACTACCGCAAGAGTCCGTGGGTTGCGGCCGACACGGACTGGATCTTCCTGGGCCTGTCGCATCCGCTGGATCTGCTGCGGTGGTATCTCGGTCCGATCTCGCGCGTGCAGGCGATCGGGCGGAAGTCATCACTCGGCGGGCAATTCGGTGTCAAGGGCTTCGATGTATACGCGGTGCAGGTGGAGGCGGCATCGGGCGCGATCGGGCGTGCAATGGGGAACTATGGTGCGCACGAACTGCCCCGCGCGAGGAACTGCATCGAACTGATGCTCTATGGCGATGGCGGCTCCAGCCTCGCGCAGTATCACGACATGCGATACATCCACACGGGCACGCACGCGGCCACGCATGATGACCACCGCGCACGCCCCAGCGCGTCGCGTTTTGTTCCCGGCGGGATGCAGGAAGTCGTGGAGGACTACCTCTACGCCGGGCGGCAGTATTACTTCAACAGCGAAGTCCACGGCATGCACTACGGCGAGTTCGCCAACTATGCCGAGTACTTCGCCGACGCGATCATCAACAACCGCCTGCTTTCGCCCGATCTTGTCGAAGGGCTTGAGACGTTCTGCCTGATGGAAGCATCGCGCCGAAGCGCGCATGAGCGACGGCCGGTGGAGATCGGCGAGATCGCGTCGGAGATCGGGTTGCCGTTGTCGAACGCCTGAAGGCTTCAACGTCGTCGTCGCGCGGCGAAGATTCCCGCGACACCAATCACGATCACCGCCCCCGGCGCGGGCACATGCGTCGTCAGGCGGATGAACCCGTTCTCGATGCTCGGCAGGAGCAATCGCCCCGGCGCGATGTTCAGGCCCGAATACAGCGCGAAATCGCCTTGAATGTCGTCGAAGAAGATCACGTCAAAGACATCGCCGACGCGCGGTCGAAAGCCGGTCGAGTTGACGATCGCAAGTTCGCCCGCGAGGCCGCCGTCAAACAGCAACGCGCCCACAATCAGCACGTCATGCTCGATGCCCGGCAGCAGGCCGTTGATGTCAATGATGACGACGCCCGATGTGGTCTGCTGAAAGTCGCCTGAGACTTGCAGGACGCCGATGTCGCCGTGCCCGGGGGCGATGACGCCGACGTTCTCGATGCTGGTGTCGATGAATCCCGAACCGCCGACGGTTCCGCCGAGGAACATGCCGCCGCCGGCGCGGATCGTTCCATCGCGCAGCGAGAGCACGCCGGCATCCTGAATGTACTGCCCGGCGACATCCAGCGTGGCTTGTGTGATTTCGATCAGGCCGTCAGCCTGGATGAGATTGGCCCCAAGTTGCACCATGGTGGGATCGGTCATCGCGCCGGGTCCGATGATGAACTCGCCAAAGGTGACCATGACCACGCCCGGATTTGTCACGAGGTCCGCGCCGTTGCGCACGGTCAGCGAGCCGTTGGGCGCGATGTTCGACAGGCCGGCCAGCGCATCTTCGCCCGCGAGGTTCTGGATGCGCCCCGTCGGACTGTCGAGCACGAGACGATTGGCGATGGTGTGAATTGCCGCGTTCTCAAACTCGAGCGTCCCGGCGATGCTGAAATCACCATCATTGAACACCCCGCCGTTGAAATTCGTCAGCGTGCGACCGGCGGGCACGGAGAACGTCGTCTCTTCGCCCACGGCCAGCGCTGCGCCCGCTTCGACCGTGAAGTCAACATTCTGGCTGGTCTGAAAGTCCCGACCGTTGAGTACCGCCAGCGCACCGCCCATCGCCACGCGATGCACATCATTGAGCAGGGGCGCATCGAGCCGGCTTTCAAAGTCCGCGTCGGGGCCATCAAGGACGATGTCGGACGCGATGATCTCGATCGGCGCGGCATCGACGATGACCGTGCCTTGCACCAGGAACTGCCCGCCGGTGATCGTGTTGCCGGAGATGTTCAAGAGCGATGAGCCGACGGCGACCTCGAAGTCGGTCAGCGCGCCCACGCGCAGCACGCCGTTGTTCAGGAAGTCACCAGACGTTGTGAAGTCACGGCCGTTGGCGATGCCAAAGTCGCCGGAGGTATCGATCAGGTCCAGGTTCCGCAGGCCGCTGAGGCTGGCTTGATCGAGGATATCCGATCCCGCGCCGTCGAGCGTGATGCGCGAGGCGAGCGTCGCGATGTCGGCGTCATCGAAGCGCAGCGTGCCGGCGATGTCATACCTTCCGTCCGTAAGCGTGCCGGCGGAAAAATTGGTGAGCGTCGAGCCTGGCGCGACGCGAAACTCGGTGGCCGTGCCGATCGTCAGTTGCCCGTCGTTTGTGAAGTCGCCCGCGGTGGTGAAGTCTCGTCCGCCGGAGATGGTGAAGTCTCCGGTTGCGGCGTTGGTTTCGAGGGTGTCGATGGCGGCGAAGGTGGAGCCGGGGCCGTCGAGTTCGATCGTGGCTTCATTCTGAAAGATGTCGGGACCGACAAGGTCGAGCGTGGCGCCCGCGCGTACGGCCCATGCGCCGCCGACGAGTCGGTTCGATGGGATGCTCACGCCGTTGGTGCGAAACGTGCCGGACTCGACGCGCAGCGATCCCGTGTTGACGAAGATGACGTCAACCATCTCGGTGACGCCCGCGCCCGCGGACTTGACCATGACTCCCTGATTCTCAACGGTGGGCTGTGCGCCGTTGTTGTTCCAGGTGATCATTTGGTCGTTGAGGATCGTCCAGGTCGAAGCGGGTCCGTTGATGAAGCGCGTACCGCGATCGAGGCGAATGTTGCCCAGGCCATCCCAGATGATCGTCGCGCCGCCGTGAGTGATGTTCGTGTCGCAGATGATGATGTCGCCCAGGTCGATGCGCATCGGGCCGTTGGAGCGGAAGTTGCGAACGCCGCGGATCGTGCCGCCTTCGAGCCGCGTCTCGCCGGCGACGGTGAAGGTGTCATTCACGCCCGTGCCCAGCAAGAGACCGCGGCGATTGGTGTAATCGCCCTCAAGCGTGATCGACCGATTGTTCAGGAACATCGTCGCGTCGGGCGAATCGAGCGTCATGTCGATCAATGTCGGCCGCGCGTTGAGCGTGACGGTGTACGGCCCGCCGAGGACATCGATGAACACATCAAACGTCGTGGAACCCTGGTTATTCGGGACCATGCCGCCAGACCATCGACCCGCATTCTGCCAGGCACCGTTGATCGGGTTTGCCCAACTTGCCACGAAATGCTGCGCACACGCCTGCCCGGCCGGGATTCCCGCCAGCGCAGCGATCACCAATGCTCGAAAGCGTCTCATCCCTGACTCCTCATGCCGCCCGACGGGGGCGCACCGCCACCGCCGACCTTGCACTACCACCCTACCCGATTTTCGCCCCGCGTCAATGCCCCGGTCGCCGATTCACCACGGCCGACCCCGGCATGGTCAGCCCCCGGATCCCAGGTTCTCGATCTTGGTCCGGATCGAATCCAACGCCATCCGCGAAACCCGCAGGTCCGCATCCAATCCGACCACCCCTTCGCCGCGTAACCGTTCGAGCGTGGCCACGGCCTCGGCATATCGGGCCTGGGCGGCGGTGAATCGCTCTCGCGGCGAGCCATCCCCCGCATCCCCGCGGAACTCGTCGATCTCGCCATCCTTCAACAGTCCCACGACCAGGTCGCGGGCGTGGCGAGGCATCGGATCCGTCGCCATGACTTCACGCCTGACGGCAAGGGACTCTCGCATGGACTCGGCTGCGCGATCGAGCCATTGTCGCTGCCCGGCCTGATCCCCCGCGCGAGCGGCGTGCTTCGAGAGTTGCCGCTGTTCGTTGCCGACTTTGTTGAGCATCATGGCCAGGTCGCGCCGAGCGCGAAGGCTGCGTTCATCCGCGGACGTGAGCGATCGCGCGATGGACAGCGCGGCCTCGAACTCTTCGAGCGAGGTTTGGCGCGTTTGCCGTGCGCCGTCAAGGGATGGCTGATCCCCGACTGGCTCCGCGAGAATCTCAATGTTTCGTGCGAGTTCGGAGAAGACCTGTCCCGTGTTGTGGCGCACGATCATCAGGTCGCGCTGGAGTTCGGCATTGGCGGCGTTGGCCGCGATCAGCCGCTCAAACTCCTGGCGAGACTCGTTGACCTTTCTGACCGCTTCGTTGAGCCGCGCATCGGAACGGTGCATGGCCGTCACGGCCTCTTCGCGGCGCCCATCGCGCAGGTGGGCCATCGCGTCGCGGCGGATCGCCAGCGCGGACTCGACGATCGCCATCGCGCCGCGATCGTGGAGCGTGCCGAGTTCGCGTGCGGCCATGAGGTTTGCGGAATCATCAGCGAGTCGCGCCGTCCAATGCCTCTGCGCATCGTCGCGATGTCGTTCAGCCTCTCCGATGGCGCGATCGATGATTGATGGATCGGTCGCGGTCTGCGCGAGGGCGAGCAGCGTGTCGTGCAGTTCGCCCTTGAAGCGAGCCGCGCGGTCTTGATGGACCGCGATCGTCGCCGGCGCTTCACCGCGCTGGGTCGCCAGTTCCTCCGCACGCGCGAGCGACGCCAATGCGGTGCGATAGTCCTCGGCCGTACGCCCAAAATCGCGATCGGCGAGGCGTTCCTGCGCTGCGCGTCGATGGCTCTCGGCGATGTCGGCGTGCGATCGCGGGCTGTCGGGCGTCTCAGTGAGCAACGTGGCGCGGATCTCTCGTGCGCGGGCGTAGTTCTCTCGCGCCGCGGCCGTTTCGCCAAGGCGCCCCGCGTACAGGCTGCCCTGAATGTCACCGAGTCGATCGAGCGCCGTGGCGAGGTCGCGCCGGAGCGCGGGGTTCTCGTCCGCCTCCGTGCGAAGTCGATCGACATTGGCCAGCGCCTGCTTGAGCAAAACCTCCCGCGCTGGCGTGGCGCCGCGAAGATCGACCATCGCTTCATCGAGTTCGTGAATCAGGTTCAGCGAGCCGAGCGTGCCGTAGCGGAAGTTCTCTTCCGCTCGGTCCCGCTGCGCCCGTTCGAGGGCCTGGGCATCCTTGAGTTGCGACAAGGCCGTGGAAGTTTGCTTCTCCGCGTCCACCGCTCGCTGCCACAGCACGGTCATCACGATGCCGAAGGCGATGATGAGGATGAGGAACGCCGCTGCGATGCCCGTGGCCGTGCGATGCCGGTGCAGCGTCTTGGTGATGAGATACCATCCGCTGTCGCGTTTGGCTTCGATGGCTTCGCCGGAGAGGTAGCGTCGAATGTCGCGGGCGAGTTCTCCCGCGGATTGATACCGGCGATCGCGCTCCTTGCTCAGGCACTTGAGCACGATGGTCTCGACTTCGTCGTTGATCTTGCGGCGGACGGTGCTCGGGCGCAGCGGCTGGGCGCGGAGGATGTTGTCGAGGACATCGCGCATGTGCCCGGCGACTTCGTAGGGGAACTGTCCCGTGAGCATCTGATACAGAATCACGCCCAGCGAATACACATCGGTGCGAACGTCGATCGCGCCGGGCACACCCTGCGCCTGCTCGGGACTCGCCCACGGCAGCGATCCGATGAACTGACCCGTCATCGACATCAGACGCGGGTGCTCCTCATCCGTCACATCCGGCACGGCCACCTTCGCCAGGCCAAAGTCCACGACAATCGGCTCGCCCTCGGGCGTGATCTTGATGTTCGAGGGCTTCAGGTCGCGGTGAATGACGCCCTTGAGGTGGGCGGCGTTGACGGCCTCGCAGATTCGCGTGAAAAGTTTGAGCGTCTCGTCGATGCCCTGACGTTCCTTCTTGGCGATGAACTCATCGAGCGTGGCGCCGGAGATGTAGTCCATGACATAGAAGCAGGAGCCGTCGGTAGTGAGGCCGCTGTCATGGATGCGGACGATGTTGGGGTGATTGAGTTGGCCGAGGACCTGGACCTCGCGTTCAAAGCGGGCCTTGCCGGCCGAGCCTGTGAACGGCCCGCCGTGGAGGACTTTGATGGCGACCCGGCGCTTGGTGGCTTTCTGGATCGCTTGATACACGACGCCCTGGCCGCCGCGATGAATCTCGCGGATCACGTCATAGCCGGGAAAGGTCCCATCGGCGGGAAGGAGGTCGTCGGGAATTGGAATGTCGCCGCTGGGGGCGGCGCGTTCGATGGCCTCGCGGATGAGATCGCGCTCAGGCCGATCGGAAGGATGCTGCTGAGGTTCGGACTCGTCCGTCGCCACATGACACCTCGTACACGGGAAAGCCCGTGCCATGATGATACCGCCAAAGCGTCACTTTGGGGACGCCGAAGGCGGAGGTTGAGCTCCTGCTCTTGAACGCGGGATCGCTCGCCGACTCACGCGCGGTTTGAAAGTTGACCGGGTGGCGGCCCGCACGTCCTATCCTTAGCCAATGCCGACGCCCCCCAACCGGTCAACATCGCCGCACGCCGAGCCCTCCCATGGCGCGCCGACCGGTGCGGAGCCTCAGGACATGGGGGGATCGGCGGGTCAGGCCTCACGGCATGCCGCCGCCATCGCCTTCGCGACGGAGGTCGCACGTCTCTGCCATGACCTGCACTGCACGGAGGTGATCATCCTCGACGTGCGGGGTTTGAGCCAGGTGACGGACTTTCTGGTCGTCGCGTCGGGCACGTCGGATCGACAGATGCAGAGTGTGCTGGACCACGCGCTGGAGATCGGCGAACACAACGACTTTGCCGCGATTCGAACCAACATCGACACGCGCAGCGTCTGGCTCGTGGCCGACTTCGTTGATGTCATGTTGCACCTGTTCGAGCCGCAGACCCGCGCGCACTACGACTTGGAAATGCTCTGGGGCGATGCGCCGCGCATCGACTGGGAGCGGCCGCAGGACCGTTCCCGCAATCGTGCGGGACTCAGCCCCGATGATGTGCTTCCCAGCGAGTGAAGTGGGCCAGGAAGATGGGAATGATGCACACAGTCAACGTTCGACTGGGGGACCGGTCATACGAAGCGCACGTCGGTGCAGGCATCCTCGAAGGACTTGGCGAGATCGCGCAGCGCACATGTCCCGCATCCAGCGGACGAGCGGCCTTGATTCACGATACCGGACTGCCGGCGGGCACGATCGACGCGGCCGTCGCGTCGATCGCACGCGCTGGTTGGCGTGTGCTTCGCGTTCCATGTGAACCGCGTGAAGACGCCAAGACGCTGGCCAGCGCTGAGGGGATGCTTCGGGCTGTCGCCGATTCGCGCCATGAACGCGGTGATCCGATCATCGCCCTCGGCGGAGGCATCACGGGTGATGTGGCCGGATTCGTCGCGGCGATCTACCGCCGAGGCGTGCCCATCATTCAGTGTCCCACGACACTGCTGGCGATGGTCGATGCATCCGTGGGAGGGAAGACGGGTGTGAATCTCGCGGCCGGGCACTCGGGCGATGGGATGCTGCGAAAGAACATGGTCGGGGCGTTTCATCAGCCCACGGCCGTCATCGCCGATGTCGAAGTGCTGGCGACGTTAGATGCGAGGGAGTTTCGCTGCGGCCTTGCGGAGTGCATCAAGCACGCGATGATTTCCGGGCCGTGGGGTCAGCCTGATCTGATGGACTTCACACAGGCGCGGCTGGGCGACGTCCTGTCGCGAAAGCCCGAAGCCCTGATCGACCTTGTGGCGCGGAACATCGCGGTCAAAGCGGCGATCGTTGGCGTCGATGAGCGAGAAGATCCGGGTGGGCCGCGGACGACCTTGAATCTGGGCCATACGTTCGGTCATGCGATCGAAACGCTCCCTGCGCTTCGCCTTGATGGAATCGGGGAAGGGCCGGTGCATCATGGCGAAGCGGTGTCGTTGGGCCTCGTGGCGGCGGCGAATCTAGGCGCGAGGCTTGGAAGCGTGACGGCGGACTATCCGCGACAACTGTCCGAACTGCTTGCGTCTGTTGGACTTCCGACGCGAGTGGGGGGGCTGCCTGACAGTGCCGCGGTCATTGAGCGCATGGGATTCGACAAGAAGTCCCACGGCGGAGTTCTGCGGCTCGTGATTCCCGCGTCGGGGTGTCAGGCGATGGTGATCGACGCGCCGGACCCGTCACTGGTGGCCGTGGCGATTGACGCGATCAGGGGGTGAACGCCCCCCGTACTCCCCTGAATCCTCTTCGGATTTCAAGAGCTTTGAAGGAATCCGTGATGCGGAACCGATAGACGGGGTGGTTCGAGTCATCGGGCGGAGTCGGAGGGTGTCCACGGGGAGAATGTCGCTCCACCGGGATGACGGGCTTGGATTCCGTTGATGCGCGCCATCACGATCATCAATCAAAAGGGCGGATGTGGGAAGACCACCACATCCATCAATCTCGCGGGAATCTTCGCGAAACTTGGTCTGCGCACGCTGCTGGTGGACATGGATCCCCAGTCGCATTGTGCCGCCGGTCTTGCCATTCCGGAGCAACGCATCGATTTGGACATCGGCGACGCGATGCTCGCGGCCGATCCGGCGACGGTGGATGTCTCACGGTTGCTGTGGCGCGTGAGTCGAAACCTTGATCTTGCCCCCAGCCGAATGAGGGTCGCCGGGCTTGAAGCCTCGCGCGGCGGCCTGGCCGAGCGTCCGGACAAGGAACGAAGGCTCTCGGCGTTTCTTGACACCGTGGCCTCGCGATATGACATCGCGTGCATTGACTGTTCGCCGGCCATTGGCCTTCTGGCGTTCAATGCGATCACGGCCGCCTCTGAGATCATCATTCCCGTCGAAACGAGTTACTTCTCGCTGCAGGGCGCGACGAAGCAGATCAACACGGTGCGTTCGATCGAGCGTCGCCTCGGGGCTCGCGCCCCGGCCTGGCTGCTCGCGACGATGCATGATGAATCGAGCGCGCTCGCCCGAGATCTGCTCAGCGAACTGCGCCGCAGGTTCGGAAACCGCGTGATTCCCGTGGTGATCAACATGGACCCGGCGCTGCGGGAAGCGGCCTCGTTCGGTCAGCCTGTCGTTGAATACGCCCCGCAGTCGTCCGCGACGCAGCAGTATCAGGCGCTCGCCAAGTGGCTGCTGGAGCGTTCCGGCATCGAGATCGACTCGCTCTCTGAAGAGGGCCTGGCCGGGATGACGCCGGACATTCGCATTCTGACGCACGGCCTTGGGGACTCGGTTCCCGCGCAGGCGTCGCCGCGTGAGACGGCTGCGGATGGGGGCCTGGGCACTCCCGGCAGCGGGGATGTGTGGGAGCCTCATGATGCGCCGCCACCTTCGCGCGAGAGTTCACCCGAGGCTCAGGCGTCATCTTCGATGTTTGACCGCGTGATGTCGAGTGAATCAAGCGAGCGCACTTCCGCCGGCGTGTCCGGGGTGGGTTCACTGGGTCGTCCCGGCATCGGTGGATTTGATCGGTCTACTGTCGCGGGTGAGTTGGATGCGTCACGGCCATCGCTCGGCCAACCGCCGCCCTGAACGCGAATCGCACGTCGAGCGGAGCAAAGAAGAGTGCCCGAAGAGCAGACGCCCATTCGACGAGGTTTCCCACAGCGAGAACCTGCCAACGGAGCAGGTTCAGCGCATTTTCCGCGCCGAGAGACCGCCGATCTACCCGCCGACGAGTATGATGCCCTCACGGATCTCTTCCTCGGGGGCGACATGGCAGACGATGCGCCGCACGCGCCAACCCTTCCAAATCCACGTCTGGAGCCATCTGGCCCTCGCGCCCGTACCGTGGACATCGTGGTCAACCTGACGAGCGGTTCCCCGGAGGCCGGGTTGTTGCTGGCAGCGATTCGCCGAGGACAGGTGCATCAGACCGTGGCCGTGTGTCGCCTCGCGGGTTCCGCCGCGGTGTCGGTACTCGGGGATGATGAGTTCGGTGTGCGGCCGGGCGGCACGCTTGCGGAGGCGATCGGCGTTCTTGCGCCGATCGTGATGCAGTGGGTGCTTGAGGTCGATGACGCGGCTGCGCTGGACCCCGTGACCCTCAAGCAGGGCACGCGCGTGACGATTGCCACGTCGGCGGACGAGGCGTCGGTCGTCGCGGCGTATCGCGCGATCAAGACCTTGGCGGGCATCATGTCGCCACAGCAGGAACTCGCGCTGATGGTCCTTGATCGCAGGGTCGAGTGCGCGGCGCGTGCGGCTGACAAGATCGTTCGCTGCGCGGATGCGTTTCTTGGGCGGCGGCTGTCGCTCGTGCCGGCGTCGGCGGAACCCCTGCGCGGGGTGACCACGATGTACACCGGACCGGGCGTCACGCCCGCCGAGTTTGTCCGCCTGCTCGAAACCGGCGGCGCGACGCGTCACGCTGCGCCAGCCAGCCCATCGCGCGAACGAAGACTCGGCGTGCCCGGACGCGACGCCGCGCCGATCCTCGGCTCCGAACGCGGGGAGACGGCCGGCGTGCCCACGCCAAGTTCGCTCGCGGTGACCGTCGGCGGCGACCTGACATCGCTGAGCGTGCGATGTCCCCATGCGGAGGGAGTTGAGTTCGCCGTGGATGTTCGCGGGGGTCTGCATCTGCTCGCGCTGGCGGGCAAGGATGGCGAAGCCGCCGAAGCGCGGGCCATCGCCCAACTCATGACCGCCTGCGCCTGGTCGCGGGCACACTTGGGATTGATCGCCGCGGCCGAGCCAAGCGTTCATTTCGCTCGAACAACCGCCAAGCCCATGCTGCATTTGATTACCGATCAGATTTCGCATGTGCGACACCTGCTCGACGCGGAGATTCGCGTCCATCTGCTCGCGCCGGTGAAGTCTCGCGGCGGCGTGAACTGGGCGTGCGCGGATTTGAACTGAAGCAGTATTTTTTAGCGCTGGTACCGGCGCTTGGCCTGTGTGTGTTCACTGGCTGAACTTCGCACGCAGCGTCGCCTGCGTCTGCGGCATCGCGAGTACCTGTGCGGACAAATCGGCCGCGCGGCGAAGCACAGACTCATCCGTCGATCCATCGAGTCGATTGAGGAGTTCCTTGGTGGCGCGCATTGCGGCCGGACCGGCGGATGCGAGTCGAGTGGCGATGGCATCGGCGGCGGCATCAAGCCCTTCGCGCGACTCGACGCGGTGATCGACGATTCCAATCGCGTGGGCCTCTTTGCCCGACATCAATCCGCCGCGCAGCAGCACCGCACGGGCCTGACCCGCGCCGATCTTCTTCACAACCCACGGCGCGACCACGGCCGGGCCGACCCCAAGATCCACTTCCGGAAACCCCATTTTCGAATCATCGTGTGTGATGGCCAGGTCGCACGCACACGCGAGGCCGCACCCGCCGCCGATGGCCGCGCCGTTGACCTTTGCCAGCGTGACGGCCGGGAGCGTTCGCAGCGCGAGCGTGACGGAGGCGAGCGCGTGCAGCAGTTCGGCATGCAAACCCGCGGCGAGGCCCTGATCGGATGTCACCGCCTTGAGGTCCATGCCGGCGCAGAATGACTTGCCTTCGCCGGTGATGACAAGCACGCGGCAGGCATCGTCCGCCGCGCATTGCTTGAGGCGATCAAGCATCGCCTGAAGCAGATCAAGCGAGAGCGCATTGCGCGCATCGGGACGATGGAGCGTGAGTGTGCCAATGCCGCCGGAGAAACGGAGTGTGACCAGATCACTCATGATGTGCCCTCCTTGCTCCACATCGCCGCGAGGCGCTCCTGCTGCTCGGGCGACCCGACACACGCGAGCGATGCGGCGAGCGCGGCTTCATACGCAGCATCGTTGTCAAGGTCCGCGAGCGTGTCGAGCCATCGCTTGGTGTACGCGAGTGCGTGCGGGGGCTTTTCCGCGAGATTGTGCGCGAGGGCGATCGCGCGGGCTTCGCACGCCGCCGGAGATTCAACACACTCGTGAACCAGGCCGATGCGCATTGCTGCTTCGCCAGAGATAAGGTGAGGATCGAGCAATCTCGCCCGCGCCGGTCCATGGCCGATCGCGGCGGCGAGCGTTGGATACGACACGGCCGGGGAGATGCCAAGTCGCAGCACGGGATAGCCGAGTTTTGCGGCGGTGTTCGTGATGACGAAGTCCGCGCCGCCGAGCAAAGCGCACCCGCCCGCGATGGCCGCGCCATGCGCGGAGACAACCACGGGACACGGCGCGGTGCGCAGCGAACGAATCGCGCGCGAGAGTCCTTCGAGCAAGTTCGTCAATGCGACTTCGTCATCACGGCAGAGCGACAGGTCAAAGCCGGCACAGAAGACATCGCCCACGCCGGAAAGCACAATGGCGCGAGCGGAAGATGCCCGATCGACCGCGCCGCGAAGCGATGCGAGCATCTTCGGCGTCAGCGCGTTGCGCTTTTCGGGTCGATCGAGACGAATCACCGCGACGTCGCCAAGCGGTTCAACCTGGATCATCGCGCGGCTTCCCGTGCTCGGGAGGCGAGGTTCGACGCGAGTTCGCTCGCGCGATTCAGCGCCTCGCGATTGACGCTCGTTTCGTATCTCGCGTCGTGGATCGCGCCGACAAGCGCGGTGGTTGAGATGTTCCCCGGCGCGCGGCGATCAGGCGTTCCCGCGTATGGACAGCCGCCCAGACCCCCGGCCGCGCCGTCGAACGAACGAATGCCCACATCGAGCGCGGCCTTCACGCACGCGAGTGCACGCCCGAACGTGTCGTGCAGATGCAGCGTCCAGGCAAGTTCGGCGTTGTTCGCCGCGCCCGGCGCAGCCATCGCGGCGGTGAGCATGGCCGTCACAGTCGCCGGCTCGCCCGCGCCGATCGTGTCCCCAAGGTCGATCTCATCCACGCCAAGGTCCGCGAGCATGGACGCGACGCGCGCCACGCTCGATGGCGGCGTCGGCCCTTCAAACGGACACGCAATCACGCACGATACATACGCCCGCACCAGCAGCGCATGCTTGCGCGCAAGCACCACCACGGGGCGAAACCGCTCGATCGTCTCCGCGATCGTCGCGTTGGTGTTCTTCTTCGTGAAGGTCTCGCTCGCGGCCGTGAAGACCGCGATCTTGTCGATCACCACGCGTCCCGTTTCCGCATACGCGCGTTCATTGACGCGCAGGGCCGCATCCATCCCGTGAACGTTGGGAACAAGCGCGGAGATGATCGGTCGCGGCGAGATGTGGGCCACGGCCGCGAGCACTTCCGGCCCATCGGCCAGTTGCGGCACCCACTTTGGCGAGACGAAACTGGTGGCCTCGACTTCTTCAACGCCGGTGGCGCACAAGGCGCGAATGAGCCGGATCTTGTCGGGCGTGGAGATGGTCGCGGCTTCGTTCTGAAGGCCATCGCGGGGAGCGACATCGGTGATGCGGACGTGCCCGGGCATCGTGGCTCATGCTACGGCGCGAGTCCCGCCCGGACCAGTATCGCAGTGGGTTTGAGTGAATCGAACGCACCCCTGGGGATCGCGGCGTGCCGCGCCGGTATACTGCCCCTTCACCGGCCGCGGGAGTTTCATCACATGACGCACCAGATTCTGCTTTGTGCCGGATTGCTTGTGGCGCTGGTGTTGTTTGTGTGGGGGCGATGGCGCTATGACGTGGTGGCGCTGCTGGTGCTCTTGTCGTTGACGCTTGTGGGCGTGGTTCCGGCGGATCGGGCGTTTGCGGGGTTTGGTCATCCGGCGGTAATCAGCGTGGCGGCCGTGCTGGTGGTGTCGCGAGGGCTTCAGGGTTCCGGCGTGGTGTCGCTCATCGGCTCGCGGCTTGGCGTGCTGGGGACTTCGGCCACGGTTCAAGTGTTCGCGTTTACAGGTGCGGCCGTGGTGTTGTCGGCGTTTATGAACAATGTGGGCGCGTTGTCGATTCTGCTTCCTGTTGCGATTCAGGCTGCGCGTCGCGCGGGGCGTTCGCCATCGTTCCTGCTGATGCCGCTGGCGTTCGCGTCGCTGCTGGGCGGAATGCAGACGCTCATCGGCACGCCGGCAAACCTGATCGTCTCGACGTATCGCGCCGATGCGGTGGGTTCGCCGTTTCGGTTGTTTGATTTCGCGCCGGTGGGGTGTGCGGTGGCGCTGGCGGGTGTGGCGTTTTTTGGGTCTGTGGGATGGCGACTGCTGCCGCGGCGCGAGGCGTCGGCATCGAGTGCATCCATGTTTCAGGTTGATGCCTATGTCTCGGAACTGGTCGTGCCGGAGGATGGGAAGGCCGTGGGAATGACCGTGCGTGACCTGATGCATAAACAGGAAGCGGACGTGGTGGTGATCGGGCTTGCGCGTGGGGGGCGGAATGATCGGCAGTTGACGATGCCTCGTCCGAACATGAAACTTCGCGCGGGCGACATCCTCGCCGTCGAGGGCGACAGTGAAGAGATCAAGTCACTGGCCGATTCGCTTGGGCTGGAAGTGGAGGGCGCGGCCGAACTCGATGAGGAGTTCGTCAAGTCCCGGCAGATCGCGCTGACCGAGGCCGTGGTCCAGTCTGATAGTCTCCTCGCCGGTCGCACGCCGGTGCAGATCAGTCTGCGCCAGCGTTACGGCCTGAACCTGCTGGGCCTCGCGCGTCAGGGCCGGCGCATCAAGAAGCGGCTGCGCGATGAGTCGATCAAACCCGGCGACATCCTGTTGTTCCAGGGTGATGCTGAGGCGATGCCGACGACGCTGGCGACGATCGGGTGTCTTCCGCTGGCGGCGCGGGATGTGGGGCTGGGCAAGCCGCGGCGCATTGTGCTCGCGGCCGGTCTGCTTGTGGCGGCGATGTCCCTGATGTTGTTCGGTGTGACGTCGGCGGCGGTGGCGCTCAGCGCGTGCGCCTTTGCGATGGTGATGACGAAACTCGTGACGCTGCGCGATGCCTATGGAGCGATCGAGTGGCCCGTGATCGTCCTCCTGGGCGCCATGTTGCCGCTGGGCGAAGCGCTTGAAGCCACGGGCACGGCCGATCGCGTCGCCACGCTCATGCTCGACGTCGCCAGCGGCGTGCCGCCGTGGCTCGCGCTGGGCATGTTGCTCGTCACATGCATGACATTGTCTGACATCATCAATAACGCCGCGGCCGCGGTGCTCATGGCGCCCATTGCCCTGCGACTGGCCGTCGGACTGGACTGTTCACCTGATCCGTTTCTGATGGCGACGGCCATCGGGTGTTCCGCGGCGTTCCTCACGCCGATCGGGCATCAATCCAACACGCTGGTGATGGGTCCGGGCGGGTATCGCTTTGGAGACTATGCGCGGCTTGGCGTGCCGATGACAATCGTGATGATCGTGGTCGTGTGGCCGGTCATTCTTTGGTGGTGGCCGTTGTCGCCTGCGGTTTCTTAGCGGGAGACTCAGCGGGCTCCTTGTGTGACTCCCTGACGGCTTCCTTGAGCGGATGGTCCGGCGCGCCGGTTTGTTCTTCGAGCGCGGCGGCGAGGTATTGTGCGGTCTGCGTGTAGCGCATCACGCCGCGCACGCCGACGAGCAGTGCGCCGGCGATGAAGACCCCGCCGATGGCCCACATGGTCCACGAGTCAAAGAACTTCAGGCACGTGCCGCCGACGATGAGCATCGCCAGCGACGTGCGGGCATAGGCCAGGCCGGTTCGCTCGTTCGACAGAATCGTGCGATCAATCGCGAGGTGATCCGCGAGCGTCAGTCTCTGCCCGTGGCGATAGGGTCGGCGCCTCATGGAGCATTGTATCGGCCGCGAGCGAACGATCGGTTCAGCCGCAAGGGCTGCTTCACAGATTGACGGAATGTGGCCGGCAGCCTACTGGTTCAGCACGACCCACAACGCATGCAGCAACCCGGGCAGCCAGAAGAGAAGGCACAACACGATGTTCAGAATCAAGTGTCCGCCGATTCCCTTGACAAGCCCCACGGCCAGCGGCGGCAGCAAGATCGCGATGATGACAAGCAGCAACTTATTCGTCGTGTGATCGGCCATGCGTTCTCCTTCAAAGTGGACGCGAAGAGCCCAACAAGGCATGAGTGTATCGCCGGAAACGGCTTGCAGCGATCATGACGAAGCGGTAGCCGCCGATGGTGTCTACTCGACGCGATTGGTCGCTGCGCTGGCACGGGTCAACGTGATCTCGGTGATCTCTGGTGGGACGCCAATCCGAATCGGCAGGATCGACATGCCCACGCCGCGCGAGATGACCACGGGGCACGTCGGCCCGGCCACAAGCCCGCCCGCGTACTTCTCACCGAAACTGCTGGGAACCAGCGGCGCGCCGATGATCGGCAAACGAACCTGACCGCCGTGCGTGTGGCCGCAGAGTGCCAGGTCCAGGCGCGGCGTCGGCTGGTTGGTGTGCGTGTTCCCTTCGGCGATGCCTTGGCCATACTCGGGCGTGAAGTCGCGAACAGTCTTGCGCCCGCGTCGAACATGGGCGAGCCATGCGCCGGATCCACCGGACAACGCGGGCAGTTCCAGCGTGTCCGGCTCGTGGGCGAGCAGGATGCGCGGCATGGCGGGATCCACGCCCGAAAGCGCCGCACGGACATCGACGATGTGTGTCATCAGGTCGCCCACGCCGGCGAAGCAGATCGCGTGCTGTGATGCGGGAGAATCGGTGAACTTCCGCGTGCGCATGTCGAACCAGGTGCGATCGTTGTCGATCATGCGAACGCCAACGCCGCGCATCGCCGCGGCCATCGCTTGCCCATCCGCGTACCAGTCGTGATTGCCCAGTACGCCCACGGTGGGAATCGCGGCGTCAAGCAGCGGTCGAAAGGCCTCCGCGCCCGCCTTGATGTGCCGTGCTTCATAGTGAACATAGTCGCCCGTGAGTGCGATGATGTCGGGCTTGAGGGCCAGCGCGCGATCGACCGCTTCACGGATCAGCCACAGCGGCACGCGCGGGCCATAGTGTGTGTCGGTGATCTGCACGATGCGCAGCCCCTCGGCCGCGGTGGGCAGGTCCGCGATCGGCACACGAATCCGGTCCACGCGCAGCGACCATGGGCCAACTAGCGAGGCGTATGACGCCCCGCCAATCGCCGTGACGCCAATGACAGAACAGGGCGCTTCGACAAGGAAACGACGCCGTGCAAGGCTGAAGCGCGGCGGATCCGCGACGGCCTGATGGCGGCGTCGAACGATGCGTCCGAGGTGCAGCACAAGGTCCGCACACGCGATCCAGAACGCCGACGACAACGCGCTGGCGATCACGATCGGCCAGCCGGTCATCGCCGGCCACCCGCCGGGAAGCATCTTGATCGCCGCCCACCCGGGCAGGCACACGACCTGCGCGAAGTTGGCCATCGGCTTGCCGAACGAATGTTCAGCGAACCATGTGGCGCCGGGCACGCGCGTCAGATCAAGCCACGCGACCGCCTGCATCGCGGCGAGCAGCAGCGCCATCACGAGCCACAACGACAATGCGATCAGCAGCCCTCGGCGCGATGGAATGAGCGCACATGCGATCGCGCGTGTTCTCGGGCCACAGGCAGGTGGTGGTGTTGGCACGCGACAAAGCCCCAATCTCGCCGGAATCAGCGAGAATGGGGCTGATACGCTCGACGGCCATCACGAGTTCAGGTCATGCATCGTCGCGATGAACGAAATGTGCGCCCGCAGCGAACCTACGGACACCCGGCAACGAAGGCGTTGTTGAAACACAGGAAGTCAAACACATCGCAAACGCCCGGGCCTGTGGTCATGTCGCAGTCGCAGGCGTACGGATCGCCTTGATCGAACCTGTTGCCGAAGCAGATGAAGTCGAAGATGTCAAGCACGCCCGGGCCTGTTGACGGGTCGCAGTCCGCGTAACACGCGCTGCCGACCTCGATGCTCGACTGGCTCTCTCCCGCGAACGCTTCGCCATACGAATTGCTCGTGATCGACACCGAGAACTGATGCAGCCCAACAGCGCCGGGTGCGCGAACGGTCCACACGGCCGGTTGTGATGCACCCTCCGCGATCGCGCCGAGCACGGCCGGATTTGGCCCCGACACGACTTCCAGACCCGCGAACGTGACCCTCACACCATGCGCCGTGAGATCGCCCGCGTTCATCACATCCACACGGACTTCAAACTCTTCGCCGGGCCCGACGACGGCCGGGTGCGTCCAGTCGCCGTCAAACTCCGGACCCGTGGCGGGCGAAAAGCCTGCGGGCGTGGCGATGGCGAAGCGCTCCTCCTCGATGGACGGATCAAATGTTCCCGAAGCCTCGACCTTAATGACGACCTGTGATTCGTTGCTCGGGCTGTGGAGTTGCTCCACGTTGTCGATGGCGGATGTGCTCGAGGCGAGCGAGGTGTTGTCCGCCGCGCGGTAGAGGAAGAGGTCAAGATCGCTGAGCATCTCGATCTGCGTGGGGAACGTGCCGCCGTTATACGCGACGTGACGCTCCCACACGAGCGTCGCCTTGTCAAACTGCTGCATCGGACCGGTGTACAGACGAAAGTCTTCATGCTCAGGCGAGTCCGGCACGGTGTCGATGACATAGTTCAGCCCGTTTGCGTAGGCACGGGTGAGGTTCATGTAACCCCAGCCATAGCGCCGATTCCACAGCGAGCCGTCAACATACACATCATCGCCCGTGCTGCTTGTGCCGCGGTCATCCATCGCGTCGGTCGTGTTGAGCAGCACGGCCTTGCCGGCCATGACATCCGTCACACCCATGTCATAAAGCAGGATGATGCTCGCGCCGACATGTGGCGCGGAACAACTCGTCCCCGAGCAGCCGCCGAAGCCGAGCGTCCGCGTCGTGGACGTGATGCCATCGCCCGGCGCGGTGATGTCCGGCTTCTTTCGTCCGCCCACGGTCGGACCGCGCGAACTGAAGGAACTGATCCGGTCATCGGTGCGCGTCGGGGTGTTGAAGTCGTTGATCGACGCGCACGCCATCAGGTTGAACGCGGGCGCTGGATGCGTGATCGTCGGGTTGCCCGAGCCGAATCCGCCGTTGCCCGTCGACTTTGAAACCATGTAGCGATGCGTGTTGACGACGCCGTCGAAGAACTGATCCGTGGGCGTGTAGTCAGAGGAGTTGGCCGTGCCGTTGCCGAAGGAGTAGTTGGTGTTTTCGACTTCGCCGGTTCCGGCGATGAAGTCCATGTTGGTCATGGAGATGGAGATCGTCCCCGAAGCCATGGCGACGACGATCTTGTCGATGCCGAAGGCCATGCCGCGATTGTTTGCGTCGGTGGAGGCGGTGATCCCGGCCATGAGCGTGCCGTGGCCGCCGGAATCGGTCGCGCCGATGTTGGAGATGTAGGTGAAGGAGTTGAGGGCGGGGTGGTTCTGTTGCACGCCGGTGTCGAGGATGCCGGCGTCATGCACGCCGCCAGTGATGCCGTTGGCCCAGAAACTCGTGTCCACACCGAGGGCCAGGCGCGAGTTGGCCAGTTCGTGCGAGATGGCATGATCGATGTCGATCTGCGCGACGAGCGGGCTTCGGGCGAGGGCCTCGACCGCGCCGGCGGGAATCTCGATGGCGAGCATGTTCACGCTGGAGATTCGATGCAGCGTTCGCCCGCCCAGGCGGGCGACTTCGGCGGCGAGTTCGTTCTGCGTCGGGGCGCTGGCCGCGGCCACGCGCTGGAAGATCTCGAGCCGCGCGTCCCGGTCGAGATCATCAAGAACGCGTGAAATTGCGCGTCGCGCTTCACGTCGATCCTGCGGAAGCGGTCCCACCGGCGCATCGCCGCCGGCAAAGGCCTCGCGCGTGATCGCCTGGATCTGCCGGGTCAATTCGTTCTTCTCGGGGGTGACTCTCGCCCAGACCTCCCGCGAGATCGGCGCGCCGGGCTGATCGCGCAGCACGACGATCAACTTCACCGCTTCAGTCGCGGGAGTCGACGCGATCAGTTGCTGCGCATCAACGGTCAGAATCCGGGGCGACTGCGCGGCGACGTGCTCGCGCAGTTGATCCATCGTGAACCATCGCTGGCCGTCGTGGAATGTCGTGAACTCGACGCCCGCGACGCGGTCTTTGTGGATGGTGTACCACTGGCCGTTGAACTCGACCGACTGCGGCGCCAACTGGGCGCACGCGATCGCGCTGCCTGATGCCAAGACCAACGCCGCAACGCGGTTGCCTCCTCGATGCATGATGATCCTCCGATTCTCGACGTGATTCCGCCGGACCTCGTGGTCCGCCCTAACAGGATACATGATACATCAAATCGTCGCAGCGCACAAACGTGACGGGGCTGAAGCGGGAAAACCCCGATCCGCAGGCGCGAGAAATTGCCTATGTTCGCAACTGCTCGGCCACACCACTTCCGAGAACAGGTTGCGGCGGATGAGTGGAATGCGGGCGACAGGAGTTGAACCTGCACGGCCTTGCGGCCACGGGATCCTAAGTCCCGCGCGTCTGCCAGTTCCGCCACGCCCGCGACGACCGATTGTATCCGAACGCAATCCGGCATCGCATCGGTGGAGAAGGGGGTCTGGAGAGGCTGGAGCGCCCGCGCCTTATGATGGTTGACGGCCAGTGATGGCCGATACACCTCGTTGACAGGGGAATTGCCAATGGCCAGAGATGCAACCGACGACGTTCGACTGACGGGTCGACAGTGGTGGGGCTTGAACGTGTCACCGCTGCTGCTGCGGCTGGTGCTGGGAGTTGTGTTCCTGTGGGCAGGGCTGGGCAAGTTCCTGTCGGACTTTCCGGTGCAGGGGCCATTCCTCGACGCGGTACACACCGTGTGGGGCGTGCCAGCGCCGACGCCGCAAGGGGCCACAGAAGCGCAACCTGAGAATACCGACGCGCCGGTGAACGTTCGCGTCGTCAAGGGTCTGGGCGCATCGATCTATCTGGCCGGGAATCCGGCCGCCGACGAGAATGGCATCACACCGCGAGCCATCTGGCCGAGGTTCATCTCGTCTCCCTTCTTCGCCAAGGCCCAGGCGTTCGCGGTAGCGATTACGGAGATACTCGCGGGACTGTTCCTGCTCGCGGGGCTGCTCTCGCGGCTGTCATCGCTCGGCGTAATCGCGATCATGCTCGGCGCGATCTGGCTCTCGCAGATCGGCCCGGCCATGCAGTCGGGCAACACATACCTCGGCTTCCTGCCCGATTACGCGCGGTTCTCTCATCAGTGGAAGGACTTGTTCTTCCAGTTGTCGATGCTGGCAATGGCCGCGGCCGTGTTGCTGACGGGTCCTGGGTTCCTGTCGGTTGATGCGGTGTTGTTCCGTCGTCGAGCGAAGGCCGAGATCGACGTGGAGTAATGTCGATCGCGCAGTTTCATCGCGTGGCAGTGGCCGTGGGCGTGTCGCTCGCCCTGCATGTGTTCGCCGGCGCGGTGTTGTGGGGAGTTGGCGCGCCGACGGCCCAACGTGGCGACGGCACGAAGCCCGTGACCTATCACCTGCATGAACCGGCGCCGGCGGCGATGGCCACGCCACGGTCACGGGAGACTCCGACTCGTGCGAATGGAACGCAGTCCGTGGCCGTGCCCGCGCTGCCGCACATGAGTGCGCTTGAGGCGCTGGATCGCGACGCGGCGAAGATTCCCGAGGTTGCGTGGGCGGGCGAGGGCTTGGCTTCGATCGACGCAACAAGCGAGGCGCCGGTGATCTTCGCCGGCCTGGGCGCGGACCGAGCGGCCAGCGTCGTCTACGTCGTTGATGGCTCGGGGCCGATGGTCACATCCCTGCCGATGGTCTTCGATGAACTTCGCCGGAGTCTGCGCCGACTCGACACAACCCAGCGATTCGCGATCATCATCTTTCGAGATCGATCTGTCACGGGGGGCGCGACGCGGTTCGATGAGTTTCGGCCGGGGCTGGCCGTGGCCGATGCGATGACGATTCGCGCCGCATCCACATGGCTGGACACGATCCACGCGGAGGGCGCATCGAACCCATCCGACGGTCTGCGACGGGCAATTGCGCACCGGCCGGAGGTCATCTTCCTGCTGACGCGAAGCATCCGACGTTCTGGCGAACACGCGCAGTGGGGGGCTGGGCGCGAGGCGATCCTCGCGGAACTGGAGTCGCTGAATCCCGCGGACCCGCGCACCGGCGGCCGTCCCGTTCAGATCAAAACGCTTCAGTTCATCGAAGAAGACCCGACGGGAACCATGCAGGCCATCGGCGAGCGCCACGGCGGGGAGGGCGGGTATCGGGTGCTGCGGTTGGAGGAGGTTGGGGGGAGGTAATTGCCAGCGGATGGTGCGATCCACGTTGACGGAGCGACCTACATCGGCTTCTTATTGATCGTCACGTCATAGACATTGAGCAGTTTCTCTTTGTCGAAGATCATCTCCTGCCGGGACAGGCCGACCACGTCATACTCCGTCGTCAGTTCGATCGCGTCCACCGGGCATGCTTCTTCGCACATGCCGCAGAAGATGCAGCGAAGTTCGTCGATCTCGAACTTCTTGGGGTACTTCTCGCGGTCATCCCACGGGGACTCGGCCGCCTCGATGTGAATGCAGTTCGCCGGGCAGATCGTCGGGCACATCATGCACGCGACGCACTTGACACGCCCGTCTTCATCGCGATTGAGGCGATGCACGCCGCGGAAGTTGCTTTTGTTCATCCCCCCCTGCTCGACCGGCATGTCTTCCTTGCGGACCTCGGGGTATTGCAGCGCACGGCTGGTGCGGCCCTGGCCGAAGGATGTGAAAAAGTGCCGCATCGTCGTGCCGAAGCCCTTGAAGACCTCGGGCAGATACACAGCCTCAAGGCGGCTGATGGGCTTGGACGTGATGGGAATGATGTCCTGATCGCGGATGGCCATGCGGGAGTATACGCGGAACGTGGTGTCGTGCGTGCGCGTGGCGGCGCGTGCCACCGGAGGCTCGCTCGCCAGTGCGTTCCGATCGTTGCGTGCAACCCGTCAGCGCTACCGCGCCCACCTGCAACGCCCCGCCCATCATCATCTCTGCGAGATTCATCGCGAGACTCTTCGCCCGTAGGGCGCTCGATCATTGCCGGAGGCTTTAGCCTCCGGCCGTGGCCCCCCGGACTTGCCTCGCCCGGAGGGCGAACAAACTCGTTCGCTCCAACAAACCACTCACGGAGTGGGCGGTCCCCCGATCTGTGTGCCAATGGCGGGCGAGCCGCCAGTGGCACGTTGTCTGTGGTACGCGAGGGGAACAGCGCTCAGGGCGTGCTCGCCTGAGCGCTCGGGCCTCGGGCCTGTTCGATTGCGTCGAGTACGGTGCCGATGGAGTATGAGTCGTACTTGAGCGGCTTGTCAAGTCCAGGGCCTTCAATGACGAGCAGCGGAATCCCAACCCACTGCATCTCCTTGAGAAGGGCTTGTCCCGCAGCGTTGTTTCCTGAGAGATCAACCTTGATCGGCGTCAAGCCTTCCCCGTTGAGGACTGTGTAGACGCTCTCGCGGTGAAGCACCGTTGCTTCCAAAGTCTGGCAAATCATGCACCACCCCGCGGTGAATTCGATGACCACCACATCGCCTCTGGCTCTAGCCTCACTGAGTCTCTCAGGCGTGTAGTAGAGCCAGTTAACAGGACCGTGACTTGAGAATTGGATCACGAGCCCGACGCCCGATGCGGCCAGTCCGCCGCCGATCAGCGTCCACGCGGCGCGCTTGGCCCAGTCCTTCGTGATACGCCACGTTCGATAGGTCAACCATCCCCCGGCAGCGACGGCCGAAGCGCCGATCACCCACCAGTGCAGGGTTGTCGGTGGATCAACCGCATCGCGGAAATACGGCCCGAGTCCCGATCCGAGAAAGTACGCCGCCACGCCGATCAAGAGCAAACCCATGACCTGCTTGACCAGTTCGCTCGCCGGGCCTGAGCGGGGAACCTTCGACACCCACTTTGGGTTCGCGGCCAGAATGATGTACGGCACGGCCATGCCAAGGCCAATCGCCGCGAACATCGTCATCGTCATCACCGCCGGCTGCGTCGCCGCCCACGCCGCCGCCGCGCCCATCAGCGGGGCCGTGCATGGCGTCGAAAGCACCGCCATCAGGATGCCCCACACAAACGCGCCTGAAACCGTTTCATGCTTCGGTGTGATGCGATACACCCACTGCGGCAGGCCCGTGGTGAACAGCCCGAACATGCCCAGGGCCATCACGAAGATGAAGATGCCCACGGCGATGGAGAACCAACCGGTCTGAAAGAGGCTGCTGATAGCCGTGAAACCCGTGATGAAGGAGATTGCCGCGCCGATGGCGACGAAGAAGGCGATCATGCCCAGCGACAGCACAAGACCGAGCATGAAGCACCTGGCCGGGTTGCCCGCCGCCTTGCTCAGGCCCATGATCTTCAGCGGCACAACGGGCAGCACGCATGGCGTCAGGTTCAGGATGAAACCACCGATGAAGCCGACGATCAGCAGGAGTACCACGCCCACCGCGCCAGTCGGATCGATCTCGATGATGCGACGGCCGAAAAAGTCGATTGGAATCTTTTCGACATACTTGGTTCCCGTCGCGAACACATTGATGTCGAAGCCGATGAAGTCGGCGTCGGTGTTGGCGATCGAGCCTCCGGCCTCGGCGAGCGGCACGACGTCGAAGCGAACGGTCTCCGTCACGACTTCCTCAAGCAGACACGTCGTGTCGTCGCACGCCTGATACGAGACTTTCAGTTCGATCTCGGCCGTCTGACCCGGCACGGCCGTGGGATGAATCTGCACCGGCACATACGCGATTGCGCGACCTTCATAGACCGCGTACAACTCGGGCGGACCGGCGATGGCCCACTCAATGTCGTGTGAAACCGGCCATTGGATCTGAAGGACTTCAGCCTTGGCCGTGCCGACGGACCTGGGCGAGATGACGGTGGGTATGGCTGGGAAACCGCCCCATGATCGCGGGATGTTGGGATTGTTGGTGTGGATGTGCCACCCCGGGGCGTGATCGAAGACGACGGCGATCACAACTTGCGCACCGGGCGCAACCTTCGTCGCGCTGGGTTTGATGTACAGCGTCAGGCCGTCCTGCGCTGAGGCCGGCGTCACGAACGCCAAGATCAGGGATAGCACCAGTGCCAGAGTCTTCATGGCGGATGATATGGGGATCGAGTTCATGGCGGATATACCGACGACGCGGAGGGAGTGTGCGGATCGCGCAGCCGAATTCTGCGGCCACGGGTGTGG
This sequence comes from uncultured Phycisphaeraceae bacterium, assembly GCA_964614515.1. Lineage (GTDB taxonomy): Bacteria > Planctomycetota > Phycisphaerae > Phycisphaerales > UBA1924 > CAZTPJ01. Next base: position 612 of record CAZTPJ010000005.1, on the reverse strand, counting down.
TGGCACTCGCGTTGCAGGAGGGGTAGGGGCGCGTCCGATGAGTCTGTCGCGTCGCCTTGCTCGACCGAAACGTTATCGCCACACCCATGCCCGAAGTCCTGGACCAATCTGAAATCGACGCCCTGCTCGCCGCGGTTGACGCCGGCATCGTCGAGGATGAGGATCGTCACGGCGAAGTCTTCAGCCGTCATCGGCGCGAAGCGGAACAGGTTGAGATCCGGCCGTATGACTTCAAACGGCCGGAGCGCGTCAGCAAGGATCAGATGCGGGCGTTGCAGACGCTGCATGAATCCTTCGCGCGGAATTTCGGCGCATCGCTGTCGGGGTTCCTGCGGACGATCGTGGAGGTCAAGGTCGCGACGTGCGAGCAGATGACGTATTCGGAGTTCATCTCCGGCCTGCCGAACCCGACGTCGTTCAACCTCGTGGAAGCGGACAAACTTGACGGCCAGATGTGCCTGGAAATCAGCCCGCTGATCATCTATCCGATCGTGGATCGCCTGCTCGGCGGCACAAGCCAGGACTTGTTCATTCCGCAGCGTCCGATGACGCAGATTGAGACGCGCCTGATTGGGAATGTCATCACGCGCGGGCTGTCAGCGCTGTCCGAGG
>CAZTPJ010000004.1:50140-82302 GCA_964614515.1 uncultured Phycisphaeraceae bacterium | reverse complement strand
GGCCGAACCCCCGGAGGTGGGAACACCCCGTCAGCGGCGGCTTGGTCCACAGGCAGTAGTTGTACTTCCACCATGACCGAAGTTGAATCCCACTGGAAACCAGTGAGTCCCAATCACTCGGCGTCGCGCTCGTTGACACGGCGATGTGCGCGATGGAGTGATCGAAAGGGATTGGAGGTGATGTTTCGAATCTCCCCTCAATTGCAACAACCCAAAATCGCTCATCTTCATAGTCGAAGTAGACCATCGGATCGCCGATGACCGGTGGCAATTGCGGGTTCTGAGGCGCAGTGAGCGGAAAGAAGAACGGATACGGGAGTGACCCGGGGTCGTATTCGCCGAGTCTCGCCTGCCGGATCTGCGGCGGAAGCGCAGGCTGGCCGTTCTTGTCGAGCAGTCGTAGCCAAGAATTGCTGCACGTCAGAATCCGCTGCGTGCCGACGGCGATCTCCGCATCGGCCACGCCGTGATTCGTGAAGCCCAACGGGTTCTCGATGTGATCCTGCGCAGCGAACATGCAGGAAGGCTGACCGAACGCGAAGCCGGAATACCCATAAGTCAGCATGGAGGCTGCCAGGGGAAACGCTTGCCAGCAGTTCTTCATGGATGAGTTCCTCGTTGAGACACTTGTATCGGATGGCAGAAGGCGATACCATGAAAACGATGTGGTGTTTGTTATGGTTGCCACCAATTGCCGGGAGGGCACAAGATGACAGTGGGAAGGTTCACGGCTGCGTTGTTGATGCCGCTTATCCTCGCCGGTGCCACATTCGGCCAGGGCCAAATGGGCGGGTGGCTGGTTGAAGTCGTCGGTTTGCCTGTATCGCCGACGAACCCGTCGATAACGGTGCGCGTTTCAGCGTATTTTCCATCGCTGTATTGGGCTTTCGCCCTCGGAAAGTTCGACTTGACTTCCACTGATTCGAACAGCGAACTCCACGATGTTCGGTTGCCCTATCCATTACGCCAACCATGCGCAACCTTGGCCAATCCGGGCATTCTCCTGAACGGAGGTGCCTATGAGGTGCAGTTTGGCCAGTCGAACATCCTTGGCTGCATCGCCAACAGTTCCAACCCTCTTGCCATCTGGGAAGCCACTTGGACCACCAGTGACTTCAGCCCGCGGCGTGTGATGCTGGAGACGAACAACACGCGTTGGTTTCACGTCTATGAGAACCCGCAAGCGACGCTCAACACGATTGACCTCATCCCCCTCAACCAGTTCCGCGACGGCTCGGCCGTGATTCAAGTCATCCCCGCGCCGTCCGGGGCGTTTCTGTTGGCTTGTGGCGCGGCTATGGGTTGGCGGCGTAGGCGAAGCGAAGTCTCATAAGGCTCCGCTTGCACACTCGCTGGCGCTTCGTACTCTGCTGCGTGCGCTGCTCACAACCACGCGGCCGTGATGAGCACGCCTGCGGCGATGGCGGCGACGAGAGTCTTGACGACGACGGCCCAGAGTCGGCCCACGGCCGCGCCCTGGCCGATGCGGAACGAATCGCGCCATGTTCGCTGCGTGTATCCGCGTTCGATGACGATGGCGCCGATGGCCGCGCCCAGGACCGCGCCGATGAGCGTGCCGAGAATCGGGATCGGAATGAGGAAGGTCGCGAGGATGGCGCCGACGAATCCGCCGACGAGGGCGCCGATGCCGCCGGCACGGCTCGCGCCCTGCTTCGCCGCACCCACCGCCGACCATACGAACTCGACCACTTCGCCGATCACGGCCAGCGCGATCACGACAATCAACGTCGGCCACGAGATCAGTTCCGGCTGCCATAGCGCGACGCCAACCGCGACGAGTACGGCGAACCAGATGCCCGGCAACGTCAAGAGCGTGAGCCCGACGCCGAGCAAGGCTGCGATGGTGATGATGATGGCGGCGAGAATCGACATGGAATTGATCGCCGCGAGGGTGGATCAGTCTCCGCCTCCGCCGTCGCCCCCCCCTGCGGTGCCGGCGTCGTCGGCGGTGGATCGCACGGAGGATTATTCGGAACCTGCGTTCGCGGATTCCGGATGTCGCGTGTCGGGCGTTTCCGCGGGCGGGGCCGGAAACGCGGCCCGCTCCATCGCCAATACCCACTCTTCGACCGGGTGGTGGCGATAGAGATCGATCTTGATTTCCTGCCCGCCCAGCGTTGCGTGTCCGGGTTTGATTTTGAGGAAGACGATGAACTTGTCCCAGCGGCGTTTGTCAACCTCGGCCAGATCCGCGGGAGTGATCGAGGCTCCGTTGGGGAGTGTGAGTGTGAGATTATCCGCGCTCCATGTGTAGACGCGGGCCTTGACGCGCAGGATCAGGATGAGCATGGCGACCCCGCCGGGGATGCCGATCAGTACGAACAGATACTGCACCGGAATGTCCCACCGGTTCAGGCTCTTGGGCGCGGACTTGGGCTGCCACGTCGCGCTGAGCGTGTCGAGTTCGCGACGCGGATCGGCGATCTGCGTGTGCTCCGGCTTGAGCATGGCCACGCGATCAAGCGAACGCAGCCACGTCAGCCGCGCGAGTTCCATCACGGCCTGCGACTGTCGCGGACTCAGCGGGTCGTTCGCATCACGATTGAGCGTGCGAAACGTCTCCGCCGATTGGAGCCGCGCATACTCCGCGATGGGATCCGCAACGCTCGCGCCCGTTGAAATCATGCCTGCGTTGGCGGCCGCGTCGAGGTACTTCCACTTGGCCCACTCGGCGTGCCGTTTTCCGGCGTTGGGATAGACGATCCATGCGTCGATGGCGCCCCACACGCCCAGCCCGAGCAGGACGATGGCGAAAATCGTGGTCTTGATGAGCCACATGCGGCCGAAGTGTGAACGCTGCACCTGGGTCATGGGTCTGGGTCTCCGGATCGAGCGTGCGAGTGGGTCACATAATCGGCGAGGAAGGTCGCGGGCGTGAGGGGCCGGAGCGAGTCAGTCATCTTCGAGCCGATCGAAGACGAGTCGCCACCATCGCTCGGCGTGGGCGCGGCGTACGGGATCGGAGCGCAAGGCCTGAAATCCGCCGTGGTCCTCGCGCCGAATGGGAATCCGCCGGTAATCATCAGGCTGGCGGATGGCCCGGTTGAGCCAGCGTTCATGCTGCCGCCTGAATCGCTCGGCGACGGGCATCATGCGCTCGATCTGTCGAAGCCGGTTCCAGAACATACGTGAGGCCGATGATAGAAGCCCCGGGACCGAGAAGCCGTGATGACCAGCCGGGACGGGGAGAGGCCCCGGAGCCACGACCAGAACTTTTTCGCGCAAGGCTTCGAAAGCGTGGTATGCTATTAGAGCGGCGGCGTGGTTCGCCGCGAAGGGGCGAGGCGACCGCGTCCGAGAATCTTCGGCCGCAAGGCCGATCGCTGGCTGCGACATTTCGGTGTGGCGTCCGGTTGCCCGCGTGATCCTGGGAGCGCGCCCCTGCGGCGCGAGGGAGAAGGAACATGAAGACTGCGTTGTGTGCTGGAATCCTGGTGTTGGGCGCGAGCTGCGCGGCCGATGTCGCCACGCTCACCCCCATCAAAGACAACACGCTGTACGAGAATACCCAGGGCGCGTTGAGCAACGCGCTGGGCAATCACTTCTTCTGCGGCCAGTCCGCGACGAACCAGACGCGCCGCGCGGTGCTGGCCTTTGACATCGCCGGCGCGATTCCGGCCGGGGCGACGATTGACAACGTCACCCTCACCCTCAACATGTCGCGCACGATCGGTGGAGCCGCCGACTGCAAACTCCACAGACTCCTGGCCGACTGGGGTGAAGGAACATCGGTGGCCCTGGGTGAGGAAGGCGGCGGCGGGCCGGCGACCAACGGTGATGCCACCTGGATCCATCGCTTCCGACCCAATGACCTCTGGGAGGATGAGAACGGACGACCCCTTCCGGGCGGATGGTTTGTGGCGGCCGTGTCCGCGCAGACGGCCGTCGACGTGCTCGGACCCTATGAGTGGACCGGGCAGGGCCTGATCGATGATGTGCAGTTCTGGCTTGACAATGAGACGGAGAACTTCGGCTGGATTCTCATCGGCGATGAATCGACGGACACGACGGCCAAGCGATTTGACTCTCGCGAGAACCCGACACCGGCGAATCGTCCATCGCTCCGCATCGAGTTTACGACGGAGTGCTACCCGGACTGCGACCCGGGCACCGGCCCTGGCGTGCTGGACATTTTCGATTTCCTGTGCTTTGGGAATCGATTCAGTACTCTCGATCCGTATGCGTGCGATTGTGACCTGAGTACCGGGCCGGGCGTGTGCGACATCTTCGACTTCCTTTGCTTCGGGAACGCGTTCAGCGCGGGCTGCCCGTAGGGATCGTTGAACATCCAGGCAAACGTGCGCTTCGTCCGTCGCGGGCGGCGCGTGCATGTCGATCGCGCCTGTGGCCGATATCATTGCGGACATGGGCCTCACTTCCGTCGAACAGCGATTGTGCGCGGGGATCGAATCGCGGCGAACCTTTCTGCTCGAGGACCTGCGCAGGCATGTGGCGCTGCCCACGGGGGGGGGCAACGCGGCCGCGCTTGATGAAACGCGCGACATCCTGACACAGCGGCTCTCTGCCATCGGCGCGACGATCACCATCGAACCCGGCGAACCCGCGCCGACGTGGCTGTATGGCGAGCAGAGCCTCACGCCCCCACCGACGGCCGTGGCTCGACGCGCTGGCGCGGGGCCGCCGATGCTCATCGCCTGCCACCTCGACACCGTTCACGATCCGCGCGGGAGTTTTCGCGAGTTGACGTTGTCCGCGGACGGCGCGACGGCCACCGGCCCGGGATGCGTGGACATGAAGGGCGGGATCGTCATCACGCTGGCGGCGCTGGAGGCGCTGGCCGTGGCGGGCGTAAAGGCGTCGTGGACGGTGCTGCTCACCAGCGATGAGGAGACCGGTTCGTTCTGCTCGGATCATGTCTTGACGCGCGAGGCGCGCGCTGCGCACGAGGGGGGGGGAGTGGGGCTTGTGGTTGAGCCGGCGCTGCCGGGTGGCGCGCTGGCCATCGAACGGCTGGGCAGTGGGCAGTTCATGATCGAAGCGCATGGCCGATCCGCGCATGTCGGACGTGATTTCGCGTCGGGCGTGTCGGCCGTGACGGCGCTGGCGCACGCGCTGGTGCTTGTGTCGGAGTTGCCCGATGTCTCGCGCGGACTGATCGCCAATGTCGGCCCGATCGAAGGCAACCGCGCGACCAACGCCGTGCCGGATCGCGCCCGCGCGTGGGGCAACGTGCGCTTTCCAAGCGAGCCGCTCTCGCGGGAACTGGCCGCGGCGCTCGACGCCATCGCCACCGCCCCCGACACCATGCCGCGCGTGCGGGTCCACCGAAATTTCAATCGCCCGGCCAAGCCGAAGACCCCGGCCGTGGAGCGTCTGGCGATGCTCGCGCGCGGCGTGGCCGAGGATCTTGGTCAATCCCTGCCGTTTACGAAGACGGGCGGCGTGTGCGATGGGAACATCCTTCAGCACGAGGGCCTACCGACAATCGACACGCTCGGCGTTCGCGGCGGCGGGCTGCACACGCCGGAAGAATGGATCGAGATCGCGAGTCTCGTGGAGCGAAGTCAGTTGCTGGCCGTGCTGATGGCGCGAATCTGCGGCGGTGCATGGACGAGTGAATAATCAGGGATGAGTCCGGCGTTTCAAGCCGGGCGTCGGTTTGACCCGATGGAGCGTGCATGACGACGAGTGCTGCGATGTTGCGACAGGAACCGACTCAGGGCCAGGCGCTTCGCGCAAGTCCGGGCGTGGCCGCGGCGATCGACGCGATCGTTCGCGAGGTTGCGATGAGGGCATCGCAGTTGATTGGCGTTCGTCCGCCGCGCGCGGACCTTCGCGAGTCCTACGAAGACCTGATGAAGCGGGCGGGCGAGGTGCGCGGACGCGGGCTGTTGTATCCGTACATCGGCTCGGGCCTTGGTCATGGAGCGCTTGTCGAACTGCTTGATGGTTCGGTCAAGTGGGACATGATCTGCGGCATCGGCGTTCACTTCTTCGGGCACAGTGATCCTGACCTGATGCGCGAGGCGCTCGTCAGCGCGCTCGATGACACAGTCAAGCATGGCAATCTTCAGACCAACGCGGATGCGTTCGACTTTGCGCAGGCGCTGGTGGCCCAGGCGGCGATGCGATCGCGCCTGCGGCACTGCTATCTCTCAACGTCCGGCGCGATGGCCAACGAGCACGCGCTGAAGGTGTGCTATCAGAAGCGCATGGGCGCGACGCGTGTCCTCGCGTTCAAGGACTGCTTCGCCGGCAGGTCAATCGTCATGTCGCAACTCGGCGATTCCGCGGCCAACCGACAGGGCATCCCGATCACGCTCGGCGTGGATTACATGCCGTTCTGGGATGATGCGGCCGCGGCAAGAATGGGCAAAGGCCGATTCATCGAGATGGCCGTGTGGCACTTGCGGCAGTATCTGGATCGCTTCCCGGGGCAACACGCGTGCTTCGCGATGGAACTGGTGCAGGGCGAAGGCGGCTTTGTGCCCGGTGATCGCGATTACTTCAAAGCGCTGATGGATGTGTGCAAGGAAGCAGGCGTCGCGATCTGGGCGGACGAGATTCAATCGTTTGGACGTCTGCCGTCGATGTTCGCGTTTGAGCATTTTGACCTTGGCGACTATGTCGATGTCTGCACCGTCGGCAAGATGACGCAGGCGTGCGCCACGCTCTTCACGCCGGAGTTCAACCCCAAGCCTGGCCTGCTTTCCGGCACGTTCACCGGCGAGGGCGTGTCGTTTCGCGTCGGACGACGAGTGATCGAGCGATTGCGCGATGGCGGCCACTACGGCCCCAACGGGCGCAACGCGATGCATCACGCGCTCTTTCAACAGCACGCGCGAGCGCTGGTCTCGCGACGCCCGGAGTGGTTCCCTTCGGTTGACGGCCTGACCGACCTCGTCGGTGGACTCGGCGGGATGATGCGGCTGACGCCGTTTGGCGGAAAGAAGGATCCGATCAACAAGGCGTGTCGGACGTGCTTTGACGAGGGCGTTGTGCTGTTTTACTGCGGCCACGGGCCGTATCACCTGCGCATGCTCCCGCCGCTTGGCGTGATGCGTGAACAGGATTGGCCGGAGGTGTTCGCGTGTCTGGAGCGTGGACTTGCGAAGGCCGCGGGCGGATGAGCGGAGACGAGTCCAGCGCGGGCGACTACACTGTGTCCGATGATCGCTTCGCCCCCTTCACGACAGCAGAATCCGCTGGTGTTTCTTCGCGAGTTCGTCCGCGCACCGTTTCAGGTTGGGGCGCTGGCGCCGAGTTCGCGACACTTGTCCTCGGCGATGGTTGAGGGTTTGAATCTACATGAGGTCTCGGCCGTGGTCGAGTTCGGACCAGGCATGGGCGCGTTCACGCAGGCGCTGCTGCCGCGACTGGGTCCGCAGACGCGATACCTCGCGATCGACATCAATCCAACGATGGTCAAGACATGGCAGGCGCGGTTTCCCGATCGAACGATTGTGCAGGGCAGCGTCGCCGATGTTCAGCCGATCTGCCAGAGTCAGGGCATTGCGCAAGTCGATGTCATTATCTCGGGCCTGCCGTGGGCGTCGTTTCCTGATGACCTTCAGATCGCGACGCTCGATGGCGTGCGCAAGGTGCTGCGGCCCGGCGGCCGTCTTGTCACGTTCGGGTATCACATCGGCACGGTGCTGCCGGCGGGACGGCGGTTTTATCGACGTCTGCCGGAGTACTTCTCGCGGATCACGCGAAGCGGATACATCTGGCTGAACCTCCCGCCCGCCTTTGTCGTGACGTGCTACGTGTGAACGCCAGACGCACAACATGGCGTGTCGAGACGCCGGCGACGCCCGGCGCGATCGCGGCCATCGCGCTCGTGGGCGATATTGACGATGCACTCCAGCGGCTCGGCGTGGCGGGCGTGATGCCGGGGCGCGTGGCGCTGCGCGACATCGCGGGCGTTGATTCGGTCATCATCGCGCGATGGACGAATGTTCATGCGCATGTGATGCCCCACGGTGGGCGGGCGATCCTCAGCGCGGTGATGCAGCACCTGCGCCAGGTGGGGCTTGTGCCGGATGGCGGCACGGATCCGCGGGTGATGTACCCGGAGGCCGAGGATGAAGTTGAAGCACTGATGCTCCATGCGCTGGCCCGGGCGACAAGCCCGCTGGCCATTGATCTGCTGCTGGAGCAACCCGCACGGTGGCGACGATGGCGCGAGGGGGGGGGAGGTCCGACGGCCCCACCCGTGCTGGACCGACTCATCACGCCACCGCTGGTGGTCATCATCGGGCCGCCGAATGTCGGCAAGTCCACGCTCATCAACGCGCTGGCCGGGCGCGATGTCTCGCTCGTGGCCGACGAACCCGGCTCAACGCGCGACCACGTCGGCGTGTCGCTCGATCTCGCGGGTCTCGTGGTTCGATGCGTCGATGCGCCGGGGATGGCCGCGCTTGGCGCGGGCCAGCACGCGAAACGGGGCGCAGAGGACTCATCCATTGATGCGCAGGCCATCGCGTTGGCTCGCAGCATCGCGGAACGGGCGGATCTACGGCTGGTCTGCGGCGATGCACGTTCGCCGCCGAGCGATGATCTGGCGCGAACACGCGATGACGTGACCGTCGCGCTTCGATCGGACCTCGGCCCGGCTTCGTGGGCGCATGAGGTGGCCGTGTCGGCTGTTTCCGGACAGGGAATGCGTGAGTTGGTGGCGCTGGTTCGGGACCGGCTGGTCCCGCCGGAGGCGATGACAAGCACGCTTGCGTGGGCGTTTTGGCGTCCATTGGGCCTGGCGGAGCCTGACGCAACGTCACGGCAGCAGGCGTGACAGCCAGTGCATCACGTTGAGGGCGAACTGCCGATTGTCGTTGCCGGGGACGTTCATGCCGGCTTTGATCGTCACGTCGCGGCCTTCATGCTGAAGCGTGACGACTTGCGCGGAGAACATCGCCGCCTCGCCCAGCACCACCACGCGGCCCTTGCCAAACTCCATCGCCAGCCCCTGCGCCAACCCGGCGACGGACTTGGACACTGCGCCGGGTGTGCCCTGCGGATCAGTGGGACGTCGCGCCGCGGCCTCGGCGTTGAGGTCATCGGTATTGGCGGCCTCGCGCGCGTGTTCTGAAAGGCGCATCAGCGCCACCGCCCCATCGGGCACCGAGAGCGACTGGCCGGTGAAACTGCGCACGATGTTCACACGCTCCGACTCATCCCGGCCGCGCGTGATGGCGTGATCGGCAAGGCGTCCACTGTCGCGCGTAAACTCGATCTGCGTGGTCATGCCATTCTCGCGCGGTTCGAGCACCCAACCGTCGCCCATCTCGATATCGAATCTGGCCGCGAGATTCCGCGCGGAACTTCCAAACGGCGCGTGATCCGCGATAAGCAGGAGCGATCCTCCCCCGCGCACCCACTCGCGCACGGCGTCGCATTCCTCCTCCGTGAACGCAGGGTCGGTGCGGTTGCCCGCGTTCGCGTTGGCGATCACGAGTATCGATAAGCCGCGCAGCGACTCCGCCGTGAATGGCTCTTTGAGCGCACGGATGACGAACCCATCGCTGGTGATCAAGTCGGCGAACGGCTTGTACTGTCCGGTGCTTGTGTGAAAATTGCGATGGGCTTCATCAAATCCGACGAGCGGACCGTCGGAGGCGTAGGCCGGATTCGTGACGGTTGCCTCAAACTCCGGATCGACGACTTGCATCTGCGCCATGGCCTGAGTCGGCACGAGCGCCAGAATCGCCGCAGCAATCGCGGTCAGGCACAGGACACTTTGGGGCGTTTTCATGTGTGTTTCTCTCTCGGAGGCCGTGGTCATCACGGCCGATCCACTCTCGCGGGCGGTTCAGGGCGTTGGCCGCGAAGCGTGACGTTCGCTCCCGACTCACTTCCCTTCGACTCGGTATCGCCTGATCGTATGTGGAGAGGGGTTCGTGGCGACGGCCTGCCGCCCGAAACCACCCCCCGTTCGACGGACGAGGCGTCGATTCACGCCCTACACTCCCCGTATATGCCCCTTCTTGAAGCCCTGGGACTGAAGAAGACCTACGCCGGGCGGCGCGTGGTGGATGGGGTGTCGTTCCATGTGGATCAGGCGGAAATCGTCGGCCTGCTCGGGCGAAACGGCGCGGGCAAGACCACCTCCTTCCGCATGACCATCGGCATGATCGACGCCGACGACGGGCGCGTGGTCTTTGATGGGCAGGATGTCACGGCCATGCCCATGTATCGCCGCGCGCGGATGGGCATGGGGTATCTGAGTCAGGAACCGAGCATTTTCGGGCGAATGACGTGCGAGCAGAACCTGCTCGCCATCCTCGAGACCATGCCGATGCCGCGGGGGCAGCGCAAGAGCCGTGCGACGGAGTTGCTCGCGCAGTTCGGCCTCGCGCACAAGGCGAAACAGGCCGCACGCACATGCTCCGGCGGCGAGAGGCGAAAACTCGAAATCGCCCGCGCGCTGGTGACGAACCCGCGACTGATCCTGCTCGATGAGCCGTTCTCGGGCGTGGACCCCATCGCCGTGGAAGACTTGCAAAGCGAGATCCGGCGATTGTCTTCGCTGGGCATCGCGTGTCTGATCACGGATCACAACGTGCAGCAGACGCTGCGCGTGTGTCACCGGGCGTACATCATCGACGAGGGCCGCAAGTTCGCCGAAGGCCAGCCGAAGGATCTCATCAAGAACGATCTTGTGCGGCGTGTCTATCTCGGTTCGCTGTTTCGCGGGGATGAATTTGATCATCCCTCGCGCAACGGTGCGGCGAGCGTTGAGGCACGCCCGGCCGAGCCGCTGGTCACGCGTGCCCCGAGCCGCCGCGCGCCGGAGACAACGCGATGACGCGGCACGCGGCGCTGCGTGGCGCGATGGCGTGCGGCCTGGCCGTGGCGCTTGGCGGATGCGCGCAGCGCACCATCGTCGTCACGTCTGAACCGCCGGGGGCGCTGGTGTGGCTCAATGATGTGGAGATTGGACGAACGCCCGTTTCAGCATCGTTCCTCTATTACGGTACCTATGACGTGCAGGTGCGCCTTGATGGATATCACGCAATCAACACCGGGCGAACCGCGGTCGCACCGTGGTATGAGTATCCGCCGATTGATCTGATCGCGGAACTGTCGCCGGTTCCTGTGCGCACGACGGTTCGATGGCACTTCGATCTCACGCCCCTGGACACGAAGCCGACGGACGAGGCCGCGCTGACGGATCGCGCCCGCGAGATGCGCGATCGCCTCGAACAGCGCACGCGATGACCCGCGAGACCGTGCCTCTGATCAAGGCTTCGCTGGCGAAAGGATCGTGATGCGAAGCCGATCCGGCGTGATCGTTTCCGTGAGAATCTTCGCGATTCGCTCGGACGACACGGCCGGGGCGAGATTTCCCGCCAGCGTCTCATCGTGTCCAATCAACCGCTGGCGCATGCACGCCTGAATCGCGAGGTTGCCGAGCACCAAGTCCATCGCATGCGCCGCGTTGCCGGGGTTCTGCTGCTCGACAGTGCGCACCTGCACGCCGATGGCCGGGGGTGGCGGAAGCGACACCCACGCGAGTTGCATGGCGTGCGTCCGCGCGAAGCCGACTCGTTGTTCAGAGAGCGGCTCGGTTGCGATGGCATGCACGCGCTCGGCGATGACGCGAGCTGCCTCATCCGCATCCTGATTCGGCGCGAGCGTCGAATACACGAAGAACGGCAGGCGGTCCACCGGCCACGACGACGCCGAAGACATCGTCCGCGTCGATCGGCGCTGCACATCCGCGTCGGCCGTGATCGCGCCGAAGAGCAGACTCGCGTACACCGACAGAAGCGCCCGATCGACGCGATCCTCTGGCGGGGCCCAGGTGAGGATGACGGCCGTGTGAACGCTGTCCCATTCGATACGCGTGATGGGCGGCAAGTCGTTCCAGTCGATGCGAGTCGGGGCGGGCGCGTCATCGCGCGCGGGGATCGGGGCGAACTCACGGTCGATGATCGCCTTGGTCTTCGCGATGTCGATCCCGCCGCAGATCACCAGCGTCACGCGATCCGGCGTGACCACGTCGTCATGAAACGCGGCGAGCGCCTCGGGGTCCGTCGATTCCAGCCCGGACTTGACCAGCGCCCGCTCAGCGCCGTGTCGCCACGCCTGCACGGCGGCCATGAACGCGAACTTCATCATCGGCCCGCCGGCGAACATCTCGACATTAACCGCCTCGCTGTGACAGCGCGGGGCCTCCTGCTGAATTACGGCGTCGTCAATGCGGAGCGATGTCAGGCGTTCGGCCTGAATGGTCAGCGCGAGTTCGATGTCCTCAGCCGCCACCATCATGTCGTATCGCGTGTGATCGGCCATGGTCTCGGCGTTGGCCAAGCCGCGCTCGGACAGGCGATTGAAGGATTCGTTGGGTTGATACGACTTGGTCGCGCCCATGCATGCGAGATGTTCGAGCAGGTGCGAGGCCTGCGTCATGCCCGCGGGTTCATCGAGGAACCCGGCCTCGATCATCGTCAACACCGCGACCCGCGTCGCGCCGGCCACCGGCATCAGCACGATGCGCAGGCCGTTGTCGAGCGAATAGATCTCGACGCCCTCGGTCCTGGGCGCGTCGGCCTTGTCGGGCGGATTCACGGCCGCGGCCGCGAGCGAGGGAAGCGCGCCGGCGATCCACGCCACGCTGAGTACCACAACGAACCATCGCGACATGTTTCACCCCCCGATCATCACAGTCGGACATCCCGGCGGCATGATTGTTCCGCCGTGCGCGGTCGTGTCGCCGACTCTCGCCGCCGGCTTGCCGCCGATGAGTACCGTCGCCGAGCCTTTGACGATCGAATCCGGCGGCCCGACGCACACGCACGAGTCGCCCATCACCGCGGCCGGCAGGTTGCCGATGAGCACGGTCGGACACCCCGGCCCCACGATCGGCCCGCCGACATGCGGGATCGGCGGCGTGCCGGGCGTCTGCATCGGACACGTGTGCATTCCAAGAACTTGCGCTGCCGGAGGCATGATGAAACTCCTCAACGTTGATTCGGCGGAAGGTCTGCCCCCGTCAGACGCTTGACCTTGATCGCGCCGCCGATCTGCGCGATGACCAGCACGGCCTCGGCGTCGGCCACAAACGCGATGTCAATCGGCAGATCCGTGCGCGTGAACGGTTCAAACACTTTGCCCTGAAACTTCGCGTCAAACACATGCCACTCGCCCAGCGCGGAACGCAGCAGAATCGTCGGCGAGCCACCCGTGCGAACGCGTGCCTTGATCGACTGAATGGGATTCGCGTGCGGCCAGGGCAACGCGCCCAGCGGTTCCGATTCAAACGCGCCGTCCGGACCGACCTTCCACGACAACACCTCCAGCGATCGCTCTTCCGGCGGACCCATCCACGCCAACGCGCAACCGCGAATCACGTCGTTGTGGTCGATGTTCGCCGCGGCCGTGACGAAGTCTCCTTCCCATTCGGCGATCTTCGTCGCGCGAAGCGTGGCGTCGCCGGGCTTGGGCCATGGCGCATCGGAGATGGTGAACTTGCCATTCTCGGCCGTGATGAACGCGAGGCGTTTGTCCGCGGGATCCGATCGCACGAAACTCACGATCCAGTCCGGCGCGCGATCGAGCGCAAGTCGCGCCGACTCCTTCACCGCTGCACCCTCCGGCCCGGCCGAAAGGTCAAGCGCAATCAGCGATGCGCCCTTGAGCGGGTTCCTCTGCAGCAGCACGGCCGCGCCGCCGCCCCGCGTCGTGTGAGACTTGTTCACCGCCGCGAACAGGGGACTGACGATTTGCGCGCCGGGAATCGTCTTGAACAACGCCATGCTCGTCGGGCCGAGCGTGTCGCCCACATGCACGGCCTTGAACGTGTCACCTTCAATCCACGCGATCCACTGTCCCATCGTTGGCGACTGGTTCCCCGGACACGACGCGACGGGCACGGCCGTCATCGTTGCTTTCGCGATGGGTTTGAGGCGTTTGACACCGCCTTCGGGTTCGAGGACCAGATCGGCGAGCATGAGGTCCGGCGGATCGGCCGCGGGGTTGATGAACGTGAGCAGGCCGTGGCGGAACGATGGGTTGTTGATCCCCATGTTTCGCACGCCGAGTCCGGTGATGGTGATGGTGACGGGCTCGGACTCGGCGCGATCGGCGCCGTTGTTCCATTCATAGATCGCGCTGATGGCATACTTGCCGGGCGCATTGAGGGGGATGTAGTCACCGAGTTTGTGAAAGGACTTGTGCGGTTCGCCTGCGAGCAGTTCAAGGCGAGCCTTGGCACCGGGAAACGACTGCGGCTTCTTGACGATGCGCTCAGCGCCATTGGCAAGATCGACCACGCGGAAGTATGGCATGCCCGAGCCTTCGACGGGCTCGGGAACGACGATCGACCCCGCGCCGCCATAGAGCAGTTCGAGGGTGAACGTCGGGTCTTCGCCGACGGCGAACTCCGTCTTGGTGAGTTGAATGATGATCGAGATGACCGATGCGATGACCATGATCGTCCCTTGTGGTCAGTGGCCGAAAATCTTCTTGAAGAAGCCCTTGATTCCGCCCGATCGTGCCGGTCCGGGCGGAGGCGCGGCCGGCGCGGGCATCTGCGCGTGCAGAGCCGCAGCGCCCTTGATGTTCCATCCGCGAAGGCCTGCGCAGCACTTCGCACAGAACTCGCCCTCGCACGCGCGGTAACTCATGATGCACGTCCCATGCGGAGGTTCATCGGTCTCGGCTGTGGCCTCCGTGACGTAGCCCGCGTTGTCGTGATATTGGGGCATGGGTCCGCCCGCCGGGCTGCCGCCGTGCAGACCCGCGTCGTGTTCCTTATACAACACATGCCCGATTTCGTGCATCACGTTGCAGGTGTAGCTGTAGCCGAACCACACATCATCGCCGACCTTTTCCGGCCACGATTCCTCGCATCCGAAGAAGTTGTACGCGCCGTTGTAATGCTGCGCCATGCCCGATGCGCCCGAGATGACCGTGCCGCCGCCCTCGTTGTCGCTCATCAGGTTCGTGCTGAAAAGCGCATGCACGATCGTGAAGCCCGGCAGATAGCCGTTCTTGGAGATGTGCCGGAAGAAACCGGGATACATGTACGAGGTGATGAGCGACCCGAGTTTCTGGCGCGTGGCGTTAACGGCGTCAAGTTCGGCCGGGTCGGTCGCGGCCAGCACGACGCCCATGCCATTGGCCGCGTCATAATCCGCGGGTGTCCGCGCGGGCATCAGGAAGCCGGTCTTGTGGTCGATCTTGAACCCGGCCGCGGCCCCATCCTTGAAGAACAACACGTCGAGGTCGAGCACGAGTCCAAGTTCGCGGCATCCGACGAACAGGGCATCGGCCACGGCCCGATCCCGTGCATCTCGCCATTCCTGCTCCGTGATGTCCTGAAAGAACTTTGGATCGCACTCGAGTTCGCAGAACCCCCGCGCAAAGTTCACATGTATCGCGTTGAACGGCGTGCCCAACTTGCCGGTCTGGATTGGGCCGTCGATCTCGATCTTCGCCAGGCCGCGCCCGACTTTTTTGCCTTCGGGAATCGCGAGGTACGTCCACATCAGGCGTTCCGCGCGTGAAGCGCCGCTGGCGGGCTTGGTGTCGGGCGGAACCTTCGCGCGAGCGACGATGTGGGCGTTGATGTCCCCCGGCGCGGGAAGTTTCAGCGTGGCCAGGCGGCTCCAGCGGATGTTGCGCCAGACGACGATGGTGCCCGTCTCGACGCGCGCCGCCTCCATGCCCTCACCCTTGTTCTTCGCATCGTCGCTGACCATCTCGGGATCATGGATCCACACTCGAAGGCGATAGCGATCCCCCGACAGGCGCGACGGCGTAAAGACCACGCCCGCCTCGCTGTTGTCGTTCGTCTTGGTCTTGACGGCGTGCAGCGTCGCGTCGCCGAGCGATTCAGCGGGATTGAAGTATTGAAATGGCGGGCCGCTGCTGCCCTGCTGCGGCGGGGGGGGCGGCGGACGCGGCGGGCCACCACCGATGGCCGCCGGCGGAGGATCGTGCGGCTTGGTGAACCCGCCGATGTCGCCAAGGGCGAAGATGATGTTGTCAACACCCGAGGCGTGTTCGCGCTTGCCGCCAAAGTCCGCGTGCGCATTGGGCCACTGCGGATCGTTCTTCTTCTTGTTGTCGTCGAGCGAGTGATTTTCGAGGATGGATGTGAAGTGCTTCGGCCCCGTGCCGCTGTCACGCGACGGCGGCGTCGGATCCGTCTTGCTCCACACCGAGTCACGCATCGCAGGACGATTGAGCTGCGTGTTCATCGAGCGATTCGCGTTGAAATCCGGAAGGTCATAAGGATGCACGAGGCCGAAGCGAACCTCCACATCCTTCCCCGCACGCTTCCACTTGCCTTCCTTCGTCGCCCACTTCTCCACCACGGCCACCAGCGGAACCTTCCCCAGCACTTCGTTGTACTTGAAGACCGCATCTTCAACAGTGAACGGATTGTCGGTCAGACCCATCCGCGGAATCTCCGCGTTGTCATCGATATTCACATTGAATCGATTGATGAAGTCCGAGAGCAAGGCATAGCCGCCGGGGAGCCGGAGTTTGGCGAAGTGACCCTTGGCCTCATCAGGCTTCTCGCCGTCGGGCGTGGGAATGGGCAGGCACCCGCCGCCGGGCGATGCGCCATCACGGTTGTACAGGCACTTGTCAAAGGGCGACAGGTGCTGCTGCACCACCCATTCCTTCAGGCGTTTCTGAATCTCCTTGTCGGCGTCGGCGTCGGAGGCGTTGCCGCTGTTGCCGACGAAGTTCTGCTTGAAATAGTCCCACGCGACGCGGAAAGCCTCTTGATTTGGCGTGAGCCTCGCGTCGACGTTGGGCGCGGCGGCGCGATAGTTGTCAACCTTGGTCTTGATTTCGTCGGCCTTCTTCTTGGCATTCTCGCAGGAGGCCTTCACGTTGGTCGCCGTGGTCAACAGGGCGTTGGTGTTGCCGACGTTCCAGTTTGGCGGCACATTGGCGTCGCCGGCCGCCTTGATGTCATTGCCCTTGCCGGCGATGAAGGCGCCCCAGTCCTTCATCAGCCCGCCGGTGGATTCGAGCGCGGTGCCCTTGGTGCTGGTCTCGAAGGTATTGCAGGCGGTCTGGAAGTCATCGGCGGCCTGTTTGACCTGATCGGCGGCGTTCTTCGCCGCATTCCGGGCGTTCTGCGCTGGCGCGAGCAGCGCGTTCTGTGCCGGCCCCGGTGCGGCGGCGAAGTACGCATTGAGCGCCGTCACCGACGCCTGTGCGGCGACTTCCGCCTGATCCGCCTTGGTCTTGAGCGTGGCGGCCTTGGCCTTGCAATCGGCCATGTCCGTCTTGGCCGTATCCATCGCGTTCGTCGTGATCGGCGCTGGCGTGCCGCCGGCGGCGAGACGATGATTGAGCGGCCAGTAGAACAGTCCGAGCACCTGGAGGCGCGCCATGCGCCCGGCCGGGGTATCGGGCTGCGTGCAGAACAATGACTCGATGTCGCCGAGTTTGAGCGCGATGCGATAGCGCGGGCGAATCGCCAGCGCGTTGAAGCGCTTGGGGGTCTTGAAACTCGGCGCGATGTGCCCGATGTACTCGGGTTTCGTCTCGAGTCGGCTGCCTCCGAGGTTGGCGGTGGGATCTGCTGGCATGGTGCGACATCTCTCCCTGCGCGGTTAGTGTTCAGAAGGCATGGGCGGGGCTTCCTGCGCCGTCTCGGCCGGGGGCGTTGCGCCCCCTTCTTCATCATGCGCCCGACGCAGGTCGATCTGCATCATCGTGTTCGGCTGGCCTTCCTTGCCCTTGACCGAGCCGATCTTGAACAACTTTTTGAAGGCCTTGACGGCCGCGTCCGTGTTCGCGCCGACGATCCCGTCGATCGGACCCGTGTTGAAATTCAAATTGTTCAGACGCTGCTGACAGCCCGACACGCAACGATCGTCCGGCGCCTTCTCTTCAATCGGATTCAGCGCGCCGATGCTGAGTTTCCAGGCCACGGCCACCTCGCCGCGCACGGACTCCGGCCCGTACACCACGCCATCGGGATCATCACCCTTCTGCTCGGCCTTGCCGTCTGATCCTTCGGCGGAGAGGCGGACTTCGAGCGTGGCCGTCTTGGCGTATGACGCGTCGCGCTTCTTGAAGTAGTCCGGAATCTTGATCTCGATGTGACCCTTGGCGTCGGTCTTTCCGGTGAACTGGCCCTTGTCGTTGGTGACGCCCTTGATCTCGGTGGTGATGTCCGGAAAAGTCAGCACATAGGACGCGTCCTTGATCGGCGAGAGATCGTTGTTCACAATGCGGATGCGCAGCCACAACTCTGACATGTCGATGACGAACTTGTTGTCCTGGTCAATCGAGCCGGACTTTGGCGCATCGTCGATCGTGGGGATGTCGAGTTCGTCACCTTTGGAGACGACGCGATCACCCTTGAAAAGCACGTTCGGATCGTTGCGCTTCTTTGACGCGAGTTTCGACTTGTTGACGGACCACAACTGCGCGTGCGTGAGCAGTTTGTGCTCGAACGCGACGCTGCTGATGTGATCCTGGTCCTTGGCGATGTGTTTCTTCATGCGCGATCTTCCCGCGGCGCGTGTGGGGCGGTCACGCCGACTTCCACTCGTCCGCGTTGATGTTCGGGAAGGAGACTTGTGATGTACCCTGCTCCACGCCCTCGACCCGGCAGTATCCCTTCTCGTCCAGCGTGCCCTCAAGGATGCTTCCGTCACCCAGTTTCAGACGGAACGGCTCGAACGGAACCGGCTCGCCGTCGTTGTCCACCAGTTTCACCCCGATCCAGTGATCCGGCGGAGGATCGCCAGGCTCGCCGTCCTCACGTTGCGGCGACACCACGCCAATGGTGTCCGGACGACCCGGATCGCGCTGAAACTGACGCGTCGGCGCTTCCTCGATCTCGCCAAACTCGGCGACGGCGGATTCAATCACCTCCTGCGGCGCTTCATAATCCTGAAGCGTGATCATCTTGACTGCCTTTGCGCTTGCCATGGTCTGCTCCGCGTTCCTCGCTCGTGCGCCTCAGTTGATCTTCACCAGGCCGCCCTTGACCGTACACATCGCGTCCCCCGCCAGCGTCGCCTGCGCACCTTTGACCTCCACCTGCGCGGTGCCTTCAATTTTCGCCCCGGCCGTGCCCTTCGCTGAGAAGTTCTGGGTCGCTTCGATGGTCGTGTCCTTGAGCGATTTGATGCTGATCTCGCCTTTGGTGTCCACTTCGATCTTGCCGCTGGGGTTGTCCACCGCGATCTTGATGCTGTCCTTCTCGATCGCGATGTAGGCTTGGCCCACCTTGAGCGTGATGTTCTCCTCGGCTTCGATCACCACGATCTTGGCCTTGACGGAACATTGTTCGGTGACCTTGATCGACTTGTTCTTGCCGTATTCCTCGCCCGAGTCGTCCCCCACTTTGAGCGAGTGCTTCGTGTCGATGTGCTTGACCTCGCTGCCTTCGATCTTCAGGTGGCGGGCGCCGACGATCTTCTCGTGGTGATTCGTGTCCACGACTTCGTGGCGGCTGCCCACGACCTGTTCGACCTGGTGTCGAATCACCAGCATGTGCCGGTCATTGCCAATCCACTCCTTCGCGTCGTTCTTCACCCGGATGTCGGCATCCTTCTGCGCATGCACGAGGATCTGTTCGCTGTCCTTCTTGTCCTCAAATCGAATCTCGTTGAAGCCTTCGCCGCCCTTGGACGAGTTGGACTTGATGGTGGACTTGGTCTTCTCGCCGGGCAGGGCGTATGGCGGCTTGGATGCGCCGTTATAAACCCGTCCGGTGATGATCGGACGATCCGGATCGCCCTCGAGGAACTCAACGATGACCTCCTGGCCGACGCGCGGCAGGAACATCGCGCCCCAGTTCTGACCCGCCCACACCTGCGCCACGCGAATCAGGCATGAAGAATCCTCGGTGGACTCACCCCCGCGATCCCAGTGAAACCGAACGCGAACGCGCCCGTGTTCATCGCAGTCGATCTCTTCGCCATCCTTGCCCACGACAAAGGCCGTCTGCGCGCCGGGGATGATGGGCTTTTCAGCCACGCGCTGGGGTCGATATACGGTGTCGGACTCAATGGCTTCGATCTCGCAGGTGAACAGATCTTCATCGTCGCCCTGGCCGGTGCCGAAACTGCTGTTCTTTGCGCTGATGGATGTGCCGACCACGAGATACTTGCGGTTGAAGTCGTCGCGCGAGTGGTCCTCGAGCGTGAACGTGCCGCCGCAAGCCATGCCCCTCGCGTTGGTTTCGCCTTCATATGTGCGATACTGCGCGTGAATCTCCTCCACGCGGACGCGGGCCAGGCGTTCGCCGTCGGCCGTCTCAGCGTAGCGACCGGGATAGTCAAAGACTTCCGCGTCGGATGCGATCGCGCCCGATGCGAGTTTCGACATCGCCTTGAGTTCCAGCGTCGGCTTGATGAAGTTGTAGTCCGTGTGGGCGTACGCCCCGGACTGCACGGCGTCTTCCATCGTCCACGCGCTGACATGATCTTCGCCGACTTCGCCTTCATCCCCGGGCGTGCGATACGGCAACGTCGCCGCGTGCGTCAGATCCTCATGCGCGCCGGGAGAGTCCGCGATCACCAGCGTGTGCTTGCCATCCTCGTGCTTGAAGTAGTAGTACACGCCCTCCTCTTCCATCAGACGGCTGATGAAATTGAAGTCGCTCTCTCGATACTGCACGCAGAACGCGCGGGTCGTGTACGACTCGCTCAGGTTCATCTCATAGTCGCTCAGCCCCGCGTCCTGGAAGACCTTCTTGATGATGTCAACGATCGACATCTCCTGAAACACGCGGCAGTCCGCGCGCCGGGTCAGCAGCCAGATCGACGGCACGATCGTCGCCCGATACTTCGCCAGGCCCTCTTTGAAACCGTCAAAGGCGAACACCGACACGATCCCGTGGATGTAGCGCGTGCCCTCCTCTGCAATCTCCATCCGCACCGTGATGCCCTGCCCGATGATGTCCTCGGACTTGAGGTTCACCTTGTCACTCGTCAGCGACAGCGTGTACTCGAACAACTCGCCCAGCCACTCTTCACCTTCGATCGCGTCAAGCAGCAGCACATCATCGCCCAGCGGCGTGCCCACGGCCATCCAACGGTCTTTCTGTGTATACGCCATGGACTCTCTCCGGGCCTACTCGATCACATACTGGAACTCATCCCCGCCGGCCGTGATGCGAACCGTGCGCACCGGGTGGCCCTCGATCACTCGCGTCATGAATGTGCGACTCAACTCGGGAAGCATCGTGTTGGTGAGGATCTGGTCGATCACGCGCCCCCCGCTCTCGCGCTCCGTCGCCCGCGCGACGATCAGGTCCAGCACCGCGTCGTCATATTCAAACGCCGCCTTGTGATTCTCCATGATCCGACGCTTGATCCGCCCGAGTTGCAGACGCGAAATGTTCCGCACCATGTCGTCCGTCAGCGGGTAATACGGAATCACCACCAGCCGCCCCAGCAACGCGGCGGGGAAAATCTTCAGCAGCGGCTCGCGCAGCGCTTTCGACAACCCCTCAGGATCCGGAAGCAGTTCCGGATCCTTGCACATGTTCATGATCAGGTCCGTCCCCGCGTTGGTCGTCAGCAGGATGATCGTGTTCTTGAAGATGATCTCCGTGCCTTCCGAATCCTTCATCACGCCCTTGTCGAAGACCTGGAAGAAAATCTCATGCACGTCCGTGTGCGCCTTCTCCACTTCATCGAGCAGCACGATCGAATACGGGCGTCGGCGCACCGCCTCGGTCAACACACCGCCCTGGCCGTAGCCCACATATCCCGGCGGCGAACCCATCAGCGTCGCGACCTTGTGCGCTTCCTGATACTCGCTCATGTTGATCGTGATGACGTTCTGCTCGCCGCCATAGAGCGCCTCGGCCAGAGCCAGGGCCGTCTCGGTCTTGCCCACGCCGCTGGTTCCCGCGAGCATGAACACACCGATGGGCTTGTTCGGATTCTCAAGGCCCGCGCGCGAGGTCTGAATGCGCTTGGCGATCATGTCCAGCGCGTGACGCTGACCGATGATGCGCTTCTCCAGCGTGTCCGCGAGCGTGAGCACGGCCGCGAGTTCATTACGAACCATCCGCCCAACCGGAATCCCCGTCCAGTCCGCGACGACCGACGCCACGGCCTGCGAGTCCACGCTCGGCAGGATCAGCGGCGTCTCGCCCTGATGCTCGGTGAGTTGGGCTTGCAGCCGGCGCAATTCGGCCAGGAGTGCTTCGCGCTCTTCGGGTTTGAGCGCATCGGCCGGGGCGGGCGGCGCCGCGGGCGCTTTGTCGGCCGCCTTTTTGTCCGGCGCATCGCCCACAGCGCCGGTGGGCGAGGCCGCACGCAACTTCCCGCGAATCTCGAGGATCCGATTCACCAGATCGCGCTCTTTCTTCCACGACTCTTCCAGCGCGGCCAGGCGCACGCCCTCATCCTCCATCGCCTTGACGATCTCGGCTCGCCGCGCGTCGTGATCGGCGCCGACCGCGATCTCCCGATCCACAATCTCAAGTTCCGTCTTGTACGCCTCGATCAACCGGCGCGAATCATCCACGGCCGCGGGAACCGCGTGCTGCCCCACCGCCACGCGGGCGCACGCGGTGTCGATGAGACTCACGGCCTTGTCCGGCAACTGCCTCGCTGGGATGTACCGATGCGAAAGTTTGACGGCCGCCTCCAGAGCCTCATCGAGCACCTGGACTCGATGGTGTTTCTCGAGCATCGTCGCGACGCCGCGGATCATGCGCAGGCACTTGATCTCATCGGGCTCATCAACCTTCACGACCTGGAATCGCCGTGTCAGCGCGGGGTCTTTCTCGATGTGCTTCTTGTATTCGGCCCACGTTGTTGCGGCGACCGTGCGCAGTTCGCCGCGCGCCAGCGCCGGCTTGAGCAGATTCGCCGCGTCGCCCGTCCCGGCCGCACCGCCCGCGCCGATCAGCGTGTGCGCCTCGTCGATGAACAGGATGATCGGCTTGGGCGAACTCTGCACCTCTTCGATCACCTGTCGAAGGCGGTTCTCAAACTCGCCCTTCATGCTCGCGCCGGCCTGAAGAAGCCCGACATCCAGCGACAGCAGCGACACATCCTTCAGCGGCGGCGGAACATCGCCCGACGCGATTCGCTGCGCGAAGCCCTCGACCACGGCCGTCTTGCCCACGCCCGCCTCGCCCGTCAGGATCGGGTTGTTCTGTCGGCGTCGCATGAGGATGTCAACGACCTGGCGTATCTCTTCATCACGCCCGACGATCGGATCCATCTTGCCCTCGCGGGCTCGCTGGGTCAGATCGGAGCAGAATTTCTTGAGGGCTTCCTGCTTGCCCATCGCGGCCGGGGCCATCGCGCCGCTGGCTTCACCAGGCGCGGCCGCACCAGTGGCAAGCGAACTGCCATCCTGTGCCCCCAGCGCATCCTCCGGCGAGCCGGCGATGATCTTGGACAAGTTGTCGGTCAGCGCGTCGAGTTTGATCTTGGCGAACTCCGGGCTGATGCTGACAAGCACGCCCGTCAGTGCCCGGGTCTTGAGCATGCCCACGATCAGATACGCCGTGCGCACGCTTGAATCGCGGAACATGAGTGAGCCATAGACCCAGGCGCGTTCCACCGCGTCTTCGATGTGCGATGAAAGATCGGAGATCGACGATGCGCCGCGAGGAAGTTTGTCGAGCGAGGCCGTCAGGTCCGCGGCCAGCCGGGAGGGATTGACCTCGAAGTGCTTGAGGATTCGGTGCAGGTCCGAATCCTGGAGTTGGAGGATTTGGTGGAACCAGTGAACGAGTTCGACATACGGATTGCCGCGAAGTTTGCAGAAGACGGTGGCACTCTCGATGGCCCTGTAGGCCAGCGAGTTGAGTTTTCCGAACAGTGCCGCGCGGTTGATTTCACCCATGAGAATCGCTCCTGAACATCCAGGTTCACGCCACCCCGAGTCCGACGGGCATCGGCACGCGGGCCTGGCTCGGCGGCGTCAGATCAAGATCATCGACATCGCCGTCAGCGCCGCCTTTGCCCAGCCACGTCGTCCAGCCAAGTTGTCCCGCCTGTCCCAGGCGCGTCCCGGGCACTTCGTTTCCTCGCAACACCAGTCGCAGCGACCACGCCAACTCCTCACCGATGTACGCCGCTACGAGCGTCGATACCTGTGCCAGCCCGCTGCCGCCGGGCAACAAACGATCGTAGTCGGCCAGCCCCATCGGCCCGATGCGCAGTCGAAACGACTGCTGACATTCCCACACGCGCGAGCCGATCGTCGCGGACTCCCCAAGGACCGCCCCGCCCCCGAGTTTGCACCGATTCCCCGGCGGAATCGGCAGCCATCGACCGATGAACGATTCGAGCCGCACGGGAATACGAAGGAAATCCGCGAGCATCGCTTCGAGGCCCGCGCCGTGGCGAGACTGATTCGACATCGCCCCGCTGTAATGCAGCAGCGCATGAAACGGCAGGTCCGAACTCCGCCGAGACGGCGCAGACCACCCCCCGCCGAAACCGATCAGACTCCCCACGAACGGAACGAACTCATCGCGATCACCCCTCTCATACTGCACGGCCTTGTGCCCGCTCGCCCAGGCGCGATACAGCAGCGCGATCATGCGATGGTGAAACACATCGAGGAACGCCGCAAGCCCGCCGTCGGCGTAGTTTCGCTTGCGATCGCGCACGTAATCCGTGAACACCAGCGGCATCGGACCATGCGGACCGAGCAGGCCCATCGCATAAATCGCCATGCGACCCGGGCGTCCATCGTGCGGCGGCGTGAAACTCGCGATCGTCGCGGGCGCGAACGCCAGCGTCGGCTCCTGCGCGAAGCGCACCGGTTCCTGACCGGGACGCGCGGCCGTGCCCGTCGCGGGACGATCCGCATACGCGCAATCCAGGCGTCGCACGGCTTGAAAGAAGTCCCACCGAAACGGCGCCTCATGCAAGGACCGCATCAGAGTATCTGGCGTTGTCCGAACCTTGTCGGCCATCGAATGATCTCGCCTCGCTCCATCGAGCGAACCACGGTCTCGGTGAAGGAATTGATCGACACATACCTCGCGAAGAAGCGATCCAGCACTGAGCCAAGCAGGAATGCGCCCGAACCCGTGAAGGCCGTCTCTTCCAGCGTCAGCGTCACTTCGACGCCTCGCGCGAAGGCGATCGGCCCCGGCACGGGCGCGCGTCGCGTGATTGGCGCGGCCTGGACATTGCGAACGCCGGAAATCTGCTTGCGCGTGCTCGCGTCGCCCGTCGTGCCGTACAGCGACAACAACTCGCGCAGCGCCCACGCCCCCTCTTCCGCATCTTCGCCCACGAGCGTCTGATAGTTCAACGTCAAGTGACTGATCAACCGCCACGACATCTCGCCAATCGCGTGCGTCTCGCGCGGCGGCGTCGGACCCGCCACGCAGCGAACGCCCTTGACCGGCGCGGCCGCGTCGAGCGAAAAGTCCGTCGCGCCCCGGCCCACGGGCATGTGCAGCGGAAGGTCGCGATTCGTACACAGCGTTTCAAGCCCGATCTGCACGATCGAGGGTCGAATGGGCGCGGCCGTGGCGTCCACAAGCATGAGAAACACTTCGGACCCGGCGTATCCGCTTCGCCGTCCGACGCGTTGTTCCTTGGCCGAGGCCGTGCGCGGCATCCGCGAAAGCGAGTAATACGCGCCGCCCCCGGCCGCACGCGAGAGCGCATCCTCACGAAGACCACCAGCGCGATAAAACGGCGCGAACTCCATCGTGTCGGACGGATCGCTGCCATAGCCGCGCACGGAGCGCACTTCGAACACTTCAAAATCCCGCGGACGCAGGCGATCGGGCACGACATGATGTTCCCACGCCTGATCCGTCACATGGATGCGATCCGTGCGCTTGGGGAACAAGTTGATGGCCGGGGCGCAGTTGAGTTCGATCATCGACGCGTCCACCGCCGACTCCAGCGTCGGACGAAGGTCGCGGAAGAGCACGAGAATCTCGATCTCGCTGCTCATCGTCGTGTCGATCTTGCGGATGCCCTCGCCAACGCCCGCGAAGTCCACGAACATGAACCGCTGCGGAAACGCGAAATACTCCGCGAGATATCGATAGCCCTGAAACGATCGCGGGCCCAGCGGCAAAAGCGCATCGGCATCATCAAACCCCGCCTGCTCGATCACCGAACCCGGCAACACAGTCTGTTGACGCACGGGCCGTGCGCCCGAACGAATGACCACGGCCGCCGCCTCCGCGAACAACTGTTCATACAACCGCATGGGATTCTCATCCGTGCCGCGGAGGAACAGTCGCAGTCGATCGAGACGAAGTTGCCTCGGCGTTGTGCCGCCGAGCATGCGCAGCGCCAGTCGCAGGCCCGCGCGAACGCCGGGCACATTGGGCGGCGACAGCGACGCGATGTCGGACGTGTGGTAACTCGCCTTGGTCAGTTGCACGGGCCAGAGCGTGACGGGCTGTGAGGTGCGATACTCGCACGCGGTTTGTTCACCCTTGCCGATCAGGCTGCGCAGGATCGACCCGCGCGGCAGCGTGAACCCCTCCGGCGGCGCGGGCTCGCCGGGGTCCGGCTCGAATCGCACCACCGTCATCGACGGCGTGGGCGCCAGGTAATGTGGATACACCGTTTCGAGCAGGCTCTGCGTGAATCGTGGAAACTGCGCATCGAGTTTGAGTTGCACGCGCGCCGCCAGGAACGCGAAACCCTCCAGCAATCGCTCCACATACGGATCCGCGCACGCGAACTCATCCAGCGCCAGACGACCCGCGATCTTCGGATGCTGCCGCGCGAACTCCCCGGCCGTCTCCCGAAGATGACGCAGTTCCGTGCTGTAGAGTTCGAGAAATCGCCTATCCATTGGGTCGATCCTCGAGCCGGCATTGCCCGGTGTCCAGGTCCATCTCCGTCCGAAAGAACAGCGGATCGGGAACGGGCGTGGCCCACAGATCGGCGGCGATCTCGAAGGCGATGCTCGCACGCCCGTTCGTGTCCACTTCGACCACGCGCACGCTCAGCGATTCGGGCAGGATGCGCGGTTCAAAACGGCGAATCGCCTCGCGCACCATGCGCTCAAGTTCCGGCGGCGAATACGCCCGCGTCGAAAGCCCGCACAAATCCGGCATCCCGTAGTTCAACACGCTCGACGCCACCTCGGGGAACCCGGCGATCTCCTCGTTCTCCATTCGCACCGATGCGTTCAAAAGCCACGACAAGTCGCGCAGCACGGCCGAACGAATCTGACTCACCGTAAACACGCGACGATCACGGCTTTCGACCCCCTTGTCCGGCTCGGTGTCGGTGAGGCGGTCGAGGAGACACGGCTGAAGACGCTGAAGGTCGGTCAATTCCGCCACGTTTAGCCGCCTCCGCCGGCGTCGGCCGTACTCGCGGACCCCAGAACGAGGCTGCGCACCTCAAGCAGCGGCATATCAGTCTCACCAAGGGCGAGCATCCGCTGCCCGAGTCCGACGAACGTGTCATGGCCAAGGTCCTGCCACGTCGTCATTCTCGCCAGGCGAATCCGTTCGTCCGTCGCCTTGTCTGATCCTGGATATCGCGTGGGAATCAGCGCCACGCTCTCGCCGCCGTTGGTCCACTGAAACGTCCCGGGAAGCCACACGAAGTCACGAAGGTCCGTCGGACCCTCGGACGTGAACGACGCGATGTGCGAGAATGGAATCCAGTAGTACCGGCCCTCGATGATCGCTTCCACGGCCGGGCCGATGCGAGAATCAGCGTCCATGATCCAGTCAAATGCCTGTCCATTGCAGACGCCGGGCGTCTCGGGCGCGGCTTCGAACGCCTTGGCGCGAAGGTCAGCCCCGCGGGCAACATCACCCGAACCCGTCATGGCCGCAGCCTGAATCAGCCAGCCAAACCACGGTTCCGGTTCGCCCAGGACCATTGGCGATCGGCGTCCCGCGAAGATCTCAGCGCGCAGGGCTTCACATTGCAGCGCGGGGCGGCAGACCTGGGCCATGAGCAGGTTGCTCGCGTCGAGTTCCGCCGCGACGTTGAGTTGCGTCAGCGCGCGATCCCAGTCGCCGACGATGCACAGCAGTTGAAACAGGAACACGCGGGACTTGGCGTCCGACGGGTTCTTGCGAACGACCGCGGTCAGCGCTTTGAGCGCCTCGTCAACCTGGCCCGCCTTGACGAGTTCCTCTGGTCCCAAGGGATGCGCCTTTCGATGCCCGTTTCGGGAATGGAATCACGAGGCGCGGCCCCCCGGGCACGCGGGGGACCGCGCCTGACGCTTGCGATCTCACGACGACCGTCGCGCAACGCGCGACGGCCGGGGAGGAGATGAACCACGCCAAGGGGCGATCAACCGCCCTTGTTGGAGACGACATCCCAGTGGGTCTTGACGTCGCCCTTGCCCTTGCCCGTCTTGTGGTCGGTTTCGGTGTAGATCCACTCGATCTTGCCGTAGTTGAAGGCGACCTCTTCGAGGGGCAACGAGTCACCGCCCTGGGCGGATCCGCCGGGA
Organism: uncultured Phycisphaeraceae bacterium; assembly: GCA_964614515.1. Lineage (GTDB taxonomy): Bacteria > Planctomycetota > Phycisphaerae > Phycisphaerales > UBA1924 > CAZTPJ01. Next base: position 53,940 of record CAZTPJ010000004.1, on the reverse strand, counting down.
CGAACGCCCGAGACGATCACGTCGGTGAGTTTGTATTCCATGTACTTCTGCTTGTCGCCGGTGGCGCGGCAGAGTTCAAGTTTCACTTCGGGAATGTGATCGCCCTTGCAGCATGCCAAGGCGAGCTTCGGCGACGCCTTGTCGAGCGTCTTGACCACGCTCAGGTCCGAGTGATCGCAACGCCCCGATGAGGCCGCGCCGCCGCTGCTGCGAGAGCCCGCGCTTCGCTGCGACACGCCGTGGCTGTACGACAGAATCTCGATCCACTCCTTGTGCTTGTCGTCCTGGCTCTCGCCGGGAATCGTGGAAAGCTTCAGGAACATGTCAATCGCCATGCGAAATCCCCTTTTCTCGTGTCCATCTCATGGTGCTGGGTTGTGCAGGTGGGTCGCTTCGGCGGCTCACCCATGGAGTCAAACGGAAAACTTCAGACTGGCTCACGCGCCACAAACGCCGTCGTGAGCTACAAACCTCGCGAATCAACCGCCGCCCTTGGCCGACGGCAACTTGGAAACCAGACGCAACGACACTGTCAAACCCTCAAGCTGATAGTGCGGACGCAGCGCAAACACCGCCCGGTAATACCCGGGATTGCCGGGCACTTCCTCGACGCGAACCTCGGCCGCGGCCAGCGGATATCGCGCCTTGGTGTCTTCACTCGCGCTGGGATCGGTGGTCACATACTGCGTGACCCACTTGTTCAGCCAATTCTCCATGTCGGAGCGTTCCTTGAACGAGCCGATCTTGTCGCGGACCATGCACTTGAGGTAGTGCGCGAAACGGCACGACGCGAAGAGATACGGCAAACGGGCGCCGAGGTTGGCGTTGGCCGTGGCGTCCGGATCGTCATACTCCTGCGGCTTGTGGAGGCTCTGGGCGCCCATGAACACGGCGTAGTCCGTGTTCTTGTAGTGCGACAGGGGCATGAAGCCGTTCTTGGCGAGTTCGGCCTCGCGGCGATCGGTGATGCCGATCTCCGTGGGGCACTTCATGTCCACACCGCCATCGTCGGTCGGGAACGTGTGACAGGGCAGACCCTGCACAATGCCGCCGGACTCGGTCCCGCGAATGGATGAGCACCAGCCGTACTGCTTGAACGCGCGGGTGATGTTCGTACCCATGGCGTATGCGGCGTTGGTCCAGGTGTACCGGCTGTGGTCGGCCGCGCCCGTGTCCTCTTCGAAGTCGAAGTCTTCGATGGGATTCGTCTTCGAGCCATAGGGCAGGCGCGACAGGAACCGGGGCATCGCGATGCCCACATAGCGCGAGTCCTCAGACTCACGCAGCGAACGCCACGCCGCGTACTCCGGCGTCTGGAAAATCTTCGTCAGATCGCGAGGATCCGCCAACTGCTGCCACGAATCCATGTTGAACAGATTCGCCGAGGCGCCGGTGATGAACGGGCAGTGCGCGGCCGAGGCGATCTGTGCGATCGAACCGAGCATCTCCACATCCGGCGGGGAATGGTCGAACTCATAATCGCCCACGAGGCAGCCGTAGGGCGTGCCGCCGGGCATCCCGTACTCATCCTCGTACATTCGCTTGAACAACGGGCTTTGATCCCACGCGGCGCCCTTGAACTTCTTGAGCGTTTTGGCCGCGTCCTTCTTCGAGATGTTCATCACGCGAATCTTGAGCGTTTCGTCGGTCTCGGTGTTCGAGACCATGTAGTGCAGGCCGCGCCAGGTACCTTCGAGACGCTGGAAGTCCGGGTGATGGATGATCGTGTTGATCTGTTCGCTGAGTTTTCGATCCAGTTCGGCGATGATCGACTCGATCGACTTGATCACGTCGTCCGAGACCAGGGATGTGCCCGCCAGCGCCTGCGCCGCGAGGGTCTGCACGGCCGTTTCGATGGCTTCCTTAGCGCGATCGTTCTTCGGCTTGAATTCCTTGGTCAGGAGTGACTGGAACTCGCCGAGTTCGACGGTTGCGCCGCCGGCTGCCGCTTGTTTTTCAAGGTTTGCGTCACTCATGGATCAGCCCTCCCCGCCTTCGGTTGGCTTTGGCGTGGACGCCAGCGCCTGAAGCAGCGCTGGATCCTTCAGAAGTTTGGCCACCAGTTCTTCCGCGCCGCTCTTGCCGTCCATGTACGACAGCAGGTTGGACAACTGCGTGCGCGCCGTCAGAAGTTTGTTCAACGAGTCGATCTTCCTCGCAATCGCCGCCGGGGAAAAGTCATCGAGGCTCTCGAACGTGATGTCCACGGCCACGTTGCCCTCGCCCGTCAGCGTGTTGGGCACCTGGAACGCGACGCGCGGCTTGGCGGCCTTGAGTCGATCGTCGAAGTTGTCCACGTCGATCTCGAGGAACTTGCGGTCGGCGACCTGGGGCAGCGGCTCGGTCGGGTTGCCCGACAAGTCCGCCATCACGCCCATCACAAACGGCAGGTTGATCTTCTTCTCCGCCCCGTACAACTCGACGTCATACTCGATCTGTACTCGGGGCGCGCGGTTGCGCTGGATGAACTTCTGACTGCTCTGCTTGGCCATGGCATAAACCCCTGTGTTCGGTCTGTCTCTTGCGTTATCCTTCGGACTTCAGCTCCACCCCCGTGATGCTTTCGAGTTGAGCGATTGAGTCCGGTGTCAGATCCTTCACGATGTCGATGAAACTCTTGCCCACAAGACGCTGCGCACGCTTGAGCAGCAGCGGCACCGGACTCGCCGGTTCGATCCTCTCATAGTACCGGCAAATCTTGTCCAATGCCATCAGTACGTCGCCGTTCGAACGAATCTCCCCTGACAGCGATGGCCCGCCAGGCCCGCCGCCGCCGCCGCCGCCGCCCGCCGATTCATCGGTCGGTTCCGGCCCATACCCCCGCTTCGCCAGCGCTGACTGCACTTCCTTGCGCACATCCGCCAAGGCGGACTTGAGCACGCCGAAGTTGGCCGTCTGGAATGACCCCACCTTTGAGGTGAGCGACTTGTCCAGGGCCGCCAGCGCATCCACACACCCGGTAAGTGCCGCCTCCGTTGCCTGGAGCTCCTCGGCTGGGGTGTCTTCAAACGCCGCGTCGATGATTGCGGCCTCAGGCACCGCCTCTTCGCCGACGCGCGGCAGTTCCCCCCGGGAAACCATGATCTGTCGGAATGTGAACCGACCGATCTGGCGGGAGTTCGACAGTGCAACTTCTCGGACCTTTTCGATGAGTCGAAGAACATCCCCGCCCGTGCCAACCGGCGCGGCGAGACTCCCGAGGATGTTCACGCGCTCCGTCGGGTCGTTGTCATCATCAGGATCGAGGCGCGGATGGACATCATCCCAGAGTTTCTCGATGACGCCGCCGATAGTCTCCAGTCCGGCCCGAAGGCCCTCAAAGCCTTCGGTGGCCGCGGCGGATGCACACAGCAACGTGAACAGGCGCAGATCGCGCGTGCGTTCGAGCAGCGAGAGGCAGCCGGACTTGACCTCGCGCCAGTTTGGTTCAACCGCGTCGATCCGCGATTCGCCCATGACGCTCTCGGGCTTGCCCGCGGACTCGCGCATGACCTCCAGGAATGCGGAGTCATACGACAAGTCTTCCCCGCCGGGGTTCTCGGCGGAAAGCGGTTCGCTCAACTTGGCTGGATCGAAACTTGCCACTGGCCCTCACACACGAGCAACGGACGATACGCACTGCACTCACGGACAACATCTCACCTTGACGACGACTATTCAGGCCGGGCGCCTTCGATCGTCTCACGAAGCACATCGGGATCGATGTTCGGCGGGGTGATGTCGCCGAGAATGCGGCTGCGCGCAATGCCGTATTCCACGCTGGTCAGGCCCAGCAGTTGCAGTTCGTGCAGCAGGATGCC
>CAZTPJ010000004.1:19669-50130 GCA_964614515.1 uncultured Phycisphaeraceae bacterium | reverse complement strand
TACACATGCGACTCGGCGTACTCCTCGGAAGTCGCGAGGAACTCGCGGAACCCGTCGGCACTCGCCTCTTCGCCCGCGCTCGCCGAGTACGCGCCCCATGACGCGGCCAGCGAATCACGAATGCGCGGCGCGGCCGGCTCAAAGTCCGGCGGCGGCGTGAACAGGTTGCGACGACGTTCCAGCACGGAGCGAACCAGTTCTTCCGGCAGTCGGTTCATCGTCACGAGATAGTCGCCGCGGTCTTCGATCGGCTTGCCGGGCAAGTCGTTGTACAGCGCTCGACCGATCAGCGTGTCAAGCATGTCCTCGGTGGACATTTCGCGCACTTCGATGCCCAACTGGCGCAGCTCCTCACGCGCTGAGCGACCAATGACGCCCGGCGGTTCAACGCGCCCGACGTTGGTGTCGAGAAGCATCGCGCCGGCGATCGCTTCGACCACGTTCGTCGGCGAGGGGCCTTGTGCCCGCACATCGAGCACCAGATTGCCCAGCAGCAGCGACGTCAAGCCAAAGTCCACGAACGCCTGCTGGAAGATCACGCCGCCATCGTTGAGCGTCATGTTCTGCCCGTCGCGCGTCGCGGCGCGGATCGCGCCGCCGCCCGTGAGCGGACCATCCGGCGCGACCGAGAACGAAATCCCGTCGCCCGCGACGAAGTCCACGCCCGAGTCCGGCCCCTGCGGATTGATGAACAGCGAGCCGTTGAGATTTTCCGCCAGCACAGCACCGGCACGCTCGACGATCGAAATCGCGCTCGCCGTCACGGTGATCGTGCCCAGCGCCGTCAGGTCCGCGATCGTCGCGCGACCCTGCGCGTCGATCGTCAAGTCGCCGAGCACCACCAACTTCTCGCCCTGCGTCATCGTGAAGTCGCCCGACGTGCGAATCGTCAGCGAGTGATTCGGAATCACCTGGCCGTTGGCGTCGAGACCCGAAACAATCGTGCCCACCCGCGCGGCCGTGGATCGGCCGTTGACGCCCACCGCGAGCGAACCGAGCCGATTCGTCTCGCCAACATTGCCGCCGAACATCACCAGCGGAATGATCGTCTGGTTCGCGTCCGCGGCACGCTCGGTCACGCGAAGCGCCAGCGCACGCCCGTTGCCGTCATCTTCGATCGTTGAGCCGAAGATGATGCCCGTTCCGCCCATGTCGAGCAACGTGGAATCGCCGACCATGACCACGGGATTGTTGAACGTGATCGTGCCGCCGTCGGCCGTGATGTCCGCGCCGAGCTGCGTGGTGCCGTCGGCGTTTGTGGTGAGGCTTGCGACGGCCTGGGTTCCGCCGATGTCGCCGAGCAGGCGAGTCATGCCGTTGCCGAGCGTGTTGAACTCGACATCAACCATCGAGCCGGCCTGGGCGTTGAGCGTGCCGCCGACGGTGATGTCATTGGCCGCGAAGATGAATGTTCCGCCCGCGTTTTCTAGCACGATGTCCGACATGTAGGTCTGATCGCCAAGCGTCGAGACGCTCGGCAGGGCGACGAACGTCGTCGTCCCGCCGGTGATGCTCAGCGCTTCGAGGATCGACGTGGCGCCGATCACTCCGCCAAATCGCGTCGTTCCACCCGTGCCCACGTTCAGCGAAAGTTCGCGGGCCGTGGTCCCGGAATCGACCGTGTTCTCGAACGAAAGGTCCATGCCCGAAAGCGTGACGTTCTGAAGCAGCACGACCGGCGAGGCATAGGTCTGCGAGGCGTTGGTGGTGACGCTTGCGCCAAGACGGGCCGACCCGCCCTGCACCGAGAGCGACGCAAGCGGGCTGGCCGCGCCAACCGTCGCGTTGAACGTCAGCGTGCCGCTCGCACCCAGCGCGACGTTGAGATTTCGCGCGGTCCCGTCGGAGTTGACGGTGGAACTGAAGTTGACTGTCTCCGCGGTGAGCGCGGTGTTCGCCGCGAGCGTGACCACGTCGCCATAGATCTGCGAGCCGATGGTGGTGATCGCTCCGCCGGCGAGCGTCGTGGTGCCGGCGGTATTGGTCTGGATGGATGTCAGCGGATTGGCGCCGCCGACGACGCCTGAGAACCGCGTATCGCCGCCGACGTTGGCAACGAGGCTGCGAGGCGTCGCGTCGGAGTTGAGCGTGCCGCCAAAAGTGAGCGAGCCGCCGGTGAACGTCGTGTTCGCGCCGAGCAGCACCGCGTCGCCGAAGGTCTGCGCCCCGGTGGTCGTCAACGCGCCGGCGTTGAGCAGCGTGCGTCCGGCCGGGTCGGTCACCAGCGACGCGAGGGCGCCCGTGCCGCCGATGACGCCGGCAAAGGTCGTGTCGCCGCCGGCGTTGATCGTCGCCGCGCCGGGACCATCGAGCGTCCCGCCAAAGGTGATCGTGCCGCTGGCATTGGTCGCCGTGAACTCAACGGCGTTACCCGTGAGGAGCACCGCGTCGTTGAATGTCTGCGCGTTGACCGTGCGAACGGTGGCGCCGCCAAACGATGTCGTGCCGCCGCCACCGGTCGTCAGCGAGGACAGAGCCATCGTCGCGCCGACCGAACCTCCGAAGACGGCCGTGCCCGGCGTTGTCACCGTCAGGGCGCGATTCGCGCCGCTGGAGTTGAGCGCGCCAGCGAATGTCACGTCGGAACCCGCGAGCGTTGTGTCCGAAGTCAGGTTGACCGGGTCGCCGAAGGTCTGTGCGCCGGTGGTGGTGACCGCGCCGCCGCCGAGGACCGTCGTGCCGTCGCCGTTGGTCACAAGCGAAGCAAGAGCGGATGTGCCGCCGACGGCGCCGTTGAACGTCGTCGTGCCGCCGCCGGTGGAGTTGACGATGAGATTTCTCGCCGTGGCGTCGGAGTTGACCGTGTCACTGAAGGTGATGGAGTTTCCGGTGATGGTGGAGTTTCCAATGAGCACGACATCGTTGCCGAGCGTGATCCCGGCCGAGCCTGTGATGGAAGCGCCGATGCGCGTCATGCCGTCGCTACCGACGTTCAGGGCGCGAATCCCGCCAACAGCCCCGTTGAACGTCGTCACGCCGCCGCCCGAGGTGTTGATCGTCAAGTCCGCCGTGCCCACCGACGCACCGATCGTCGAGCCGAACGTCACGTCATTGGCCGCGAGCGTTACGGCCCGCGTGAGCGTCACGGGTGAGGCGAACGAGATGTCGCCCGGCGTGGTGATCATCGCGCCGAAGGACACCGGCCCGCCGCCGGCCTGCGTGAAGTCGCCCGCGAGAACGAACGCCGGGCCGCCAATGCCGATGTTCGCCTGCCCGCTGTTGGTGACCGAAAGTCCGCCGCCGCCGGTCGTGGTGATCGCGCCGGCGAGGGTCATCGTGTCGGCCGTGACGTCCACGCCAAGGGCGGAACTCGTATTGACAGCGCCAAGGGTGAGCGAGTTTGCATCGACCGTCAGGCCGGCGCTGCGCAGCGCGCCGCCAAAAGTCACCGCGTCCGCGCTGGTGATGCCCAGCGCGCCAAGCCGCGTCGTCACGCCGACGGTCGACGCGAACGAGACATCGCCCGTCCCGGCCGTGAGAATCAGATTCTGAAGCCCGGCCGTTGCGCCGTTGACCGTGCCGCCGAAGGAGATGTTCGCGCCTGGCGCGCCGCCGGAGGTGGTGTCAAAGGTCGCGGTGCCCGAGATCGTCGCGTTTGTGGCAAAACTGATGGCCTGACCCTGCGTGAGGATGTCGCCGGCAAGAACGTTGAGTCCCGCGCCGGACTGCGTGAACGCGCCGCCGATGTTGAAGTCGCCGCCCGCGCCGGTCGTCAGCGTGCCCGCGTTGACGATGTTCACGCCGCCGCCGCCGGTTGTCGTCACCGGCCCGTTGAACGTGAATGCGTTCCCAGTCAGATCAAGGCCGCCGGCCTGGCTCGTGTTGATCGCCCCGCCGAACGTCGTCGTGCCCGTGCCGGCGAGTTGGGTGATGGTTCGTGCGGTGACGGCCGCGGTGGTCACCGAGCCGGCGCTGGCGAAGGTCAGCGCGCCCAGCGCCTCGGTCGTGCCGGTGGCGCCGGTGAGGGTGATGTTGCCGGTTCCGGCGTCGAACGTCAGCGCACGGGCGTTGGCCGCGGCGTCGGCATTGGTCGTGCCGGTCACCGAGATCGATCCGCCGCCGGAGGTGAGGATCACATCCGCGCCGAGCGTCACGTTGCCGCTAAAAGTCATGGCGCCGCCGCCGCTGGTGATGTCGTTGGTGAGCGCGGTATTGCCGGTGAACGAAATCGGCCCCATGCCCATCACCGCGCCGTTGTACATGATCGTCGTCGCGGCGATGTTGATGCCCGCCGCGGATGTGATCGCCTGGAACGACGCCGAACCAAAGTTCAGCACTGTGATGCCAAGTCCCGTTGCGTCAAGGTCGCCCGCCACCGTCAGCGAGTCATTGAGATCCGTCCCGCCGAAGAGGCCGATCGTTCCGGCCGTGACGCCCTGAAGCATCATCGTCGCGCCGACCGTGTCATTGTCACTGTCGGCGGAGGCCGTCAATGTACCCATGCCAAGGTTCACCGCATCGAGCGTGACGTTGCCCTGCGCGGTCACGGTGAGGCTCGCGTTGCTGGCGGACGTCACGGGTGCGAGTTGCACATCGCCCTCCCCCGTGGCCGTAAACGCGTTGGTTCCACCCGCGCCGCTGAGATTGATCGCGGTGACGCCCGTGTGAACGAGCAGGTCGCCGCCGGCGGACAGGCTCGCATCGACGGCCAAGTCCACGGTCGGAATGTTCTGAATCGTCAGCGCGCCGGTGGCGGAAAGATCGTTCTCGATGTCCGCCAGCGTGGCGTTGTCGAGGAGCAAGTCCCCCATCGACGTGACGTTGCCGTTGAGATCAAACGTGTCATCGCCGCCCGTGCCCGTGAACGTGATGCCCGTGGCCGTGACCGCGCCGTTCGCAAGGAGCGTCGCAGCGCCGTTGTTGTCGGCATCGACGGTGACGGCCAATGAACCGCCCGCCGTGTTGACCGACCCATTGAGCGTCACGCCGCCATCGGACAACACGACGAGGTTTGCCGCGCCAGTGCTGGAGATCTGTGGCAGGGAAAGCAGCGAACCGCCGGTGGTAGTCAACGTGTTGGTTCCGCCTGCGCCGCTGAGGTTCAGCGTCGATGCGGTGATGGTCAGTGCGCCGCCCGTGGCCGTCAGATCAACATCCTGTGCCAGGTCGGCGGTGATGGCTTGTTGAATGACGATCGTGGTTCCCGCGATGTCGCCGGTGATGTTGATGAGGTCGTTGACCGTCGTGCCGCCGCGAAGAGTGATGGCGTTGCCGGTGATCGCACCCGTGGTGACGCTCGCAAGCGCGGTGTTGTTGTTGCTGTCGGCCGAAAGCGTGACATCGCCGGTGCCAACATTGGCGGACGCGAGTGTCACATTCCCTTGCGCGGTCGCGACGAGAGTGGCGTTGTTGGTGGAGACGACGGGGCCGAGATTGATGTTGCCTTCGCCGGTGGCCGTGAACGTGTTGGTTCCGCCCGCGCCCGTGAGGCGAATCTGCCCCACGCCCGTATTGGCGAGAAGATTCCCGCCAGCGGTGACCGTTCGGCCCGCGGCCAGATCCACCATCCCGATGTCCTGCAACGTCAGCGTGGTCGTCGCGCCGAGGTTGCCGCCGACTTCCGCGGTGGCCGCATCCTGAATCAGCATCGCGGCCGTGGATGTGACGTTGCCATCGAGATCAAAGAGGTCGTCGCCGCCCATGCCCGACAGCGTGATGCCGCCGGCCGTGACGGTTCCCGTGGCATGGAGGGTCTCGACCGTGGTGTTGTTCGAGTCAACCGTGATCGCCAAAGCGCCAGCGCCGATGTTGAGCGAGCCGCCGAGCGTGACGCCGCCCTCGGACGCGATGGTCAGCCCCGCCGCGCCCGACGTGGTGACTTGCGGCAGCGAAATCGTCGTACCGCCGAGGCTCGTGAGCGTGTTCGTGCCGCCCGCGCCACTGAGGTTCAGCGTGAGCGTCGAGACGGTCAATGCGCCGGCGCTGGCCGAAAGGTCCACAGCCTGCGCGAGGTCCACGGCCAGAGCCTGGGCGATGCTGACGGATGTACCCGCAAGGCTTCCCGTAACATCAATCGTGTCGTTGGCCGTGGCCCCGGCCTGGAGCGAGATTGCCCCGCCGGCAATCGCGCCCGTGGTCAGGTTGGCCAACACCGTGTTGTTGTTGCTGTCGGCCGAGAGCGTCACATTGCCCGTGCCCGTGTTGGCCGAGGCGAGCGTGATATTGCCCTGCGCCGTGGCGGTCAGGGCCGCGTTGTTGCTCGACACCACTGGCGCGAGGTTGATATTCCCTTCGCCCGTCGCGGTGAACGTGTTCGTCCCGCCGGCACCAACGAGACTGATCTGAGTCACGCCCGCGTGGGCCAGCAGGTTGCCCCCGGCCGTCATGTTGCGATTCGCGGCCATGTTCACGGTCGCCACATCCTGAATCGTCAGCGTGGTTGTGGCCGAGAGGCTTCCGCCAAGATCCGCGAGCAGGGCGTCGTCGAAGAGGAGCGCGCCGAGCGACACGACGTTCGCGTCGAGATCAAATGTGTCATTCCCGCCGAGTCCGCTGAGTGTGATCCCCGTGGCCGTCACGGTTCCCGTGGCGCTCAACGTGTTGGACCCGTTGTTGTTGGTGTCAATGGCGATGGAAAGTACGCCGGCATTGATGTTGAACGAACCGCCGAGCGTAACGCCGCCTTCAGAGGCGATGGTCATGCCCGCAGCGCCCGAGGTCGTGACTTGCGGAAGCGAGATCAAAGCATCGCCAAGGCTGGTCAGGACGTTTGTGCCCGCCGCACCGTCGAGGTTCATCGTCAGCGCCGAAACCGTCAGCGCGCCGTTGTTGGCTGTCAGGTTGACATCCTGCGCGAGATCGAGCAGCGCCGCTTGATCGACGAGAATCGATGTGTCGGACGTGATGGAGTCGGTTGCGAAGATGACATTGAAGCCGTGCGAGCCGCCGCGGAGCGTGACCGTCCCGGCGGTGATGCCGTTGGTCGTCAGCGAGGCCAGGATCGTGTCATTGTCAAAGTCGGCCTGGGCCACGAGCGCGCCGGCGCCGATGGCCACGCTGTCGAGCGAGAGTGCGCCTTCGGAGCGGGCCGTCAGGTTCGCGCCCGAGCCGGTGATCGCGGGCATTGAGATATCCGCATCGCCGCGCGAAGTGAGGATGTTCGTGCCCGTCGCCGAAATCAGGTCAATCCCCGCCACGTCGGTATCCAGAGACAGCGCCGCGCCGTTGGCCGTCAGGTCAACGTTCATGCCGAGGTTGAGCGCATCCGCACGGCGGATCGTCAGCCCACCCGCCGACGTCGCATCACCTTGGATGAGAATGATTTCGTTGAGGTCCGTGCCGCCCGAGACGGTGATCTGCCCGGCCGTCATCGCCCCGATCGTGAGCGTGTTGAGGCTGTTGTTGTCGTTGTCGGCCGTGACTTCCAGCGTGCCAGCCCCGATCGCGACCGAACCCATGTTGACGTCGTGATCGGAGATGACGGTGAGATTCGGACCGCTTGCGCCGGTGATGTTCGCGAGATTGACGCTGCCGCTGCCGAGGCCCGAAAGGATGTTCGTCGTGCCGCCGCCGCCGGTGAGATTGATCGTGGTCACACCTGTGGACATGGCCAGGCCGTTGGTCCCGGTCAGGTCCACGTCGGCCGCGAGGTTCACGGTGGCGATGTTCTGCACGCGCAAGAGATTCGGCGTGCTCTGATCGACGGTGAACGTGATGCTCGTGGCATCCTCGAAGGAGACGGTTCCGCTGGCGGACGTCACGGCCGCGTTGACCTCGATCGTGTCGCCCGGCGTGCCGGTGCCCTCGATCGTGACGCTGTTGGTACCGGCAATGGCCCCGTCGATCGAGACGGTGTTGCCCGTGATCAGCACGTTGGTTGTCGAGGTGATGCCCAGCGTGTCCACCACGACGCCGCTGATCGTCGTGCCGCCCGCGCCGGAGTTGATGCTCGTCGCGGCGTTCTGCAAGAAATTGCCCGCGCCGCTGGCGTCGCTGTCGGCCGTGGCCGTGAACAACCCGCCGCCGGTGAGCACGTTGCCCACGCCGATGTTGCCGGTCGCCGTGAGCGTCACGTTGCCGGACTCCGCGCCGCCTGCGCCGGTGGTGTTGAAGCCGCCGGCGGTGATGTCGCCGCCGAGGGCTTCGAGCGTGATCGCGCCGCCTTCGGTGCGAATCACGTCGGCGGGATCGTCGAAGAGAATGCTGCCGCCCGTGGAGGTGATGCGAAGGCTGCCCGTGTCGAGGTCGAGTAGGACCAGGTTGTTGCTGGTGATCGTGCCCCCGGCCGCGCCCGTCACGTCTTCGATCGTGATCAGGCCCGTCGCTTCAAGAATCACATTCGTCGATGAAGCCAGACCATCGATCGCGCCCCATGAGACCGTGTTCGCGCCGATGTCCGGGTCGGTCGCGAGAATCTGACCGACAGGCATCGAGCCGGTCAACGTCGGATCCTGATCGCCGCCCGCCGCCGCGTCGATGATGTTCAGCGTCGCAGGGTCGAGCAGCAGCGTGCCGACCTTGCCCATGACGGCCGACGTATCAACACCGCCGAGGAAGACCAACGTCTGCTTGCCGGAGACTTCGACGAATCCGCCATCGCCGCCCTGCGCGCCGCCGCGAGCGTCGATCTGGCCGTGGAACTTCGTCCAGTCATCCGCCCACAGGATGACCTTGCCGCCGTCGCCGTTGTCGGTGGCGCGTGCATCGATGCGCGTGGTCGAATCCGCATAGGTGCGTTGAGCGGTGTGTATCGAGCCTTCTCCGCGGAAGTCGCCGCCGACGAGGACTTCGCCCCCGCCGCGCGGACCCGACGCGTCAATCGTCGCGCCCACAAGACCCACTCGATCGCCAAGCACATGCACCGTGCCGCCGCGCTTCCCGGCTACATCGGTCGAAGCATCGAGCGTTCCGGTGACGGCCACGACGCCATCCTTCCCGCCGCGCGCCTCGATCCGCCGCGCTTCGATCAGTCCGCCCATGTCCAGGGCCGAGGCGTACATGTCGCCCGCGCCGAAGAACGCCCGCTGCGCGCGGACCGTCCCCGTGTTCTGCACGCCGGGCTTGGTCGCGTCGCCCACGGGCGCATTCGACCCGCCAAACTTCGCCATGATCCGGCTGCCGAGTTCGCTGACGTACACATCCTCGCCCGCGGCCATCACGATCAGCCCGCTGTCGGCCGAGATCATCCCCGCGTTGGACACATTTCGACCGACCAGCGCCGCGATGTCATGCGCCACGATCGTGCCTTCGTTGACCACCGAACCCATCGCGCCCGTGAAGCGGTCGCGACCGCCGAGAAAGTCAACATCGCTGATGTTCGCCGCCGCCGCGTAAATCCCGCCGACATTCACAAGCGAACCGGCGCTGAAGTACACACCCGCGGGGTTGACGATGTAGACGCGCCCGTTGGCCAGCAGCGAGCCGTCGATGCGCGTGGGGTCCGGCCCCTGAATGCGGTTGAGCACGCGCGACGCGGCGTCAGGCTGCACGAATCGCACCGTCTCATGCGACGCGATGTTGAACGACGAATAGTTGATGACCGTTCGGTCCGACGCGACGATCGTCGTCACGTCCCCGGCGCGGTTGATCGATGCCGCGCCGTGGGCCACCTTTGCGCCTTCAGGTCCGGCCAGGGCAGGGGCCATCCACGCCGACGGGCACACCGTCATCGCCAGCGCCACGCCCGCGCCAATCCACGCGAAACGTCCAAGCCCAAGGCCGACCACTCGACCACGAAGATTTGGCCGAACTAGCCCGCACGCCATCATCCATGCTGCCATCGCTGATTCCTCTCAAAAACCAATCCGACTACCGCGATCCTCACTCCAACAACCCCACACGAGAGATATCCTCTCACACAGCATTACCACTGAAACGTCGCCACGAAGTGCAACGTGTTGTCCCCGGAATCCACCGTCTCATTGTCCGTCTCAATGCTCTCAAGCACAAAGCCCCAGTCCACGCGAACGCTCAGGTTTCGTCGCAGAAGAAGTTCCACGCCCACGCCCGCGCCCAGCAGGTCCTGATCGCGCTCGATCGACTGACGATCGCTGTTCTCCGCGCGCCCGTAGTCCACAAAACCGCGCAAGATCAAGTCCCAGTCCGGACGCGAGAACATCTGGTCAGGTCGCACACGGAACGGCGAACCCAGGAACTCGCGAGGACGCGGCGCATCCTCACCCTCGAAAGAGTCATACGGGCGCAGAATTCTCGGCAAATGGAACCGATACTCCGCCGACGCGAGATACACGGTGTCACCGGCGGCGATGGACTCCGGATATCCGCGCACGGTATACAGGCCGCCGACGACCTGCTCGGCCTGCGGGATCATTCGTGTGTCGAAGGCGTACTGCCCCCGGAACGAAAACGCCAGTTCATGCGCCAGCGTCGTGTCTTGCCAGCGTCCGCTGCGCCCCCAGCGATCGCCAAGCAGCAGCGGTTCAAGGTACATCGAATGCGACACATCCCACTTCAGCGCCATCCAGTCGTCATCGACGGCCAGACGCCCGAGTCGATCCAGTTCCGCCTGATCGGCCGTGCCCGCCACGTCCGGCAGGTTAACCTCAAACCACAGCGATGCCATGGTCGCGTCGATGTCGGTGCGTCGATCAAGCCGGGCGCCGACGGACGGGATGAAGAAGTCGCTCTCGCCGGAAAGGTCGATGGCGATGTTGTCCACGCTCGTGTTTTCGAACCGGGCGCCCGCAAAGATGTCGATGAACAACTCCCGGCGCTGATACACGTTCGTGGCGATCTCACCGCCGACCGTCCAGCCGTCGCCCTCGAACTCTTCGTTGGTCCGGCCCACGTCCGACGCGGTGAACTCATTCCATGATCCGAAGATCTTCCAGCGCGTGCGTTCCACGCCCGGCAGCGGCGCGTCGTATGACCCGATCAGCGCGTGCGCTGCGTCAAAACTGGCCGTCACATAGTCGAACGAGAGGATGTCGTCGTTGCCGGTGAGTTGCGTGTGGAAGAAGCCGACGCGCTGACGCCATTCGCTGGTCTGCTCCGTGCCCGTGTTCGACACCTGCGCATAGACCGACCACGGCTTGTTCTCCAGGATGTGGTAGTCGAGCACAGCGCGGCCGGGCTCGCCCGATGACGCGATCGCCACGTTCACCTGGCGACCCGGATGCCGGTTGAGCCACAGCACATAGCGATCCAGCAGGTCGCGGCGGATCAGGTCGCCGGATTCGCCTTCGGCCTGCGGCCCCTGCACGGGAGAGTTCGCCGCGATGTGGGCGTGTTTGCGATGGTTCAGGCGGTCCTCATTGGGAATACGCGTGCCAAACGCGAGCGTGCGCACTTCGGTCGCCTCGGCCGTGAAGACCAGCAGGCGCAACGAGGTGTCGCCGGGCGGGCGTTCATCCGTCGGGGCGGCCTCTCGCCAATCTTCAGTGTACAACTGCGCCGGATCCGGCGCGACGATCACGCTCAGGAACCCGCGCGCTGCGAACTCCTGAGACAGTTGCGCACAGATCGAAATCAACGCGCTCTCCGAATAAATCTTCGGAGGATCGCTGTACAGTTCCTCCACGGTCAGGCGAACTTCGATCAGGTCCGGCCGTCGTTCGGGATCGAGAGCGAAGTAGGTGTCTCCCTTTCGTCCCAGGCGCAGCACCGTACCCAACAGCACTTCAGGCGCGGGCAACTGCGGGTGAACCTCGCCCGTCGCCAACCGCGTGGCGTAGACAACCTCGAACCGGCTGACGGAATAGGTCTCTTCCGGCCGCAGTTCAGCCTCGGGCTGGACCTCCGGATCGGGCGGCGATTCGGGCGTGTCCTGTCCCATCACAGGCGCAACGGTGCCGGCACATAGAGCCAGCGCCAACCCCCACACCAGACTTGCTTGCCAACAACTCCGCAACCCCACGATCACCATGTTCCGTTGCATTGTGTCCCTCAATCTGGAAACCCCTCGGCCGCAAACCGTTGCGCGTATTCTCGGGCCTCACTCCCATTGTCTCATAAACCACGCCCGAACGCAACTCCCCTTGAGACTGGTGTTTTTACTTGTTTCCCGTCGTGTTCAATGATGCGATCCGTTGACGCATGACGACCACCGTTTGTGCGTCGATGTTGTAGGGAATATCGGACGATAGCGGGATTCGGCTCTCTCCCGCCTTCAGGCAAAATAATTGAGGCCCGATCGGCTCGCCGACGATCACGTCCGCCCAAGTGTTGTCTCGCGGCGTCACGATCAGGCACGAGACCCACGACGCGGTCAACCGCGTCGCGAACTGATGCCAGACTTTCAGGCGTCCCGTCGCCGACGCCGCGCACCCAGGGACGCGAATGTGGTGCGATCGTTCCGGCGCATCAAGCCGCGCGCGACTTGTCTCATGCGAACCCGCGAGATACGGCCCCCACTCGCGCTCGGCCTGATACAGAATCCGCATCAGTCCCGCCTGGTCCGCCCCGAACTCCGGGCGATCGGCCGGAAACGCTGAATCATGCGTGCCCGGGTCGGTCGGGCGATTCGCGGCCAATTCTCGCAGCGCCGCTCTGGCCGCGTCGAGACTCGCGATCACCATGTCGGCGGTCGAGGCGCGTTTGATCTGATCTTCAAGCGACGCGAGCCTGGGCATGAACGTGTCGAGTGCCCACGCGGCGGGCAGATCGCGGTACTGCGCACAGAGCACCAGCGGATACTTCGAACGACCCTTGCCATCGCGAGAAGACCACAGTCGCCCGAGGACCATCTCGCCCCCGCTGCGCCAGATGAACTCATGCCCGAACTCGTCGAGTCGCTGCGCGGGGTCAAGTTTGTCCCACGCGCCCGAGTCGATCGCGGCCGCGACGCCCTCCATGTAGATCACGCGCTTGGCCGCGATCAGGCGCTCGGTCTCGAGACCCTGATCGTCCATGTGATCGTTCCAGCCCGGATGCTTGCCGAACGCACCGAGCCATAATCCCGGCGACTTGCCCGATGACTTGCCGAAGAGTTTGGATGTCACCTGCTTGAAGATCACTCGGCACTCCGATCCACAACGCACACGTCTCGAACCGCGACCGCCCGCTTATCGACCGACACCCCAATCCGTCGGGCGCGGCCAAGTCTCGGGACGGGGCGTCGCCTGCGGCGCGTTGGTCGCGTCGATGAACTTCACACCGATCCACAAGTACGCCCGCTCTTCCCCCACACCGCCCCCGCCACCACCACCCGGCGGCGTGAACTCGATGGGAACCTTCCACAGCCCCAATGCCTGATCGAACTCCGCGCCTCGCTCATGAATCAACGTCACAAAGTGCCACGCCGAGGGGAGCCGCACCGGCACGTCATCCGACCCTTCCTGGTGACGCCGGAAGCGAATCGTGACATCCTCCGCAATGGGCGCGGCGATACGCACCCCGCGCACTTCCATCGGCGACGCATCGCCGCGAAGCGAGAACGCCTCGCCCGCCCGCCCGCCAATGTCGATCGAGGCGTACGCGAACGCGTCATCGGCGGGGATCAGGCGCGTGCCCGGGCGATCCAGAGGCTTGCGCTGACTCTCATAATCCAATCGCCAGATCACGCAGCGCGTGGGTTGATCCACGGGAAACGCGCTGAAAATCGCGCTGAGCCGCGCGGGCAAGTCCCCGGCCACACCCTCCCACGCCCCACCCGAGCCGCGCATGCGCGTGAGAAGTTCATCCGCGCGGGCATGATCCACCATCGCCCCTTCACGCACGAGCACGGGCTGGGCACGTGTCGCCTCCGCCGGACGCAGCGATTGAATGCGCTCGAACTGCTCGCGAGCACGACGGTAGGCGTCCACGCTCAATCCATCGCCGCGATCCCCCGTCACCACGAGCGGGAACTTCCACATCGCGGGCGAAAGCAGTTCCGCGCGAACCTGCGCCACGGAGGCATCATGCTCCCGCGCCAGAATCTCAAGGCCCGCGACGAACAGATCGCCCCAATACGGAAGATCGCGTGCATCGCCACCGAGATATCGATCGCGGAAGTCCACCGCGCGCGAATCGAGCACACGCGCACGAGCGGCCGTCGCATCGAGCCGACCATCACGCCAATTCGCCAGGTTCGTCCGAAGCACCTCGTCGTACCGTCGTTCATTGCCCCCGCCGAGCGCCGCCGAGGCACGGGCGAACTCATCGCGCCAGGGCACAAACGCTGCCGACGCGAGCAGGTCCGCGGGAAGCACCTCGATGGCCGTACGCATCGCGTCCAGCGCCCGACGAATCTGATCGTGCGTGTCGGTCACCCGAATCTCGCCAAGCGCAGCGAGATACTCATCCCACGAGAGCGATTCATGCCGCACGTTCATGGCCGCCCGGACGTCACGCAGCCAGTACGACACGTAATCCTTGGCGTATCGCGTGATGGCGCGGCGACGATCGGCCACGGCCTGAACGAACGCGGACTCCTGCGACCCGAGCACGCCCGGCGCGCCCTGCTGCGCTGACATTTCCCGCCCCACGAGTTCGAAGTCCGCGATCAGCGCCCCGCCGATTGAAGGCTGGAACTTCGGTTCATACGCCTGGCCGCTCAGTCCGCTCATCGCGATCACCGGCGCACGCACTTGATTCTCCCCCTGGGCTGACGCGGCCTGGCTGGCGACCCAGGCGGGCAGATCGCCCCCCCCCTCGGGAATGCTGCCAGGCGTTCGCTCGAGCAGCGCATCGATGAGCGTGCGTGCAGCGCCGCGACGCGCCGCGAGAATCGCATTGGTCGAGGCATCGCGCGCCGTCTGGCGAGTGAGATCCGGCGCGCCGGCCGTGCCTCCCGCGGCCGCTTCGGCCACGCGAGCGCGACCGCGCGAGACGGCCTCATCCATCTCCGCAAGATGCTCGCGGAAACTCCGCCACGGGTCGGGCGTTTCGAGGCTGCGTGCCAGCAGCGTGCTGGCCTGTTGATACATGTCGAGGCGGGCGCGATACGGCCGTCGCGAGGCAGCGCCCTGGCGCAGCATGGATTCTTCCATGGCTGCGAGGTCCGCGCGAACCTGTTCGCCATCCGCGCCGATGCCCGCGAGGGCTTCATCGCGTCCGGCGACGATGCGCCGATATCGGGCGGCGAGCGGATGCCTGGATTCGCCCTGCGCCGGCGGCCGTGCGCCGTCAACTTCCAGCAGCAGCGCATCAAACTCCGACGACGTCGATGTACGAAACGCTTCATACGCCGACTGCGCAATCGACGCGAGGCCCGGGTCCGGCAGCAGACCCAGCGATGCAACGGCATCTTCGATGGTCGTCGCCGCGCTGGACAGAATCGCGAACTGCTCCTGCCACTGCGCGACGAACTCGGCGTGTGACTGCTTCGTCGCGGGCATGGGCCGATCCCTGAACGGCGCCAGTGCCGCCTCGGCGGCCGCGAACGCCTTGAGCGCATCGCGCAACGTCACGAGTTGACGAACCTGCCCGGCGGATGCGCCCGGCTCGCGACGAGAGTCGACGAATCGCTCGATGCCGGCATCCACGGCCGCGAGCGACTCGGGCGACGCAACGTCGAGCGCCCACGCGGACACGTCGGCGTCGCGGTACACGGCGTCGGACATCTTCTGAAAATCTCGCTGCGTGACGCGCGTGCGCCAATCACCCTGCGCTGGCGGACCGACGGCGATCGTCAGCGCCCTCGCGATGTCCAGACCCGCGGCGTCGCCGCGCGCGGCATCCCCCGCGGCCCGCGCCTCAAGCCGCAAGAGCGTGGCGAGCAGTTCCGTGTGCTGCGATGTCCACTGCGAAGCCTCGGTCGCGAGGACATGCGACCGCGCCACGCCGAGCAGCGGATTGAGCACGCTGACCTCGAACAGACGGTGCTGCGCATCGCGGCGCGGCCCACTCAGATCTGCCGTGCCGCCGGTGACGAATGCCATCGGCGCGAAGATCACGGGCATCTTCAACGATGACGTGGATAGCGTCCACGCCCGCTGATGCAGGTCTTCGAGCGTCATGCCCGACCGGAATTCTTCGGGTGCGTCAGGGCCGTAGGTCACAAGATTGCCCAGACGTTCCTCCCCGCGATACGCCCACGTCGTCGAGCCGGATGGCTGATGAATGATCCTCGCTCGTTCCCAACCGGCGCCTCCCGCGCCGATCTCAGCGACGTTCGGCCAGAACTCGCGATGCGGATCAATGCTGGTTGCGAGTGATCGCGTGCCGAGGATGGTCAGCGCGATGGCGGCGACGACGACGACGCACGCCCCGCCGAGGGCGATGAACCGTCGCCGGCGCTGCTGCGCCCGGGCGTTGGTCGCGCGCGTCACAAGCCCCTTCTCGCGGAAGACCTTGCTCAGGAACAAGTCGCGCAGGAAGAACGCGCGTTCCGTCTCCCACACGCGGCCTTCGGGCAGCGATTCCGGCGACACGCCAAGCGCTGCCGCCAGGTCCGCATCCAGCGCCGCCCCCTCGCGCAGTGACGATGTGAAATAAATCCCACGCAGGAACAGCGGCTTGGACGACCACGGCCCGGTGACGAAGATCATCTCAAGATACCGCCGCAATCGAGGGGCGATCTGCATGAGGCTCTCGGGGAAGGCGTAGAGCGCATCGACCTGATCGAGCCGATTGGCCTGCGCATCCTCGGTATGGACCGGATCTTCCATCAATGTCCAGCGGCGCTGCGTCATCCGATCTCGCACGGTCTCAAGGTGCGCGATCACGCGATCCGGATTGAACCCCTCGTCGAGCGGCGCGGGATTTGACCACCCGAGGATCTGATGCTGCAACTGCGGATCGCCGATGTCGTCAAAGAACTCGCGGAAGCCGTTGATGCGGTCGCACTTGGTCACAACGACAAAGACGGGGAATCGCACGCCCAGCGAGCGTTGAATCTGATCAAACTGCTCGGCGATTCGACCCGCCTTGCGTTCGATGGCGTCGGCTGTGTCCTGAATCAACGCATCGGCCGGAATCACCAGCAACATGCCGTTGACCGGGCAGTTCGGCCGGGTCAGGCGCAGCATTTTCAACAGTTCCTGCCATTCGCTGGCCTGACCCGGGGGGGCTTCCTCAAACATGAGCCGCCCGGCCGTGTCAAGGATGACCGCGTGGTTCGTGAACCACCAGTTCATGTTGATGGTGCCGCCCGCGCCTTGCAGCGGATCCTGCAATCCCGGCGGGAAGCCGACCTGTGAACGCCGGATCGCTTCGGTCTTGCCCGAACCCGGCTCGCCGACGAGAAGATACCACGGCATGGAATACAGATTCTTCCCGGCCGCGCGGAACCGCTCGATTCCCGCTTCAAACGTCTTGCGAAGGTCATCGAGCATCGCCCGACGCGACGCATCGCTCACGCCTGCCGGCGCGGCCGCGGCGTTGCCCAATACACGTTTGGTGAACGGATTGGACTTGCGCTTCTCCAGCATCTTCACCACGAGCCGATACAACACGATCAACGCCGCGATCAGCGCCAGGGCGACGATGATGAACGGCCAATATCCGCCGGGAATCAGGAACGCAAGACCGGCAATCGAGCCGCACGTCACCACCGCCACGCCGATCTTCACCGGCCCGGGCATATCGCCGATTCGTGACACCGCCGAGACAAGGCTCATGGCGTGCCTCCTGTCTGCGGCTGCGCATCGGCCTTGGCGGTCTGGTCGATCTGTTCCACGGCCGCGGCGACCGTGTTGGTGCCTCGCTTATACAGCCACGCGTTGGCGACCATGAGCGTGCCGATGAGCACGACCAGCGAGATGGCGATGGGCACGAGCGTGCGGCTGGGCGGTTCGATCAGGTCGCTGTCGTCGGCGATGTAGGCCTCGGGACAGATGCGCGGGGATTCGCCCGAGTGCCCGCGAAGGCGCGCGTTGATCTCCAGCATTTTCTTCCGCAGATACTCCGGCTGGCCCGCGTACCACCCGCGAAAGCCAAGGCCAAGACAGGTGTAGAACACGCGAAGGCGCTCCTGTGCCGCCTCGCCACGCTCGGCCAGCGTCTCATCGAGCAGGTCAAAGAACTTTTCATCGCCCGCGAGTTCGTTGCGCTCCCGCGCCAGGTCATCCCACCGCGACGCAAACGACAACTTGCTCTCGCGGATCATCGAGTCCGCGAAGAAGATCAGCGGCAGTTCCACCTTGTCGAACTGCACGCCCAGCGCAGGGTCACCCGAGGCCCGCGACCGCGCATCGGCGAGCAGGCCCTTGAGTTCGGCCCGAACGTGGCTGACCTCCGCACGCCCGCCCTTGCGCGACATGCGGTTCAGACGACACACATACTGAAACAAAGGCTCACACAACTCCAGCAGCGTCATGGACGAATTCCCACGCCTAGTTTCCAGGCACTGTCATGTACAACGTCAGTTGAAAGTCCGACGTGTCGATATCCAGCCATCGCACGGCCAACGCCTTCTGCTCCCGAATCACGTCCCACATCTTCTGGCTGTCCGCCCGCATCATGCGGAAGTAGTGCATTTTGCCCTGCGTCGGCAACTCCAGCGGCGGATGCCGCTCTTCCTTCAATCGAACGCCGAACAACGGACGACGAATCATCGTCTTGGCCATCACCTTGAACTTGTCCGGGTCTTCGACGAGTCGCGCCACCACCGTGGGGTCTTCGTTCGTCGTCACCGCGAGGAAGTATTCATTGGGCGCGGTGAGGTGTTCATCGGTGAGGTTCGCGATGAAGTAGTCCTCCTCACGGATGAGTTTGACCTGCAGGAACTTGGGCGCCAGACCCGGCCGGAGCACCTCGCGGATCCGCTCGCGCAGTTCAGGAAAGACGGCCGCGGGATTCTCGTGCTGATACGCGGGCGCATCAAAGCGGTCGCGATCCGGACGCAGCGCCGCGAGTTCGCCAAGCAGTTCGCGAAGTTCGAGATAGGCCTCAAAGGGCGTGGTCCCGGGGGCGACGGCGATGTGCGGAAGGCGCGCTGCAAAGCGGCTGGCCGTGCGAAGCCGAAGCATCTGCTCGAACTGCGCCCCGCGCATGGTGTCCACGGAGAATCCGGACCGGCCGAGTTGGACGACAAGTTCCTTGCGCGTGGCATCCACTTCGTTGGCGATGCCGCGCACGAGATCGCGAAGCGCTGGCGAGCCTGTCAGCACCAGACACGGGGGCATGTATTCGCCATCAACCCGCGGCAGACCGATGTCCTCCCCCGCGCCATGCGAGATCCGCAGGATCGGCAGCGTTTCAAGATCGGTGTCGTCATCGTCGGGCAGCAGCAGCCGTGCATTGATCTTGCGCATCAGCATCGGCTGCGGATTCTCTCCGGTGTTCTCGTCCGGGCGCATCGTCTCGGTCACGCGGTACATCCGACGCACGCGCCAGTCTTCCGACCCGCCCGGCGGGATCGCGTTGGCCCGATCCGCATACCACAGCGGCACGCCAAGCCGCACCAGAATCGGCGCCGTGCTCGCCGCGAAGGTTCGCTTGATGTCCAGCGCGGGGATCTCGGCCAGGTCCGGGGCGGAAACCTCAAGCCCGCTGGGCATGATCGCGCGAAGGCGATCGATGCGCACCATCATGTTCTCCAGCGCATCGGCGGACACGCGCGCTTCGATCAGCCCCGATGGATACGGGTTCCACAACCGGCGCTCGGCCCACGCACGCTCCATCTGATACCGCTGCATCGTCTGCAGATGATGCGGCTGAAGAAACAAGCCTTCGTACCAATGGATGCTGCCGCTCATGCGTTATTCCCCACGCTTGCCCCCACTCCCTTCGCGAACCCGCCTCCCAGAGGCGGGCGACTCAGGAAAGTATCACCGACTGGACTCCATGATCCGCTGCACATACTCGACGATCGCCTTGGTGATGTCGCTCGAAATCGCTTCCTCGTCATACTGCGAAGCGAGGCTCTCATACACCTCCCAGCACAACGCCGCCTGGCCTTTGACCAGCCCCCCGCGCCCGGCCGCCGCCTTGATCGCGTTCACCGAAAAACGCTCCTGATACCGCTGCGCGAAGATCGCGCCCGCCTGCTTCATCGCTGAGACCAGCGCGGCCGTCAACCGACGAAGCCGCTCGGCATCCTGCGCCATCTGTTGACGCCCCACATCGCTGCTGCCGGAGATGAACTGCCCGGCCGTACGCTTCAGCGGCGGCGGACGCTGCGAGGATGACTTCTGCGAGATCGTTCGCCACTGGTTCCACACGAGTTGATCGAGCGCGGCCGCGAACTCGGTGAGAATCATCACCAGATCGACCATGCGTTCGGGATTGGGCGCTGAACCCGCCGGCATCTCGAGCATCTGCGCGAGGCGTTCGACGCTCTTGGCCGGAAACCCCGGCCCGGCCTCAACCTTCGGCACAACTCCGCCTTCTCGCAACCGGTCGATGAGCACACGCTTCTGCACATCCGCGAGCGATCCCCAGACGTCCATCAGCCGCGCAACGAGGAACGCCGGGTTCTTCAACTCGGCTTCATCGATCCCCCCCCGCGCGGGGGCAGCCGTCACCTGCACAACCTCGACAGCCGAGTCCCAACTCGGGAATCGTTCCTGGAGTTGCGTGAGGAATGGCTCCCGCTCGGCGGGCGGCAAGTCGGCGAGCGACCGATTGATGAGTTCGCCGATGTGCTCGCGCCGCACATCACCCGCCTCATCCGCCTGCGCAGTCTGAAGAAGCATCAGCCGAGCAGCCAAAGCGGCGACCTTCTGCGAAAGTTCGGGATTGGACACGTGGACCAAGCCTTCCTTCCCAAGGGCGCACCAGCGCCAAGTGGATCGCAGACCGCACGCCGACCATGGCGTGCCGACATCACTCTCGCCCGCCACACGGCGGGAGACCCCCCACGCGAGCCACCGAGCATAGCCCGCGCAGTTCCCGGACATGATAGTGAGAACGCAACCCGAGCGAAAGTCTCACTGTCAACCCGTGCCGACTGGGGCGACTTCGCCGCACATGACGCCCCGGCGACTTGCGCCGAACGGGCCGTCCAGGCAAGACGCCGCGCAACTTTGATCGCGCATACGGCCCATGCTCAGCCATCATCCCTCCGATGGTTGTGGGGGTGTGGGCCGGCGCGTGCCGGAGGGAACATGTGGAGGATGACCATGTCACGATCGGCTGCTGTGTTGGTGTGTGGGGGACTGGGGATTGTCAGTGTCGCCGGCCTGGGAGGGTGCGCTTCGGCCAACCTCTCGAGCGACGAACGACCCCTGCACGTCGTGCGACACGATGAGCAGGCGTTCTTCGGCGCGGGAGACTCCGCCGGATACGCCTTGTTCTCACATCGCGGCACCGGACGCGTCGATGCCATGGCCCTGGCGCCAATCATGCCGCATACCACGGCCAACGCCGCGACCTCGCCCGCCAACTGATCTCATTGCGCACGGTGATACGGCGACGACTCGGCCAGCAACGCCGCCAGACGCTCCGCCAGCGGACGCGGGCGCGCTGCGCCGCCCGAAGAAAACGCGAGTCGAAAGCCGACATCCGCAAAGCGCCAATCCGCGCCGCCGAGTTTGTCCAAGCCCGCGGAACTGACGAACGTGTCCAGGAACGTCGCCGGATCGTGATCGTTTGGCGCCTGCGCTGACGCCCCGATCACGCCAACGGCATCCTCACGCGACAGCACGAACTGCCGTGCGGCGGCCGTTGTCGGGCCGCCCGTGGCGGTCGCCCGCGCTGCATCAATCGCCTCGGCCAGGTCCGGCGCCAGGGCCATCTCCGCGACGTTGCCGATCAAATGTCTGAACAGGCCGCCCCCGCTGGTCACGGGAGCAAACCAGAAGGTGTCATCGCCATCGACGGCCGTCTCGGGCCAGTGTTCGAGTCCGGAGGCCACACCTTCCCACAGACTGCGCTGATCCGGGCGGACGAACGTGGCCGCGGCATTGCGGTTGGCGCGGGCGTAGTCGAGTTGCTGTCGGCCCAGATCGTCGCGACGGTTGGGCGTTTCGCGAGGAGTGACGATCCCCAGTCGCGAGAGGTCCATCTGTGCATCGTTCGCCACGCGGACATTGAGGGCCAACGCCGCTCGCCACTCGTCGGACGTGGGCAACCGACACCCCGCGAGCCACGCGGCCAGCACGGCCGCATCTGGCCGAATCCAGTGCATCGGGTGCTCAAGCGTGGGCTTCTGTTCGCCTTCAATCTTCTGGAAGATTTCGAGCGGATACGGCGGCAGCGGTGATCGCTGATCGTTGAGCGTGACCTGAAACTCCGTCGTGGGAACGACCCACGTCGGAGACACGTTGATCCGCCAATACGTCGGACGTCGCTCGTCGGGTGCGCCCCACACCCAGACATGCGGCCCGGTTCCGCGATCCGATGGCGTCTCGGGCGCGGTGAAGCGATCGCGCGAGCGCTGCATCACCTCTCTGTGCAACGCCCAGACCGTACTCTGGGCCATGGGCTGCCCGCCCGTGAACAAGTCAAGGAACAAGCCGAGCGAGACTTCGGTCGTGCTGACATACGCCGGCGGGCCGCTGCTTGGCTCGACGAGCACAAAGTCAAGCGTGTGCGTGCGGTTGGCGCTTCCGGCCGCAACCTCCCATGTAAACCGCACCGCCTCCACCGCACCGCCAAGCATCGTCGCCTGCCACGGCGAATTTTCGAGCGAGGCCGGACCGAGTTCAGACCCCTTCGGCGGCGGGGGCGTTTCGGACGGGCGAATCAACTCTTCCATCTGCGACAAGACTGCCGGCGCACGCCCAAACGCACGCTGCGCCAGCGGCGCCGCCTCATCGAGAAACGACCGAGTGTGTCCGCGCACGGCCTCATCATTCGCGCCGGCCGTGCGGGCCTCGATGGCTGTGCGAGCGAACTCCACGACCAGCCAGTTGTACGCGATCGCGGCGTCTTCGACGGTGCTTCGCGACACGTCGAATCGCGGCGCGAGGTCAACAGCGCTCTCAAACTCCGCCATCGTGGGTGCAGCGCGGGCCTGGGTGACCCATCGCTGCCTGGCCGTGGCGCGGATGTCCTCGATGATCTCGCGCCGTCGCGCTTCGGAGCCAACGCCGCCGGCGAGGCCGATCAAGCGCTCGCGAAGGCTGGCCGTCTGCGCCAGACTCAGCCCTGTCCCCCCCCCCTCCACGCGCTCCAGCCCGCGCCACGCTTCCAGCGCCACGGCCGGGGTCACCTCCCCGCGTTCGATGATCGCGGCCAGGGCTGTCGTATCACCGCGGCGTGATGCTCCCCACACGCCTTCAAGCGATGTGATGGTCCCGAGCAACGTCGAGAGTTCCGCGCGAAACTCCGCGGAATCCTGCACGAACTGCGCCGCCGCCCGACGCGCTTCCTCATCGAAACTCCGCGCATCATCGATCATGGCCTTCATGCGGTCCGCCTCGGCCGCCACGGCCATCGCCCGAGCGGCCCGCGCGGCGAGATTCTCACGAATCGATGCGAGCGATTCGCTGAACGTTGCCAGCGGCGGCGGGGCTCCCCCACCCTCCCACGCCTGTCGCCACGCCGGCTCGGCGAAGAAGGCCGTCAGCGCCTGCTCGCGCTGCGTCCGAAGCGTCGCCGCGAATCGCTCGGCGCCCTGCGTGGACACCATCGTCGATTCATCCAGGCCGCCAAAGAGCGTCACGAGCGCATCGAAGGCGCCCTCGATCGCCTCATCGGAATATCGCTGTCGCGCATCATCGAGCCGACGTCGATACTCCGCCTGCACCACGGCCGAGCCTGACGGCACGCGGCTGGCGTCGCTCTGGGCCATGGTTCGTCGGATTTCGTTGGGATCCGCCAGTCCGCATCGCGCCAACGTCGCGACGTGCGCTTCCAACTCGTCGAGACGCCGCTGAATCTCCGCGCCCAGCCGCTGGTGCTCGGCTTCGTACATGCGGATGCGTCCGACGCCGGCGTTCTGATCGATCAATCCCGCCGCCTCGGACGCGCGAGCGTGCGCTGATTCGCGCTGACGAACGCAGTCCGCACGCTTCTCCTGCGCCACCGCGTCAAACGTCATCGCGTCGAGCGAACGCGACACACGCGCCAACCTCGCACGCCAACCCTCGATCGGACTCTCACCGGCCAGCGGCTGAAACTCGTCGCTGCGCGTGGCCGTCTCCCATTGATTCAGCGTCTCGGTGGTGATCGGGCGATCGGTCGGGCCGGCCAACTCGGCCGCTCGGGCCAGAAGCGCCCGCCGCGCTGCATCATCCTGAAAGAGGCCCCGGGCCAGCGCCTGCTCCACACCCGCCAGAGTCGCCGCGAAGCGCTCCAGTTGCTCAAGCGGCGCCATCGAATCACGCTCCGCCACCACCTCGCCAATCCGCGACAAAACCGGATCGTTGAGCTCCGCCCCGCGACCCGTCAGTCGAGCCACCGATTCACCAAGTGTCGTGAGCCGATCGACAACCCGCAGCCCCCCCGCCACCGCGTCAACGTGCGCCACGATCTCCTGACCCGTCGCCTGCTCACCGAGTTCAGCCCCGCGCTGACGCAAATCCGCCGCACGCAGCGGCATCCCCAACGCCTCGGCCACCTCGGCCGCCTCAACCATTCGCACACGCGCGGGCCAACTCCGGATCGCCTCGGTCAAACTCGCCACGGCCGGGAGGAACTTCGCCGCCTTCGCCGACGCACGCTCATCCTCATATCCGTTGGATCTCGTGTACCGGTTTGAATCCGACTCGGCCAGGAAGATCTCGGCGAGTTGCCGCGTGTCGCTCGGCGGCACGCCGTGCTCGGTGAAGATGTCGCGCAGCGCCAAGGCCAGCGCGGGGTCGCCGATGCGTTGATCACCCTCCCGCAATCTCTGGCGAAGACCCGCCAGCCACGTTTCGTCGTGATTGATGAGGCTGATCCACTCCTCGGGCGTCACCGATCCGCCATCCTCATCCCCCCCCCCGCCGCCGAAAACGTTCACCATCGCCACCACCGCGATGATGACCAGCAGCAGCCCGCCCGCCCCGGCCGCGATGAGCGTGCGCTTGGACGGGCCGCCGGACTGTTCCACCGGCAACATGGCCGGGATGTCCTCGGCTTTGATCTCGCCCGGCTTTCGCGCGGGATTGAGCAACTCTTCACAGAGTTTGCGCCAGGCCTCGCCGGTCGAACCCAGCGCCCGCCACGCATCATCCTGCGGCAACGGCCACCCGCCGCGCGACGCATAGGGCCGTTTCAGCACCAACTCATAGATCAACTCGCCCAGCGCGGTGATGTCATCTTCCGCGTCGCGCCGAGCCACCGCCGCATCCGCCGCCGGATCCGTCAGCAGCACGCGCGACGGGACATCGCCCGCCCATGCGATCAGCACATTCGTCGCCTTCAATCGCCCGTGCGGACGACCCAGCGCGTGAATCTGCGCCATGCCCTGCGCCACGGCCTCGACGACCGCGCGAAGCGTCTGGTGCGTCAAACGCGTCGAACCTGCCCCGCGAATCAGCGACTGCGCCGAACTCGGCACGCCCCCGTCGAAGAACAGGTCCGTCACGCAATATGCGCCATCCTTCGACTTTGCTTTGACGTGAATCGCCGCCCAGCGCGAGCCCTCGACCTTCGCCAGACGCTCCTGCACACACGCGGCCTGATACAGCCCTTCGATCGCACGCTCGGCATCCTCCGCGCCGAGCAGGTCCACGATCTCCTCAAGACGGATCTGTTTGATCGCGTATAACGGCTCGCCAGCCGCGCCCGCCGGACGCGCGGTCCACACCGCGTGCGAGGCGCTCGCACTGAACTGCCGGACCGTTTCATACCCGCCGAACACAGCCATACGTGGCCAACAGTGTACCGTCCGTCAATCCTTCACGGGCTTCTCAGGCGTCAGGCACGTCACTTTGCTGCCCTGCACGAGGATTTCGAGTTTGCGATCCCCAGGCCACCGCCGCGTGTCGAGCGAAAGCACCAGTCGGCGCGGGTCACTCGCCCCGCTGCCCGACACCCCCCCCAGGTTCGCCATGATGAACAACTCCTGCCGACCCTTCCACGTCTGCCAGATCGGATCGCGACGCGAGAGCGTCAGTGGACCCGGCGTCTCGTTGCTGAAGCGCATGGTGTACTTGGATGCGTCCCGGCGAAACTGATCGTTCCCGGAAAAATACTCGCTCACGGGTTTGCTGATCCAACGATCACGCTCATTGGAACTCACCGCGACCAGATCAACCTCCACGGCTGGATAGCGTCCATCGCGCGCCATCGCCGGATCGAGCGAGACCTGCACGTCAAACGCGGCGTACTTCGGCCCACAGGCGCCCAGCGCCAAGGCCGTCGTCATCACCGCCGCACCAACAATCATTCGTGTCATCGCTGTCCCCTTTGGGTTCGTGCGTCATTTCCGCGCCGTGCCAAGCCCCATGCGCACGTCGCGCACAACGCTATGAATCTCACGGTTGAATCGCCAGTCAATCATAATCAGGCTGCGAGTCTCCACCAACAGGCGATCCAGGTCGGTCAGCACCGGGGCGTACACCGCATGCGGCCCCGCCGCCGGCGCATCGCCAAGATCACGACATGCACTGTCCGGCCCCACGCCCGGGAACATCCGCACGATCATCGCCAGCGTCCGCAGCCACACTTCGCGCGGCACAAGGTCCAGCGCCGTCTTCGGAGACATCTCCTCGCGCGTCAACCGATGCGGACCGAGCGATTCAAGCCAACGCTTGTCCTTGTCCATCAACGCGCCGATGCGATCCTCCAGGCTCGCCGCTTCCTTCGCCGACACCGCGCACTGCCGCGCCAGGCTCAATACCTCGTCCAGCGCGACCGCCAGCGTGTTGCCCCCGTTGACCAGCATCGTCCGCACCGCCAGCACCGCCAGCGAATACAAGTCGCAAGGCGAACTCAACTGCGGCAACGTCTCAAACGCCACATCCTGAATCGGCACGCCCTCGCGCTCCTTGAGCGCCGCGACGACTTTCTCCGGCAACCTCTGCTGAAGCGAACGGAATCGCCACTCTCCCGCCGCCATCGCGGCCGCGGACTCCAGCACCCCGTACAAATCCGCCGTCACGCCCGGCAAGTCGATGCGCAGCCACGCGAGATCCGTGGCCCCGGGCGACAATCGCTCCTGGGTCGAAAGCGTGCCGGTGACGATGGCGCCGGCCCGTCCGGATTCGATCTGTCGGATGCGCACGGAGCCTCGCGACTGGACGCTGCGTCCGGCGGATTCTGGCGTGTAGATGGTCACGCCGCGATCAACCCCGCGCAGGAAGACGCGGGACTCCGTGCCCGGGATCTTCAGTGGAATCGCATCCCCCCCCTGCACGAGCGCGGCCCGCGCCGACCACAGCACCGGCATCGCGCCACCACACCCCGGCTCCGTGAGGCTCACGCGAAACGAGGATGCGGTCAGGTTCAGCAGCGGCGCTCCCGAACTCCCCGTCACATCGCGAACCGTGCAGATCGCATCCGCCAGCAGGCGAAGTTTGAGGTGAAACGACTCGACCATCCGCCCGCCACGCCCCTGTCTGGCCAGGAACATCGAGCCATCGAGCCACGGCCGGGCCGTCGCGACAGATGACCCGCCTTCACCCAGCGGCGGCGACATTCGAACCACAGCGCTGGAAGGTTCCATCACCAGGGCGTCGATGAACTCTTCATAGCCCATCGGCCGCCACGGGCGGACCATCATCAACCCGCCGCCCACGTTGAAGTCCACCGCGCCACGACCGATGACAGTGGTGATGTCGCGTGCTGCACCCACGACCGGCGAACCCGGCGTCACCGCCACCAATGGGGACGATTCGCCAAGTTTCGGAACATACAGGTATCGATGAATCGTCGCGCCATACCCCGGCGCGCCCAGCGCCGCCAGCACTCGCTCATCCTGACACAACGCCCACTCTTCGCCGGAGTCCGCCTCGCGCGGATGAACTGACTCAAGCCGATCAAGGTCGATCACCAGCGGACGCGGATGCGTCGCTTCCCAGCCCGTGCGAATCACGCCCCCCCCCACGCCCGGCTCCCCCCCCGCCGCCGCTTCGCACGCCGCGACCTGCGCAACCCATCGCCGATCCAGCACTGCGTTGGAAAGAGCCTCGCGCGCTGAACGCGGGGATGACGCCACAAGGTCCAGCGACTGCACCCACAACTCAACCCACCGAAGCACCTGTCCGGCCGCATCCGTCAGGCAGCCGAGCACCGCACGCGCATCAACCGTCGAACGCAGCACCGTCAGCGCATCCTCGGGCTTCTCGGCTTCAACGCGAACCACCACACACAACCGCACCGGACCATCTTTGGACGGCCCATGCGAGGCCACGGCCGCGTACCCTGCCGGCAACTGCCTCAGTCCCTCGCGATTGTCCTGCGTCGTCATGGCTGGTCCACGTCGTCAAGGCTTTCCTGGCCCGTTGTGGGCGGAGTCTAGCGGGTCTGGCGCGGATTCATCGGATCAGCGGCATTCCCCGGACCAGCCACACGCACCGCGCGAGGCTCCCGGTATGATCCGCGCCAGATCGACCCATCGCGGCGAATCTCGACCCACGATGCGCCATGCTCGGCCGTCATTGCCCACGCCCGCATCCGCCGCTGGCCAAACCACCGTGGGTCATGTGCCCGATTCGCCCCCCCGGACTGGATCACCACGTCGGGATCCACACTCGCCAAGAGTCGCAGCGCCGCGTCATGCACCGATCCGTGATGCGGCAGTTCAAGTACGTCGGCGCGAAGGTCGCCAACACGCAACAGATGCTCGATCGCCCGCGCCTGAATGTCCCCAGTGAGCAGCACACGACGCACGCCGCCGTGCGTTGCCGCTTCCACCATCGCCACGAGCGAGTGATCGTTGACCATCGGCCAGTCCGCCTGTTGCGGCGGCGAGAGGATGCGCAGGCGCACATCATCGCTCAGCGTCATCGCGTGCCCCTCGCCGATGACCTGCACCTCGAGGCTCTGGTCCTGAATCGAACGCATGAACTGCCCGACGCTGCGCGTCGCGTGGCGCTCGGCCGCGTCGAGCGTCGCCTGGCCGACGAACACGCGCGGCACCTCCAGCCAACCGGCGGCGGCGGGCAGGCCCTCGAAGTGGTCTTCGTTCGGATGCGTGATAATGGCCCCATCCATGCGCCACAGGCCGAGTTCCCGCGCGGCCCGCGGCACGAGACGTTGGCCGATCCCGGCCCGATCAGACCCGCAATCCCAGAACCACGCCTGCGAGCCGCTGCGCACGATCATGCACGTCCCATTGCCAACCGCCAGCGCATCAACCCGCAGCACGACCGAACCCGGCAGTCGAGGCCCCGTTGCAACTTCAAGCATCAGCCACAGCGCCGCCACGGCCATCGCCCCAAGCCCAACACCATCACCCACTCGCCCGCGCCAGAACCACAGCAGCCCCGCGGCCGTGGCCACCATCGTCCACCACACCGACACGCGCGGGAGCCAGAACGCGGCCCACGGCATCGCATCAATCCACTCCACCAGTCGCACAATGACTTCAGCCAGCGATCCCATCACCGGTCCCACCACGGCCATCGAGCCTGGCACAAGCACCGCCGCCGCAACACCCGCGAACGCCACCCACATCAGCACCACCGTCAACGGCAGCACAAGCACCGTACTCACCACCGCCAGCGGACTCACATTCCCCGTGTGATACAACACCAGAGGAAGCGCAACGATCCAACACAACACGCTCGAAACAAACAAACCTTTGAGCCACATCAACGGCCACCGCCACCACGGCGACGGCTCGGGCATGTCCGTGATGATCCTCTCACCGCTGAACAGCGCCATCGCGCGCGGTCCAACCCACATCAGCGTCGCCACAAGCCCGAAACTCAACTGAAAACCCATCGACCACAGATCCATCGGGCGGATGAGCAGCAGCGCCATGGCCGTGTATGCCAGGATCGACACGCGGTCATACCTTCGTCCCATCGCATCGGCGGCGAGCACCGCGAGCACCATGATCCCAGCGCGGAGGATCGGAGCATTGCTCGGCACGATCAGCATGTACGCAAGCACCAGCCCGGCGACGATGATGGGCTCGAGCGCGCCGCGATCACCCGTCAGCCGCACGCCCACCATCACCACCCCCGCCATCACCGCGAGATGGAAGCCCGAGATCGCCATGACGTGCGCCAGGCCGATGCGCGTGTACGCCTCCTGCACGACCTCGGCCTCGCGCTCGCGAATGCCCAGCACCAGCGCCGCGAGCATGGCGCGCCCGCGTCCGGCCGTGCCCTCAATCGGAACGTTCGACAGCAGCGCTTCGCTCGCCCGGCGCTTCGCATCCGCACGCGACGCGAGCCACCACGAGCGCAGCGCACTGAATGTACCATCGCCCTCTTCGATGCGTTCAACAAGTCCGCTGCTGGAGGTGACCAGTCGTCCGCGCACATGATCCTGCGCGGCCCAGAATCTCGCGTCGCGCTCGCCGGGATTCAGCGCCGATTCGATCCCGCGAAGCATCCCCGTGACGCGAAGGCGATCCCCGGCCGTCACGTCGCGCAGCGCCCGCGCGGGCGCTCGCACCTCGAGCACGCCCGCTCGCGCGGCCGCGCCTCCTTCGATCACTTCGATCCGTAGTCGCAGCCCCGCGGCCGGCTCCAGGAAACTCTCACGCGGATCGTACAACACCGGATCATGCAGCACCATGCCGCGGACGCGAACGGGCATCCCGCGCTCCGCCCCGGCCGACGCGATCCACGCCTGATCCACGCGCATCGGCGCGATGATCCGCACATGAAACCACCCCGCCGACAGCAACATCAGCGCCGCATGCGCGATTG
>CAZTPJ010000004.1:0-19659 GCA_964614515.1 uncultured Phycisphaeraceae bacterium | reverse complement strand
AGCAGCGCCGCCCCGGCCGTGCGCCCGCGAAGCACCCCCGCCGCCGCACACGCCAGACACGCCGCGCCAAACCACGCCGCAGGGTGCACCCCATCCGCCCAGCGCGACAGGACATATCCAATCGCCACCGCGCCCACGGCCATCGCCGCGCGAACACGCGCCGAAAGCGCAGCGGGATGGTCCATGGCCGGCATCACGGCCGACCACTATCGCGTCAAACCGCCCGCGTGTCAATTCGGAGTCGGCGCGTTGCCCTGGATGTTGGAAGCGGGGTTCAGTTGCCACTGACGACGAGAATGTCGTCAAAGTCCTCGATGATGTCGATCGTGGTTACCTGGCCGTTGGCGTCCGTAAAGCGCTGGTTCTGGGCGTTGAGGAAGTTGCGCTCGTACAGCAGGACATTGTTGGCAAACTGTCGCGCGCCGCGGTCGTCGGTTCCCAGGAAGTACCCGTCAGGCCCCGCCGACATGAACACCAGTTTCCCACGCGACGCCGAGGGCAGCATCCCCGAGCCGAATCCGCCCGGACCGGACAGATTCGGATAACTCGTACTGCCGAGGAGGCCGACCATGCTGTTCCGGAGATCGGCCGGATCGCGCAGGCCGCCGAGGATCGAGTGAGGCCGACTCGGATCGATCCTCCGTTGACTTCGCCCGCCGCGCCCCAATTGAGGCGAGTCCAGGAAGCCCGCATTCGAGGCCCAGTAGAAGCGGGCAAGGTTCGTGCTTCCGGTCATGTACGACACATCGGCGAAGTCTTCTTCATCATCAATCGGCCCGATCGCCAACTCATTCTCAACGAACACGATCACCGGGTTTCCGAACAGGTCGATCACATCAGGCAAATCCTGATTGTCCTGCGCCGCGGCCTGCAAACCCGCCGCCCCTCGCCCGTTCTGCGCCACATAGTTCCGGCCCTTCGGCGAGTAGTACCCCTTATTGTTCGGACCCGTCACGCCGATGGCCGATGGATCGACCGTCACGGCCCCGGACTGCGTGGGGCCAACGTACAAAATGCCCTGCGGCTCGTTCCCCCCGATGGTGATGATGCCCCCGGCCAGGTCGAGCATGATGTTTTCCAT
Source organism: uncultured Phycisphaeraceae bacterium (assembly GCA_964614515.1). Classification (GTDB taxonomy): domain Bacteria; phylum Planctomycetota; class Phycisphaerae; order Phycisphaerales; family UBA1924; genus CAZTPJ01. The sequence goes on along the minus strand of CAZTPJ010000004.1, from coordinate 18,578 downwards.
CGAGGTGAAGCCGCGCGTCAAGTTCTCTTCCGAACCCATCTCCAGCGCGGAGAAGTAACCGGGATGCCGCCGTTCATCGAGGCGGAACTGCTCGCACGCATTCGATATGTCGGTCAGCATGGACTGCGACCCGGTGGACCGCGCGACATTCCGAGCGCCGCCAAGCGCCGGCACCACGATCGCCACGACGATCGCGATGATCAGAATCACCACCAGCAACTCGACAAGAGTGAATCCACGCCCCTGAGCCTTCGGTGTCCGCATTGCCAACTCCTCGATGCCCAGAACCCCGTCGCGCCCACGCGCTCGACCAGCCATGCCGCCATGCAACGCCACCACCGGCAGCCTCGCATTACCTTTCGGGCCGTGTACGCGCCCTGTTTCCAAAACGCACAAACACCGCCCAGTCGCCACCCGCGACGGCCTCACACCAGTGACATCATAGCGCCAACCAACGTCCAGAGAACACGCGATCCCCATGGACCCCCATCCCGTATCATCGTGGGTGAAGCCGCGTGACACATGCTACTTCGACGGCCACTGCGGCCTCTGCCGACGATCGACCCGCATCCTGCAGTCGCTCGACTGGTTCGGCCGGCTCGCGTTTGTCGACATGAGCCAAGTTTCCGCCGAAACACTTCCGGTCGATCCAGGCACGGCGATGCGCGGCATGCCCATGAAAACCATAGACAACCGCGTGCTGGTCGGGTTCCCGGCGGTTCGTCGCGCGCTCGTGCAGACGCCGCTGGGCGCTCTTGTGGCCTGGGTATTTTACCTGCCAGGCATCAGTCATCTCGGCGAGCGGATCTATCGTCACATCGCCGCGAACCGTCGCCGGGATGTCGTCTGTTCGGTGACATCAACTGGAGTTGGACGTTGACCGCCGTCGCGGACATACTCCACACATGACCCCGCCGCGACGCATCACGTCTGGCACGACAGCCGCGCAGCGCGAGCAAGTGATCGCGGATGCGGCGGCGGCTTTGCGCGAAGGGTCCATCGTCATCATTCCGACTGAGACGGTCTACGGCCTGGCCGCGAACGCTCGATCTCCTGAAGCGATCAAAAACCTCGCTCGCCTTACCGGGCGAACCGGACCCTGGGCCTGGCATGTCTCCTCGGGTGATGAGGCCCGCACGGCCATCGAACCCGAGAGTCCCGTCCACGCACGCCTGATGCGACGACTCATGCCCGGGCCAGTCGCATTCATCATCGAGTTGTCTCAGGCGAAACTCGCGGCCGTGCGGGCCCGGGTCAACGTGCCTGCCGGCGCTTGTGATGGTTCAGACGGCGTGCTCGTTCGCGCCCCGGATCATGCGCTGACGCAGGCGATCCTGAGTCGGGCGGGCGTGCCGGTTGTCGCGGATTCGATCAGCGCCGCAGGATGGGGCACAGGCGTGAGGGTGCCGGATGATTTCGCGCGGCTGGCCACGGCCGGCATCGCGCTGATCGTTGACGATGGCCCCACGCGATTTGGCAAGCCAGCGACGTTACTGCGCCTGCGGGCCGATGGCGGGTATGCTGTGGTGTCGGTTGGTGCGCTGGAGGCTCGGTTTGTGGACAAGCAGTTGGACAGAGTGATCCTGTTCGTGTGTACGGGCAACACATGCCGCAGTCCGATGGCCGCGGCCATCGCACGCGATCTGCTCGCCAAGGAGCCGCCTTCGGGCGTGCGCACGCGGGTGAGGTCCGCGGGAATCGCGGCCGCATCCGGCCAGCCGGCGACACCCGAGGCGATCGAAGCGCTCAGCCGCATGGGCATTCACACGGAGCGACACAGTTCTTCGGAACTAACGCGCGACATGGTCGCGGAGGCTGACGCGATCTTCGCCATGACGCCAGCCCATGCGCGGGCGGTGCTGGCGGTGGACCCCACGGCCAGCGGCCGTGTGCATATGCTCGCCAGCGACGGCGAGGCTATCGCGGACCCGATCGGGGGCACGCAGGCGCAGTATGACGCCACCGCCGAACAGATACGCACGCTTGTCGCTTTGCGATTGAAGGAGCTCGCGCCATGAGAGTCATTCTGGGAGCGGACCATCGAGGCGCGACGGCCATCCAATCAGTCGCCGAGAAACTCAAACGCGAGGGCCATGATGTCCGGGTGCTTGGCGTGTGCGACGGTCGCGCGTGCGACTATCCCGACCATGCGTATCTTGTGGGCAAGGCGATTTCAGCGGGCGAGGGCGACTTTGGCGTATTGATCTGCGGCACGGGCGTGGGGATGGCGATAGCGTCAAACAAGATCGCGGGCGTGCGTGCGGCCGTGGTGCATGATGAACTCACCGCGCAGATCAGCCGCAGCCATAACAACGCGAATGTGCTGTGCCTGTCGGGCGATCTGCTTGGCGTGCGATTGATCGAGAAGATCGTGGATGTGTGGCTGCGCACGCCGTTTGAAGGCGGGCGTCACGCACGGCGCGTGGACAAGATCGCGCTCATCGAACAGGGGATTGATCCTTCGACCTTGAAGGAATAGCCACGCGTGGCGAAGTTGAATCTGAGAGCCGAGACTTGAAGTCTGAGCTTTGACATCTGAACTCTGATATTTTGAGATTTGAGATCTGGAATTTGAGATCTGAGATCAGAGATTTCAGATTCCGCGCCGTCAGTGGATCACGCCGCGTGCCTTGAGCAGTTCGAGGCACTTCTCTACGCACTCCTGCACGCTCAGGTCGGCGGTCTTGAGGACGAGTTCGGGGTTCAGCGGCGGCTCGTAGGGGTCATCGATGCCTGTGAAGCCCTTGATCTGTCCCGCGCGGGCCTTCTTGTAGAGGCCCTTGGGGTCGCGGGCCTCGCACACCTCGATCGGCGTGTCCACGAAGATCTCGTAGAACCCAAGCCCGGACGGCTTGGCGTCGTCGTGCAACTTGCGGCACTGGTCGCGATCGCCGCGATACGGGCTGATGAAACTCGTCATCACGATCGAGCCGGAATCCGCGAACAGTTTGGCGACTTCGCCGATGCGACGGATGTTCTCGGCGCGATCCTCCGCCGAGAAGCCCAGATTCTTGTTCAGGCCCATGCGGATGTTGTCGCCGTCGAGGCGATACGAGTGAATCCCGCGCGAGACCAGCACCTGCTCCAGCGCGGACGCAATCGTGGACTTACCGGACGCGGACAGTCCCGTAAACCACAACGTGACACCCTTGGCGTTGAGCGCCTTCCAGCGCTCATCTCTCGAAATGTCGCCTTCGTGCCAGTGAACGTTTGTCGCTTTCTGCTCTGCCACGCCTGAGTTCCTCTCCGGTTGAATATGGGACGACCTCCGCCCCGAGGTCGTCGTGATGATTCGGTTCGACGGGGAGCGGACTGTATTCACCTTGAACACCCGGTCAACTTCGGCGCATCGCCAACGCGCCGGACGGGCGGATCGCTTGCGGCCATCGAACCATCGAGTAGAATCACGCACAATCGGCACTCCAGGGAGCGGCTTATGACCACACGTTTCACGGCGACATCGTTTCTGGCCGTGTCCATCGCTTTCACGGCCGGCACGGCCATGGGCCAATCATGCACACCGGGCTGGGAAGGCGCCATCGGCGTTCCCGGCATCACACGCGGGTATGTGAGCGTCTTTTTCCCGTTTGACGATGGCGCGGGGGAACGCCTCTTCGTCGGCGGCAGTTTCGATGCGGTCAGCGGCGTGCCTTCCTCGCGACTGCTCGCCAAGTGGAACCCGGCGAACAACACATGGTCATCCGCGGGGTCCGGCCTGAGTACTGGCTTCACCAATGGCTTTCTGACGTCGCTGGCCGTGTTTGATGCGGGCGAGGGCGATGAACTCATCGCGGGAGGTTTCTATGCATCGGCCGGCACGGCCGTGGACTCCGCGAGTCTCGCGCGTTGGAACGGTCAGCGCTGGGAGAACTGCGGCACGGGTTGGAACGCGAACAACCGAGGTTCCGTGTGGGCGATGAAGCGGTGGGATGGGTTCGAAGGCGACCGGCTGTATGTCGGCGGTTCATTCGCACTCATCGGCGGCGTCACGGCCAACGGCATCGCCGCGTGGGATGGTCAGGCCTGGGCCGCGCTGGGCACGGGCATCACCGGTTCGTTCAATCCGAACGTGTCCGCGTTTGAAGTCTTCGATGATGGCACGGGGCCGGCGCTCTACGCGGGCGGACGTTTCGACACCATGAACGGCGTCTTCACGCCGTGGCTTGCCAAGTGGGATGGCCAGACGTGGTCGCGCGTCGGCGGGGGCATCACGCCGATCAACACGCTCACCGGCATCGAAGCGATGGCCATACACGATGATGGCAACGGCCCGGCGCTGTATGTCGGGGGAGGATCGTTCGCGCCAGCGGGCGCGACGCCGACGAACGTGGCGCGATGGGACGGCCAGACGTGGACGAGCCTCGGCTCGACGTTCACCGGGCGTGTCACGCGACTCGCATCGTTTGATGATGGCGCGGGAGAACGGTTGTACCTGGGCGGCACAGCGCTTCCGGCCGTGGAACAGTTCGCGCGGTGGGAGCATTACACCTGGATGGCCGTCGATGGCACGGGCGTGGGCGGCACGCCCGTTCCGCCGAGCAACTTCCCGTCGGTATTCGGCTTGGATGTCGTCGGCGATCGCATGTACGTGGGCGGGAACTTCACCACGGCCGGGTCGTTCACCATCGCGGGCATAGCGTGGCGGCAGGCGTGTCCGCCGGAGTGCTACCCCGATTGCGACACAAGCACGGGGCGAGGCGTGCTGGATATCTTTGACTTTCTGTGCTTCGGCAATCGCTATGCCGCGAACGATCCGTACGCCTGCAACTGTGACTTCACCGGCCCGGGCGTCTGTGACATCTTCGACTTCCTGTGCTTTGGCAACGCCTTCAGCGCTGGGTGTCCGTGATGGACTTCGCACACTCTTGACAGGCGCCGCGTGGTCTCCGGCGTACGCTTGTGTCGCGCGGCGCGGCCGTGCGTCCAAGGAGTTTGGCCATGCGACAGTTCGCGGCGATCGTGTGCGCTTTGGCGCTTTCGACCTTTGCGCAGGCGTGGGATGGTCCGGGTCATCGGCTGATTACGCGACTGGCGCTCGATGGTCTGCCGGATGATGCGCCCGCGTGGCTGAAGGATCCCGCGCTGTGGGATCGCATGGAGTACCAATCCTCCGAGCCTGATCGCTGGCGCGGCACGCGCGTGGCCGCGCTATCCCACGTCAACGGTCCCGATCACTACATCGACGTGGACGATCTTGAGAAGTTCAACCTCACGCTGCAAAGCGTGCCGAAACTTCGATACCAATACGTCAGCGCGATGACGCTCGCCCACGCGGCGCACCCCGAACGCTTCACGGATTATGACGCGAGCGCCGACCTTGACGCGACCAGACTCTGGCCGGGGTTCGTCATGCACGCCATGGCCGAGCATCACGCGAAACTGCGGTCGAGTTTTCACACGCTTCGCGTGCTCGAGTCGCTCGACACGGCCTCGCTGTCCGAGGCCGAACGGGCGACGCGCGTGCAACACATCGAGATGGCCCGCGCCAACGCGACGTATCACATCGGGATGCTCAGCCACTTCGTCGGCGACACCGCCCAGCCCCTGCACACCACGCGCCACCATCACGGATGGGTGGGCGAGAATCCCCACGGCTACACCACCGATCGCGGGTTTCACGCCTATATCGACGGCACGATCGTGAAGGTTCATCAGATCGACTTTGACTCGCTGCGCCCCGCGCTTGCGTTCAATCGTGACGTGTCGCCGGATGATCCGTGGGATGCGATCGTCGCCCATGTCGAGCGTTCGTTCGCGCACGTCGAAACGCTGTATCAGATGCACAAGGATGGACGATTGACCGGGGATGAGGGCAAGGCGCTGATTTCAGAGCGCCTCGGTGATGGCGCGACGATGCTGTCGGCGATGATCTGGAGCGCGTGGGTCGCCGGCACGCCCGACGAGGGGGATGGAGCGAGGTTCCTCCGGTTTGAGCAGTGAGTCAAGCCGGTTAGTTGCAACCCGCCGAGAACGCATTTGAGAACGCGAGGAAGTCAAAGACATCGCAGACGTTGTTCCCCGTCGTGCGGTCATAGTTGCACGCGCACGGGCTGCCCGCGTGAAACAGGTTTGAAAACGTCAGGAAGTCAAACACGTCACACACGCGCGGCCCCGTGCCCTGGTCCAGATCACACGCGCACGGCTTGACGATCACGCGAAAGTTGTCGATCCCCCACTCCCGCTGCACCTGCATCCCCGTCGGACCCGACGAGCTGAACGCATAATACCCAAAGGTCATCAAGCCGCCGCTGCTCGAATAGTTCGGCTGGCCCGCGGTCAATCCCACCACCGGGTCCACGCGACGCCACCCGGTTGACGATTGTCGGATTCCGCCGCGCGTCAGCGTTCGCCACGCGGTATGCGGCCCGGATCCATCGACAAAGTGAACGAACGTGCTGGACCCTTGTCGTACCGCGAGGCCCGTCTGCACGCCGCCCGCACCAAGGTCAAGCCAGTCGTACGACACGTCAAACTCCCGGATCGAGTTGCAGGCCCCGCCGGGGTTGTACGGCTGAAATGTCAGCATGTGCCCGCCATAAATCGCCGCGTTGACTCCCACGGTCTGGTGGCTCATCCGCTGATGAAACGTTGGATTGCCGCCCGTTGACATCTGCGATGGCGGGCCTTGCGACGCCGTCGGACGCGACCACAGCACATCATGCTGCCAGTGCAGGGGGTTGAACGTGCCATCGTTGATGGTGACATCCGCGGCCGCGACGCCCACGAAGCCAACCGTCAGGATTCCAAGGCTCAAGAGTCGTTGCAACATGGTTGTACGGATATTCGTACCAGGGCGGTGGAGGGTTCGACGCACGGTCGGCCGATCGTGTAAGCGGCATTCGACGCCGTGACTCACGCGGATTGGGTTTGGCGGGATGGCGAGGGGGTTGGGGCAGAACCCGCGGCGGGGCCGAGTGCCTCGCGCAGGACCTCGATAATCGCCCGGGCCGACTCGTTGGCTTCCTTCTTGCTCTTGCGAAGCATGCTGAACGCGACCCACGGCAAAGGCCCGGCCGTCAGCGGAACGTACCACAGACACGTCATCCAGATCGACCACGAGTACCAGTCAAAGTACACGCCGAGCATCGAGTGGGTGATCCAGACGCCCGGCCACACGGCCACAAGGCACACCAGCAGCAGGAACAGCGCGACGCGCATCCTCGGCTTGAGATCAAACGTCAGCGTGGCATCCCCCGAACGATCCTCGCGGGCATGAACGATCAACACGCGATCAAGCGGCCAGGCATGGGCATCGGCGATGAAGAGTCCGCCGTGGGTCTCCGGCGCGAAGCCCGGGAGTTTGCCCGCCTTGCTCAGGCGCGTCGCGATCGCCAGCACATCGCGGGCGGTGTGCCGCGTGACGATCGTCGGCAGCGGAACCTGCGGCGATGGGTGTTTCGCATCCGGTTGGGCAGTGGCGGATTGGGAAGGTGCGTCCTGCATGGTGCGTGCGTTTCCAAGCCCCGGCCGGCGGAGTTGATTGCGCCCGCGAAGCCATCCATACCCGCCAAAACCGCGAGCGGTTGCAACTGTACGCGATATGCGTCGGCAAGGCTCCGCCACGGCTTGATCCCGGCACGCGGCTTGCCGAAGGCTTCGACCGATGTCCGCTTCAGGTCAAACCGGGCCGTCGTTGCGCCTTGTCGGTGACACTCCCGCGCCGCACCGCGCGGATTTGACCGGAACTCCCCCCGCACACGGCGTGATCGAAGAAACCCGCGCCGCCGCACGGTTATCGGCTGATGAAGCCGCCGCGATCTTTGCCATCAGGGTGCAATCGCAGTTGCAGGCGGGTCGTGCGGCCGTGCTGACACCCGAACGCCGACGGGCATTGATCGCCGGGTCGGTCGGTCTTGGCATCAAGGCGTTCGACGCGAACCTTGTGATCGCGGTGGTGCAGTCGGCCGTCAGGGCGGGGGATGATCCGCTGGCGCGGCTTCGTTCAGCCGTGCCAGGACGATCGATCCGGCGGGCGTCTCGACTGACGCGGCTGCTTCTGGCGGCGGTGCTGGCGGCGGCGGCGCTGGTGTGGCTGGTGGTGGCGATGCGCACGGGCCGCTAGGCCGGCGTGAAGATTGCTTGAACCGCTGGCCGAGCGATTCCCAACAAGTCGAAGATTCGTGCGCCGAGCCACGTTGTTGACCCATCGGGAGAGCCGTGCGAATGAACGTTTCGAAGCACCGCCTGGACAGCGATCCGCGGCACGCGCCCGCCCGCGTTCGCCGTGCCGACGCTACGATCCCGGGTATGACTCGAATGGACATGCACTGTCACTCCCGCGCCTCGGACGGGCCTGCCCTGGCCGCGCTTGGGTTCATCGGCTGTCCGGAGTGTTACAGCCCGCCGGAGAAGGTCTATGACCAGGCGATGGCCCGCGGCATGGACCTCGTCACCATCACCGATCACGACACGATCAAGGGCGCGATGGAACTCGTCGAGCGCGGGTTCGAGCGATTCATCGTCGGGCAGGAAGTCACGGTCTTCTTCCCCGAGGATCGCTGCAAACTGCACATCCTCGTCTGGGACCTGACGCCGGAACTTGATGAGCAACTCTCGCGCCTGAACCTGCGGTCTGATGTCTACGCCTTCGCCAACTGGCTGGCCGAGCACAACCTGCCGCATTCGGTGGCCCATCCGCTCTATATCCAGAACGGCAAACTCACGCTCTGGCACATCGAGCGATGCGCGTTGCTGTTCAAGTGTTTCGAGACGCTCAACGGCGCGCACTCGCACACGCACCGCGCCGCGATCGATCGATATCTCGACTCGCTCACGCCCTCGAATGTCCAGCATCTGGTCAAAAAGCACGGCATCGAGCCGCTGTGGCCGCGAATCTGGCACAAGGGCCGTACGGGCGGATCGGACGATCACGGCCTGCTGAACGTCGGCAAGGCGTGGACGACGGTTCGCTCGGACGATGGATCACAGGTCTCAGACCCGCGGGCGTTCCTGCGTCGGGTGATGAGCGGCGCGTGTGAACCCGGCGGCGTGGCGGGGCATTCATCGCTGCTGGCGCATCAACTGACGAAAGTCGGCGCGCAGTTCTACTGCGAGACGATGCTCGATCGCGCCAGCCCGCGAGGCAAATACATCGCCAACAAACTGCTGCGGTTCGCCGGGGTCGATGCGCCACGGCCATCGAAGACCGGCCTCGCCCTGCACACGCTGCGCAAGCGCTTCGCACGCCGGCGCCGTGCACACCCCCCCGTCATCGAGGCCCTGCGCCATTCCATCGAACCCATCCTCACGAAGTATCCCGAACTGCGCGATCGACTCGACCCCGCGACGTGGACGCACGGCCCGGCGCTGGCCGACCACGACCGCATGGCCGCGTTCGCCGATGACCTCACCGACGCGATGACCGCGTTCATGTCCAGCGGTGCGCTCGACGCGCTGCGCAAGCGCGACAAGTTCGGCATCGTCGATCACACGCTGTCCTACGCCATCGTGCAACTCGCGCAGATTCCTTATCTCGTGAGCCTCTTCCATCAGAACAAAGAGCGCGTGTTCATCGATCGGTTCGAGCACGAAACCTCCCAGCCCGGGTCCGGCGTCAGCGTCATGGAGCGACCGATGCGCGTCAGCCTCTTCACCGACACCCTTGGCGACGTCAACGGCGTCTGCCGGTTCATCCAGAACGTCGCCGAGCAGGCGATGAACACCGGACGCGACCTGCACGTCATCACCTCCACGCGGCTGGCGACCCCCAAGTGGACCAACGTCTACAACTTTGAGCCCGTCTTCGCCGCGAAGATGCCCAAATATGACAACCTCGAGTTCGTGCTGCCGCCGCTGATGCGCATCATGCGCCATGTGGACCAGCACCAGCCCGACGCGATTCACGTCTCGACGCCGGGACCGGTCGGCTTCATCGGCTTCCTCGCCGCGAAGATGCTGCGCGTCCCCATCCTGGGCGTCTATCACACCGACTTCCCCGCGTATGTCGATCACCTCTTTGACGATCACGCCTTCACATGGATGACCGAACGATTCATGCACATGTTCTACGCCCCGTTCCACTCGATCTTCACGCGAAGCGAGGATTACGTCACGGCCGTGACGCGACTGGGCATCGACCGTTCGCGCGTCTGCTCGCTCATGCCGGGCGTGGATGTGGACATGTTCCACCCGCGCTTCGCCGACAAGACCATCTGGTCGCGATGCCCGGGCGTCAGCCCCACCAGCGTCAAGGTGCTCTATGTCGGACGCATCAGCGTCGAAAAGAACATGCCCTTCCTCTCGCAGATCTGGAAGCAGGTCTCACGCCGCTGCATGACGGCCGGGCTTGACGCGGAACTGATCCTCATCGGCGATGGTCCATATCGCCCGCGCATGGAGCAGGACCTCAAGGGCGCCTCGGCGCGGTTCCTCGGCTTCCGCCACGGCGCGGAACTCTCGGCGATGTACTCGACGAGCGACATGTTCGTCTTCCCGTCCGTCACCGACACGCTCGGACAGGTCGTCATGGAGTCGCAGGCGTCCGGCCTGCCCGTGCTCGTCACCGATGTCGGCGGACCAAAGGAAGTCGTGCGCGACGGGCAGACGGGCTATGTGCTCACGGCCGCGGACGCCGGACCCTGGGTCGATCGCATCATGCAACTCATCGCCAACGCCGATCTTCGTCGTCGCATGGGCGTCGATGCCCACGCGGCCATGCAGCCGTTTTCCATCCGACACTCCTTTGAACACTTCTGGCAGACGCACGAGCGAGCGTGGCGCGATCACCTCACGGCCATCGGCATCGGTAGCGCCAACGGAACGAGCACCGATCCCGCGTCGCGCGATCTGTCGCAGGTGTGAGAGAGAGTGCTGGGTGCTGAGTGCTGAGTGCTGAGTGCATCGTTCCGTGTGCCACTGGCGGCTTGCCCGCCAGTGCTGGGTGCTGAGTGCGCGGTGGTGACCGTCAGGGGTTGCTGGCCGGGTCGTGTTCCGCCAGTCGCAGGCACCATGACGGCCCGCGCACGGTGACGCCCGCGATCTTCGCCGTCGTGAACCATCGCCCGGCCGAATGCACCTCGATCGCCTCCCACGGAATGCTCATCGAGCGCATGCCGAACAGCCGAAGCAGCGAAATCGGCGTGAGATGCAGGTGCGATTCGTCCGCCGCCACATGGATCGACATCGTCGCGTTGACCGGGCCGAAACTGAACGACTGGCCTCCTCGGCGAACGGCGTCCACGGCCGGCGTCGAAGGCGGATACAACCTGTCGATGCGGCGCATCATCAGACGGATGATCGCGCGAGACAACAGCGTCACGCCGACGAAGAGCAGCGTCACAAAGGCAACCGTCACCAGCGGATGATTCACCGGCATCGGCTCACCCACCGCCCGTCGGGCCGAACATGCTCGGCGGCTGTGTCAGTTCCACGGCGGGCTGCGCGGGCGTGTCGCTCGTCGGCGGGGCTGACGGCTGCAGCATGTCCTTCATGCGCCGACGCATCTGCTCCGCCTTGAACGATGACACCGCAAAGGCCCACGGCGAAAGCCGCGCGTGAAGATCCGAAGCCTCCTGCGTGACATCGCCTTCGGCCGCGGGCTGACCCTCCAACGGTTGCGTCGCCGAGGCTGTGATGTTGATCCACCACACCTCGTCAACCTGCATCGACCGCACGGTCAGCAGCAGGCCATCAAACGTGCGATATTCGGCCGTGACCACCTCCGCACCATCCCATTCGAACTCCGCGGCCGTCTTGATGTTCTCTGCGCTGATGAACGAGAGCGCCTGGGCGGAAGCGTTGATCGTGCCCGCCGGGCGCAGCGGGCGATCCGGCGGCGCATCGGCGAGGGAGAAGTTCGCGACTTCCGCGGCCGCACGCGACAGCACGACTTGCTCACCGTCGGCATGAGTGATCGTGGCGCTATGCACGCGCGAGTTGTCGAGGGAGATCACGTCGCGCGTGACCCATGTCATCGGATCGGTGCTTGTGGTGAGTCGGCCCTGCGCCAGCCAGGACTGCGCATCGCCCGGGACGCGAACGAAGAGCGACATCGCCGCGGCTGACCCCCCCGCGCCGGCCGGACCCTGGTTGCCGACAATGATCGAGGCGAGCGCCCCGCCGTCCGCATCGGTGAAGGTCAGCAGTGTTGACGCGGCGTTTTCGCCCGGGTCTTCAACGCCGAGGCGCGAGTATAACTCCGGCGTGCGAGTCTTGGGCTCGAGCGCTTTGAGTTCGCTCGCCGCGACGATGAGTTCCTTGACGCTCTCAAACGTCGCGGGATAGCCGCCGAGATCATCAACGACCCACTGCTGACCCCGCCGTGTGATGGTGAGACTCTCCGCGCCCTTGCGAAGTGAAATGCCCGCCACATCATTGATGCGGTTTGCCAGCGCGGGCAGCACACGCACGGGCGGATCGTTCACGCCCGTTTGTCCGCTGCGAACCAGCGCAAACGCCGCAAGCCCACCGATCACCACCGTCACGATCAACAGAATCACCACAGCCTTCGTGTTCACGATCGGCCCCCTTCCGATGTCACACGACCCCGGCGGCGACGCACGCGATAGACGCCGAGCGTCACGGCCGCACACGTCACCACCAGCGGAATCAACCCGATGTTCACGAACTTGAGCGTGAGTCCGAGACTCTCGATGTCGCGCCGCATGGTGCGCTGAAGTCTTCGCAGTTCCCGCCGCGTGTCCACGAGAACTTCGTTGAACCGATCAAGTTCGGCCTGCTGTTCTGGGCTGAGGATGAGATCGCCCGAGCCGGGGCGTTCGCGCTGGAGTTCGGTGATGCGTCGCTGCGCATCGGCCGCCTTGGCTTCGAGGGCCTTCTGCTCGGCGAGGTACTTGACCTCCGCCTCGTTGCGGATCTTCACGACGCGATCGAACGGGCGTGTGAACTTCGCTCGGGCGCGGATGCTGATGAGGTCCGACGACCCCGCGAGATGATCCACCGCGCCAACGACGAAGTCGCCGTTGCCCGCGAGTTTCCGATACCCAAGGACGATGTTGCCAAGCGTCTGCTCGCGCACCCACACGGCATCGAACAACATATCCACGTCAGCCACGACGATCACGTTGATCGGGCCGTCGGACTCGGCGCGATGCTCACCGGTGAACCCGGCCGGGGCCGACTCATCGAGCGACACCGGCGGGGGCGGCGCACCATCGGGAAACGCGGTCTTCACCGGCCCCGAGACGCGCGCGATGATCGTCAGGGGTTCCTCAAGCGATACGAACGAGCCGACCAGTTCCCGCGTATCGGGGAATCGCACGCGCTCGACCGGAATCAACATCGACGTGTCGCTGGTGAAGGCGAGCGATGAGAATGTGGTCGTCGCGCCTTCCCCCCCCGCTTTCGCGCGAAGCGCCCCGGGCAGCGGAAAACTCAGCAGTCCCACGTTGCCCACCACCGGGTCGTCGGTATCCATGTTCTCCGCCGGCAGCACAACCCAGACCGGGTTTCGGATCGGCTCGCCGCGCTGCCCTTGCTGTGGCTCGGGCTGGCCGTGGGTCAGGTCGGCCGCGACGCGATCGGCGACAAGTTCGATGCCCCACGCGTCGAACAGTTTCGGCAGGCCCGACGCCTTGGGCGCGAGCATCGCCTGCAGTTCATTCTGCGCATCCATCGGCACATCCACAACCGAGTGCGGATCCACGAAAATCAACGCACGCCCGCCGCCGAGCACGTACTGATCAATCGCATACTGCACGGCCTCGGGCAGTTCCTTCGGATGCACAACCACAAGAACGTCAATGTCCGACGGAATCTCCGCGATCGTCGTTTCAAGATCGCGAACGTCGAACAACATGCCCAGTTGTGCATGAATCTGCCAGGGAGGCGTCTCGCGCGGCTGACCCTGCGCGAACGTAAAGCCGCCGGCGATCGGCAGCGTGGAAAGCACGCCCACGACCTTGCGATCCGGGCGTGACAGCATGTGGATCATGCGGCTGATTTCATACTCGAGGAAGTGCTCCTGCAACGGATCGAAGAGGCGGATGACCTCTCGCTCATCGGTCGGCCCGGTGCCGAGCAGGCCGAAGTAGAGGTTGCCGCCGCCGGACATCGGAATCGCCGCGATCCCCGCCTGCATCGCGCGGTCTTCCTCGTCGGTGAATGGCTCGGGATCAACGACTTCGAGGGTGATCCGGCCGCGCGAGGCGCGGACGTACTCATCAAGCAGATCGCGCACGCGCACGGCATAGGCACGAATCCCCGGGTCCGCGTTGCCCGCACGCTGCGAATAGAACAACGTCAACTTCACCGGCTCGGAGAGTTCCCTCGCGATGCGACGCGAGCCATCCGACAGCGTGTAAATCTTCCCTTCCGTCAGGTCCAATCGCGCCGTGCGCAGCGTGCTCCACGCCAGCACGTTGACGGCCAGAAACAGCGCGATCGCGATGGGAATCGCGGCCGCGCTCAGCAGTCGCGTGTTCATGATGACAAGCCCTCCATCACGTCCCCTTCTTCAGGTCGATCACGACGGCGTTGATGAACAGAAACAGCGCCATCAGACTCAGGAAGTACACGAGGTCCCGCAGGTCGATCACGCCCTTGGCGATGTCGCCAAAGTTCGTCAGAAAACTGAACGACGCCACCGCATCGACGAGCCACCTGGGCGCCCAACCGGTCATCGCGTCCATCACCGGCGGATACCCGCTGATGAGGAACCCAAAGCAGATCACCACGCTCACCACGAACGCGATCACCTGGCTCCGCGTCATCGCGGAGATCGCGCCGCCGATGGCGAGGAAGCCCCCGGCCATCAGAAAACTCCCGATATAGGCCGTGAGGATCGCCCCGTGATCCGGCTGGCCTAGGAACGACACCGTGATCCACATGGGAAACGTCAGCGCCAGCGCCACGCCCGCGAAGGCCCACGCGGCGAGGAACTTGCCGGCCACGGCCGCCCACAGCGGAATCGGCAGCGTCATCAGCAGTTCGATCGTTCCGCTCTTGCGCTCTTCCGCCCACAATCGCATCGAGATCGCGGGAATCAGGAACAGATACAGCCACGGATGCCACGCGAAGAACGCCCCCAGATTCGCCTGCCCGAGTTCATAAAACCGGCCGAAGTTGAACGTGAACACACCGGTGAGGAAGAGGAAGATCACGATGAAGACATAGGCCACGGGCGTCGCGAAGTATCCGCCGAACTCCCGCTTGAACACCGCCCAGGCGCAGCGCACTGATGACGCGAGGCTTGGATTGGACGACGCGGGGGCGAATAACGTGGCGGCCGCGGCGGAGGTGGGAGTCGATGCCTGCTCGATTCGATCGCTCGCGCGATCGGCTCCTGATTCGCTCATGATCGCCCCCCCATCGCCCCCTTCCGCCCACCACCATCAGCCCCGAGCGTCATCTCTCGGAACACATCATCAAGCCGCCCATGCTCAACGCGGAGGGCATCGACTTCCCACCCCTTCTGCCGCGCATGGCGTGCGAGATCGGCCGCGACCGTCTGACCCTTCTTGGGGAACACCATGCACGCGAGCATCCCCGCGCGCGCTGCCGCCAATCGCTCAACTTCTCGAACATGCGCCAGGCCCGAAATCTCCGCCAGCACGCCGTCGGGCTTGTCCACGCCCCCCACACGAACTTCGAGATACACGGCCTGATGATGCCGTGACCGCGCCGCGAACTCTTCCGGCGAACCATCGAAGACAATGCGTCCCCGCGCGATGACCACCACGCGCGTACACACCGCCTCCACCTCTTCAAGGATGTGCGTGCTGAGGATGATCGCCTTGGCCCCACACTCATCGCCACGCCCACCAGTCCCCCCCCCTGTACCGGCGGGGGCTTCGGCCATCTGGCGGATCAAGCGCCGAACATCACGCTTCTGGTTCGGATCAAGTCCATCCGTCGGCTCATCCATGATGAGCACCGGGGGATCATGCAGAATCGCCTGCGCCAGACCCACGCGACGCTTGAACCCTTTGCTCAACGTGTCGATCGGTTGGCGATAGACCTCGTTGAGGTCCGCCAGTTCAACCGCGCGGTCGACCCGCGCCTGCCGCGCTGGCCCCTTGAAGCCGCGAACCTCCGCGACGAATCGCAGAAACGACTCGGGCGTCATGTCCGGGTACGCCGGCGCTCCCTCCGGCAAATACCCAATGGATTCCTTGACGCTTTGCGGGTCGCGCACGACATCGTGTCCGTTCACCACGGCCGTGCCGCGCGTCGGCGCGAGAAACCCCGTCACCATCTTCATGGTCGTGGACTTGCCCGCACCGTTCGGCCCAAGAAACCCAAGGATTTCTCCGGGAGAAACGGCGAACGTCACTCCATCCACGGCCAGGATCGGTCCGAATCGTTTTGTCAGGTCCTTGATCTCAATCATGGCCCTCCCTCGTATGGATGCCCGGCGAATCGGTTTCCGGCGTCGATCAAACCCCCTGCGACATACGGGCGGCGCGGATAGGTTAATAGCGGTGACACCCGGGATTCTCAAGTCCTCGGACGGCGATTCCGCCACTTCATACCGCGTCGGCTCGCGTGGCGCGATGGTCATGCGCTGGCACGATCTGCTCTTTCTGCATTGGCCAATCGAGCCAATCACACTCCAGGCTCTGCTGCCCCACGGCCTGCTCGTCGACACGTTTCAGGGTCAGGCGTGGGTCGGCGTCGTCCCGTTCACCATGTCCGGCATTCGTGCTCGCCGCGCGCCGCCGATCCCCGGCCTCTCCGCGTTCCCTGAACTCAACGTGCGCACTTATGTCACGCCCGCGCCGGGATTGGTGATTCCCGGGCGTGGCGGTGCGGCGATTCGACCTGGCCCGGGTGTGTGGTTTTTCAGTCTTGACGCGGCCTCGCGAGTCGCCGTGCGCGTCGCGAGATCCCTGTTTCACCTCAACTATCGCGATGCGCGGATGTCGGCGCGCCATGCACGCGATGGGTGGATCGAGTATTCATCGCGAAGGCTCGGACGCACAGACTCAAACTCGCGGTTTGAAGCCCGGTACCGGGCCGTCGGAGCCGCAAACCCCACACAGCCGGGCACGCTCGAACACTTTTTGACGGAACGGTATTGGCTCTACGCCGCCGATCGTCGCGGCGCGATTTACGCTGGTCGCGTCTGGCATGATCCGTGGCGACTGTGCGCGGCGGAAGCGGAGGTTCGTGAAAATTCGATGGCCGTGGCGTCGGGCATCACGCTGCCATCGGTCGCGCCGTTGATGCACTTCGCGAAGGAGCTGTGCGTCGATGCGGCGCTGCCGCGGCGACTGGCGCAATCGGCGCGTGTGTCGGAGCCGTTAGGCCCGGGCTTTCGACTCACGTCGCGTGCGGGGATTCGCGCTGTGCCGTTTTGGCATGGTCGTGAAAGGCCGCCTGCGTAAACGTGGGATGAGGCATCCCACCCGACTCGCCTGACAGGCGGGAATGGCACTTTTGGCCTTTGTGGCTTGTGGCCAAAACTGGCATGGTGCTCGCAGCCGATACCGTTGCAACGGCGACAGTGCGTCGCCGATTCAAGGGTTAGCCTTTGTTCGCCAAATGCGCGAACATCGTGGAATGAAGTAGCGTCTCCTACCATGAGACACGGTGGATTCAATCGCTTGATCGCATCCCGGCATCGCAAGCGCACGAATCCACGTATGAGGGAACTCACACCCCGCGCCGTCGGCTTTCGACGGCCAACACAAGGGGCCAGACATGTTTGAACGATTCACGGACCGAGCACGCAAGGTGATGGCGCTGGCGAATCAGGAAGCCCAGCGATTCAACCACGAGTACATCGGGACCGAACACATCCTGCTGGGTCTCGTCAAGGAAGGTTCCGGCGTTGGGGCGAACGTCCTGAAGAATCTCGATGTCGATCTGCGCAAGGTGCGCCTCGAAGTCGAGAAACTCGTCAAGGCCGGGCCTGAGATGGTCACGATGGGCAAACTCCCGCAGACGCCGCGGGCGAAGAAGGTCATCGAGTATGCCATCGAAGAGGCCCGCAACCTGAACCACAACTACGTCGGCACGGAACACCTGCTGCTGGGCCTGCTGCGCGAGCATGACGGCGTGGCGGCCAATGTCCTGCGCAATTTAGGCCTGAAACTCGAAGAGGTCCGCGAGGAAGTGCTCAACCTGCTCGGCGCGAGTTCCTCCGAAGGCGAAGGCGCATCCGAAGGCGGCATGGCCAGCGCGGGCGGCGGAGGCGGCGGACCGGCCGCGGGGACCGAAGGCCGACGCGGCAAGAGCAAGACGCCCGCGCTCGATTCCTTCGGGCGCGATCTGACCGATCTGGCGAAGGAAGGCACGCTCGATCCGGTGATCGGGCGCATGAACGAAATCGAACGCGTCGTGCAGGTGCTCTGCCGTCGAACGAAGAACAACCCGGTGCTGCTGGGCGAGGCGGGCGTGGGCAAGACGGCGATCGTCGAGGGCCTGGCGCAGCGCATCATCTCCGGCGAAGTGCCCGAGATTCTGCACGAAAAGCGCATCGTCGTGCTGGACCTGGCGATGATGGTCGCGGGCACGAAGTATCGCGGGCAGTTCGAGGAGCGCATCAAGGCCGTGATGAACGAGGTGCGCCGCGCCAAGAACGTCGTGCTGTTCATCGACGAGTTGCACACGCTGGTTGGCGCGGGCGGCGCCGAGGGCGCCATCGACGCGAGCAACGTGCTCAAGCCCGCGCTGGC